>DATKFJ010000472.1:0-6585 GCA_035511435.1 Acetobacteraceae bacterium | reverse complement strand
GACGTTTCGTGCACCGCGCGCCCTGGCCTCGCGGGCGAAATAGCCCAGGCCACAGCCGAGATCGAGCACGCGCATGTCCTGCAGCGAGGCGGGCAGCAGTCGCTGAAACGCCGGCCATTCGAACACTGCGGCAAGCCCCTGCTCGGACCTCGGCAGACGGGCGTAGCCAGCGAAGAAGTCGGGGTCGTCGTAGATATTCTGAGCGCTCATGGCATCGCCGACCGGCAACCTGCTGCAAGATACGGCCGCCCTAACCCACCTCGGCGCGCGCCGCAACCGGTCGGCCTCGGATGCTCGATCACTGATCACGAGCCAACCGATCACGAGCCAACCGACCACCCTGGTCGCACGCGGCTCTTAGCCTGGAATTAAATACGAACGGTCAATCTGCCCTGGTAGCGGAGACGATGTGGACGCATGCGCGGGAAGGCTGGCAAGAACGGCAAAGTCCAGATCATCATCCGCAAGGAAGAGGTGATCATGGGCGGCGGCCACGGTGGCGCCTGGAAGGTCGCGTACGCCGACTTCGTCACCGCCATGATGGCATTCTTCCTGCTGATGTGGCTGCTGAACGCGACCACCGAAGCGCAGCGGAAGGGCCTCGCCGACTACTTCAGCCCGAACAATGTGCTCAGCCATTCATCATCCGGGATCGGGCAGCCTTTCGGTGGCCGGACCGCCTTCGCCGATGGTGCCATGATTTCGGATCTGGGCTCCGTGCAGGTCACGCAGGGACAGCAGCCCGTGGTTGACCACGTGGACGACGACGATCCTGACGTCATCGCCCAGCCCCGACCGACTCGCGACGACACCAAAAGCGACGCGCCGGATCTGGGAGGCAAGCCTGCGGGCGCGTCGCCTGATGCTGGCGCTGGTGCTGCGGTGATCGTTGCCCGGACCGCTGCCGCGGTTCCTGTTTCGGCCGCTGCCGCGATTGCGGGGCCGGTCGCTGCCGCGACTGCGGGGCCGGTCGCTGTCAAAGTCACCGCTCCGGCCGCTGTCAACGGCACCGCTCCGGTCGCTGTCAACGGCACCGCTCCGGTCGCTGTCGCTTCGGCGTCTGGTGTGCCGCGACCGCCGACCGAAGCCGAGTTGCGGGCGGAACTGGTGAAGCGGGAAACGCAGGCATTCGATCAGGCGGCACAGCAGATCCGCGATGCCGTGCGCGGCGATCCAGATCTGCGCGCTCTGGCCAGCCAGTTGGCGATCGACCTGACTCCGGAAGGGCTGCGCATCCAGATCCTCGACGCCGACCGCGTGCCGATGTTCCCGTTGGGGTCCGCGGAACCGAACGATCGAGCGCGGCTGCTGTTGCAAAAAGTGGCACCCGCCCTCGCGCGGCTGACGCAGGACATTTCCATTTCCGGCCACACCGATGCGGCGCCGTTCGTGGGGTCTGGCCGGAGCAACTGGGAATTGTCCGCGGATCGCGCCAACGCCACGCGGCGGCTGCTGATCGAAGGCGGCCTGCAGCAGACCCGCATCCGTAGCGTGACCGGCAATGCCGACCGCGACCCGTTGCTGCCAGCCGATCCGCTGGCCGCCGCCAACCGCCGCATCGCCATTACGGTGCTGCGGTCGGTACGCCCATCTCTCGGCCCCTCTTCGTCCGCCGTCAGTGCGCCGCAAGTCCCGGCGACAGGCGTGCCACCGCCCGCTGCGCCCATATCGCGCCAGGCTGCGTCGGCACAAGCACCGGAAGGTCACTGAGCCGCCGTCATGCTGACGATCGGGGCCTTCGTTTTCCTGCTCGCCTGCGTGTTCGGCAGCTATGTCGTCTCGGGCGGCAGCATCGACGTGCTGGCGGAAGCGCTGCCATTCGAAATGTGGACGATCGGCGGTGCCGCCATCGGCTCTTTCGTCATGGCCAACAGCCTGCACGATGTGAAGCATTCCACGGCTGGCTTCATGAAGATCTTCAAGGGCGCCGCGTTCAGCAAGACCGACTATGTCGACCTGTTGAGTCTGCTGTACTTCCTGGCGCGGCTCGCCAGCACCAAGGGCAACATGGCGCTTGAGCCACATATCGAGAAGCCGGAGGATAGTCCGGCATTTCAGAAGTTTCCCAAGGTGCTCGCCAATCATTTCGCCACAGCCATAATCTGCGATTATCTGCGCATGGTGGGCATGAACGCCGACGATCCCAATCAGATCGAGGATGTGCTGGCGCGCGAGCTGAAGAAGACGCTGAACGAGGAACTCCATGGCGCGCACGCGTTGCAGACGATGGCGGATGGCCTGCCCGCGCTGGGGATCGTCGCGGCGGTACTCGGCGTGATCAAGACGATGTCGCATATCGACCGGCCCCCGGCGATTTTGGGTGCGATGATCGGCAGTGCGCTGGTTGGCACCTTCCTTGGCGTGCTGCTGGCGTATGGTCTGGCCGGGCCGTTTGCGAGCCGTCTGAAAAGTGTGGTCGAGGAGGAGGCCAAGTATTACGAGGTGATCCGTGCCGTTCTGGTAACGCATCTGCATGGCAATGCGCCACAGGTCAGTGTTGAATCCGGGCGCAAAATGGTACCCACCGAACACATGCCGACATTCGTGGAACTGGAGGAGGCGGTGCAATCGGTGCAGATAGCGTAGGCGGGTGACGGCATTGCGAGGACCGTGGCGACGCGGCGATCTCGTGCCGGTGCCGCGGAACCGGCACGAGATTGCCGCGTCGCTACACTGCTCGCCACGACAGGTTATGGTTGCGCCGCTCGCATTGACGCTTGTGGCTACGTTTGTCGCAGTGCCACGGCTATTCCGCCGCCAGCGCCAGCGGTGCCGCAGCTAGTTGCAGCAGCAACGAACGGCGCTTTTGCTCTGCCTTCAGGCGGTTCGTGTCCTTCACGGGGCCGAAGCCCCGGATCATGTCGGGCAGCTCCGCCAGGGCAACGGCAACCTCCAGCGTATCGGGCCGCAACGCATCGAGCGTGGTGCGCAGGTCGCTGGTGTACTGTTCAATCAACGCGCGTTCCATGCGGCGTTCCTGCTGGCGGCCGAACGGGTCCAACGCGGTGCCTCGCAGGTGCTTGCCATGGCGCAGCACGCGGAACAGCGGCAACGCCAGCCAGCCGGGCAGCGCGATCTTCCCAGGGCGTCCGGTGGCGGGATCGATCCGCGTGATCAGCGGCGGCGACATGTGGAACACCGGCTTTTCACCATAGGTCGCTGCGGCATGCAGACGCGCGACCTCGTATTCATCCTTGTATGCCATGACGCGATACAGCCCCTCGGCCGCAGCACGCGACAGGCGTCCCGGATTGCCGAATACCTCGGTCTCGCGGGCGATCACCTCGTTCACCGTCAGGCGGTAGCGCTGTGCCAGCGCGGCGTTCTGATATGCCACCAGTGCCGAGGCGCGCGCATCGATCAGTGCATCGAGCTTCGCGGGAGGCGCCTCCTGCGTGTGCAGCAGAATTTCGTCTTCCAGCGCGGGCCGATCTGCGAGAATGCGGCCCCAGAGGAACGCACGCCGGTTCAGCGCGACCGCGGCGGCGTTCAGCTCGATCGCGCGCAGAATCGCCGCTTCGCCCACTGGCACCAGGCCACGCTGCCACGCCATACCCAGCAGCATCGTGTTCATCGCCTGCGCATTGCCGAACAGATGCTCGGCCAGACGCACCGCATGCAGATAAACCGATGGCCCCTCACTCGTCGCGCGTTCAATGGTGCGTCGGTGCAGCACTGCGTCGATCGACAGATTCGCGTCGTGCTTGAACGCGGCGGTGGCAGCGAGATCGAGGTTGCCGATCACCGCGGCCGACGCTGCATTGCGTTCCAGCACGCCAGGTCCCGCCGCAACGGCAAGGTCTGCGGCGATCATCACATCGGCGGTGCCGAGTGGAACGCGCACGACGTCGAGCGCCGACTCGGCATCGGCGATCTGCACATGCGCGACCACCGTGCCGTTCTTCTGTGCCAGCCCGGTGTAGTCGAGCGTGCGCACCGCCTTGCCTTCCAGATGCGCCGCCATCGCCAGGATCGCGCCGGACGTGATGATGCCGCCGCCGCCAATGCCGGCGAACAGAGCGCGCCATGGCTTGGCGGTCGCGGGCACTTTCGGATGAGGCAGCGTGGCGGCGAATTCATCCTCGCGCGCCTGCCAATGCGGATCGGCGTCCGGCGCACTCGGCGGACCGGCGACGGTGACGAAGCTTGGGCAGAAGCCCTTCAGGCAGGACAGATCGACGTTGCAGCTTGTCGGGTTGATGCGGCGCTTGCGCCCGAGTGTAGTTTCGACCGGTTCGATCGCGATGCAGCCGGATTGCGCGGAACAGTCGCCGCAATTCTCGCACACCTGTTCGTTGATCACAACACTCTGCGCTGGCTGCGCCATCTTGCCCCGTTTGCGGCGGCGGCGCTTTTCCGTGGCGCAGACCTGATCGTAGATCAGCACGGAGACGCCGTCGTACTCGCGCAATTCGCGTTGCACCGCGTCCAGTTCCTCGCGCGTGTGCCGCGTGGTGCCGGTTGGCAGCGCAGACGAAGGCGGCAGGCGATCTTCCTCGTCCGCGACAAGCGCGATCCGGGAAATGCCTTCCGCGGCGACCTGTGCGGCGATTGCGGTGACCGGGAAGCCGCCCTCGGCCGGCTGGCCGCCGGTCATCGCCACTGCGTCGTTGAACAGGATCTTGTAGGTGATGCGCGCGCGCGCCGCGACGGCCTGGCGGATCGCCATGATGCCGGAATGCGTGTAGGTGCCGTCGCCGATGTTGGCGAACATGTGCGGCGTGTCGGTGAACGGCGCCATGCCGACGAATGGCGCGCCCTCGCCGCCCATGTGGGTGAAGGTGCGAGTCTGGTCGCCGTCATCCAGCGCCATGAAGTGGCAGCCGATGCCGGCGGTGGCGAAACTGCCTTCCGGCAGACGCGTCGATGTGCCATGCGGACAGCCGGCGCAGAAAGCCGGAATGCGGCGCAGCAGTCCGGGCGGGCGGTCCGGCATGCGTGGTGCCGGCGGATCGGCGATGTTCAGGCCGGCGGAGCGCAAAAAGCCGGCGAGGCCGACGGCGACCGTTTCCGGCGACAATTCCATCAGTGGCGACAGCAATGGAGCGCCGGATGGGTCGGTCTTGCCGCTGACCTCGGGGCGATCATCGGCGGGCAGGTTGTACAGGGCGTCGCGGATCTGCGCTTCGACGAAGCTGCGTTTTTCTTCCACCACCAGCAGTGCCCGCTTGCCGTGGGCAAATTCGCGCAGGCCGATGGTTTCCAGCGGCCAGGTCATCGCGACCTTGTAAACCGCGATCTGCTTGTGGTCTTCCAGGCCGAGCATGCGCAGCGCGTGCATCGTGTCTTCGTGCGCGCGACCGACGGTGACAATGCCGATCGGTGCATCGTCACCGCCGAATACGCGGCGGTCGAGGCGGTTGGCGCGCGCCCACGCCAGCACGGCAGGAATGCGCTCGTTGACCACACGGCGTTCCAGTTCCATCCGATCCGCCGGGAAGCGCAGGCCCGGATCGTAATTCAGCCCATGCGGCGGTACGGGGAACACCGGTGTGATGAAGTTGCGTACCGACGGGATGATCAGCGTGGCCGCTTGTTCGGCGGTCTCGGCTGTGGTCTTCAGCGCCACCCACAGGCCGGAAAATCGTGAAAGCGCAATGCCGGCCAGGCCGAGGTCGAGTATGTCCTGGGCGGATGCGGGGTTCAGCACGGGGATGAACACGCCTTGAAAAACGTGCTCGGTCTGGTGCGGATAGGTGGAGGAATGCGCGCCGTGGTCATCGCCGGCCACAGCCAGCACGCCGCCATGTGCCGACGTGCCGATGAAATTGCCGCAGTGCAGCGCATCGCCGGCGCGGTCCACGCCGGGGCCTTTGCCGTACCACATGCCGAACACGCCATCGACGCGCTTGCCGGGAAAGGCGTCGAGCTGCTGCGTGCCGTACAGCATGGTGGCGGCCAGGTCTTCGTTGACACCTGGCTGGAAGCGGATGTTGTGCGCGACGAGCATCGTCTGGCGGCGCCAGAGTTCCAGGTCCAACCCGCCCAGCGGCGAGCCGCGATAGCCCGACACCAGAGCGCCGGTGTTCAGGCCGGCGGCACGGTCGAGCCTGGCCTGCTCCAACAGGACGCGGACCAGCGCCTGAACGCCGGTGAGCAGGATCGGGGTGTCGAGATCGACGTAGCGGCTTTCCAGCGTGGTGCCGGTGGGCGTGGTGCCGGTGGGCGGCGTGCCGATTGGCGCAGCTGCGGTGGGGCCGAGACCGATATCCATGTTGGATCATCTCTCCGCTTGGAGGCGGGTGAAGCTTCTCTAGAACTTAAGCTTGCGAAGGCAATCTTGCCATGTGAGGCGAAGGCGCGCACGGGGAGTTGGCGAAATAGAACCCGAAGCTGCGCCGACGGTCGTTGCGGCGACTGGATGTTACCGTCGGGATGCGGTGGGCGCATGAGTTGTGCGCGCAGGGTGGCGCCGGAGATAGTGGGAGCGGAGGATTCGCATGAGTATCGTGCCGATCCGGGGGTTGTTCGAAGCGCATCTGACCGTCGGCGACCTGGATCGCGCGGTCAGCTTCTATCGCGACGTGCTGGGCTTGCCGGTTGCGTACACAATACCGAAGCGTCAGGTGGCGTTCTTCTGGGTGC
>DATKFJ010000471.1:0-3923 GCA_035511435.1 Acetobacteraceae bacterium | reverse complement strand
CGATACACCCCACCACCCACCACATCGGCAGTATCCGGCGTGCTGTTCGCCTTTGCCATGCCGACGCGATCCATCGCCACCAGTTCCGGTCGCACCGCCAGCATCATGGAAGTCTCCGCCTCGCAGGCGTGCATCAGCATGGTCTGTGTCTCCAGGATCTCCGCGATCGCCCCCGCGGCCGCGTACCAATAGGTGAACTGAACAATCGGCACGCCCAGCTTTGGAGTCAGTTCGTCGGTGATCGTGCGCAGTGCGTTCTCGTTGCCGCCGTGCGCGTTCAGCAGCACGACGCGCTTGAAACCATGACGCAACACAGATCGACACACACCCTCCACCACGGCGGAGAACGCAGAAAAATCCAGCGTGACCGTGCCGCCGAAGCTCATGTGATGCTCCGACAACCCGGTCCACAGCACCGGCAGCACCACCACCTGCTGCCCGCGCGCCATCACCTTGCGCGCGGCGCGGACCGCGACCGTTTCACCCAGCATGCTGTCCACTTCAACCGGCAGATGCGGCCCGTGCTGCTCCAGCGAGGCGATCGGCAGGATGACGATCGCGTCCTGCCTCGCCTTCTCGCGCAACTGATCGGCACGCAGCTTGCGCCATTCCACCTCTGGCAGTCCCGCCATCGCAATTCTCCCTGTCCTGGCGTAGCAATGGGCCACGAAACCGCACGCGAGAAAAGGGAGGCGCGGATGAATTTGCATCGGCTGCTGGGCAAGCGCCTGGAACAGGGCCGGCCGGTGCGCGTCGGGCTGATCGGGGCAGGAAAATTCGGCTCGATGTTCCTGTCGCAGATCCCATCCACGCCGGGCATCGAGATTGCCGCGATCGCCGACCTGGCACCGGAACGCGCACGTGACGCCTGCCGGCGCGTCGGCTGGGCCGAGGAACGTATCGCTGCCACGCGCTTCACGGAAGATGCATTGGCCATGGTGTCGGCGCCGGATGTCGAGGTGGTGGTAGAGGCCACCGGACACGCCCACGCCGGCATCGCACATGCTCGCCGTGCGATTGCCGAGGGTAAGCATATCGTGATGGTGAACGTGGAAGCCGATGTACTGGCAGGCGTTGCGCTGGTGTGTGAGGCCGCGCGGGCGGGGGTGGTGTATTCGCTGGCGTATGGCGATCAGCCGGCGCTGATCTGCGAGCTGGTGGACTGGGCACGCGCCTGCGGCTTCCGCGTGATCGCCGCCGGCAAGGGCACCAAATATCTGCCGGAATATCACGCGTCAACACCGGCGACGGTGTGGGGGTATTACGGGCTGACCGAAGAACAGGCGCGTACCGGCGGAATGAATCCGCAGATGTTCAATTCCTTTCTCGATGGCACGAAATCAGGCATCGAGATGGCGGCGGTGGCGAATGCCACCGGCCTGATGCCGCCGCCGGATGGCCTGGGGTTTCCGCCCTGCGGCACGCATGAGATGGCGGAGTTGTTGCGTCCTGCCGGCCAGGTCGAGGTGGTCTCCAGCCTGCACCGCGACGGCACGCTGGTGGCGAACGATCTGCGCTGGGGCGTCTATGTGCTGTTCGAGGCACCGAACGATTACACGGCTCGCTGCTTCAAGGAATACGGTGTGGTGACGGATGCATCGGGGCGGATGTCCGCATTATACCGACCGTTTCATCTGATCGGGCTGGAGCTGAACATATCCATTCTATCCGCGGCGTTGCGCGGCGAGGCAACCGGTGCGCCGACGGGGTTCCGGGGCGACGTGATAGCCACGGCGAAGCGCGACCTGCGTGCGGGCGAAATGCTCGACGGTGAAGGCGGCGGCTGCGTGTGGGGCAAACTACTGCCGGCGCATGCCAGTCTGGAAATCGGAGGCCTGCCGATCGGCCTGGCGAACCACGTGAAGCTGCTGCGCGACGTGCGCGCCGGGCAGTGCGTCACGTGGCAGGATGTGCGGATCGACGAAACGGACGCAGCCTATCGCTATCGTCGCGAAATGGAGTACGGGGAAAAAGGCCGCTGCTCCCCGCTGTGATTGCGGGGGCGTAGCGAAGCGGCAATCTCGATCACGGTGCGTACCCGACCGAGAATGCCGCGTCGCTACGCTGCTCGCAATGACAATGACGCTGCGCCCACGAGAAGTACGCCGCGCATTCCTAAATCACGATGGCGCTTCATCCAACCATGAAACCGTTCAGCTCCGGGGTAGCCATCGTGGTGTCCACATAACCCAGTGTGCCCCTCTCCTTCACCTCGCGCGCAGCATTCAGCAGACCGGTCATCGCCGCGCGATATAACGAAGTCGCGAGACTGACGCGCTTCACGCCTGCCTCTGCAAGCTCCGGCACCGAGAACGATTTACCCTTGATGCCAGCCATGAAATTGAACGGTTTCGACAGCGCGGCGCACACCGTCCGCACCGCGGCAAGATCAGGCAGGCCAGGCGCCATCAGCACATCCGCGCCCGCCGCCTCGAACGCCTGCAATCGCCGGATCGTGTCTGCCAGATCGGGATTGCCGCGCAGGAAATTCTCCGCGCGCGCCGTCAGCGTGAACGGTATCGACAACCCGCGCGCCGCCTCCACCGCAGCCGCGACGCGCTCCGTCGCAAGGCCGGCATCGAACAGCGGCTTCTGCCGATCGCCGGTCGCATCCTCGATCGAGCCGCCAACCAAGCCAATCGCACCCGCGCGACGGATGGTCTCCGCCGCGGCCTCCGGTGCATCGCCAAATCCCTTCTCCAGGTCGGCGGATACCGGCAGGTCAGTCGCCTCTACCACCGCACGCGCATGCGCCAATGACTCATCGCGCGTGATCATGCCGTCACGGCGGCCGAGCATGCCCGCCGCAGCCCCGCTTGAAGTCGCCAGTGCAACAAATCCCACGCCTGCCAGGATGCGCGCAGACCCCGCGTCCCAGGCGTTGCCAATCACGAATGCGCCCGGCGCCGCGTGCAAAGCACGGAACCGGTTGGCCTTGTCGAGTTGACTCATGGTTTCTCCCCTCGGTCTCCAGACGACGCTGCATAGCACGACAGTCGGTTGACGCGCGAAGGTGCCTGTTCCAGCCTCTCCCAACGAACAGGAGTCCGAGATGGCAAGTGATTATACCGTCGGAGATCTCGTAGCCGAATTCCTGACGCAATGCGGCGTCACCACCGCGTTCGGTATTGCCTCGGTGCACAATATTCCCATGCTGGATGCGATTGGCCGGCGCAATGCCATCCGCTTCATCATGGCGCGCGGCGAGTTGGGAGGCGCGCACATGGCGGACGGCTATGCCCGCGTCTCAGGTGGCCTCGGCGTGATCTTCTCGTCCACCGGACCAGGAGCGGCAAATGCCATCGGCGGCCTGATCGAGGCACGCTTCTCCGGCTCGTCCGTACTGCACATCACCGGCCAGACCTCGACAAAATTCGTTGACCGCGAGATGGGCACCGTGCACGACGCACCCGATCAACTCGGCATGCTGCGCTCTGTCTCCAAGACCGCGTATCGCATCCGCTCCGCGCAGCAGGCAATCGGTGTGCTGACCCGCGCCGCGGTCGATGCACTGACCCCGCCGACTGGACCGGTCAGCGTCGAAGTGCCGATCGATCTGCAACGCACCCCGGTCGAACGCCCCGCCATTTTCGACAACTTCGTCTTACCCCTGCCGCCGCCGCGCACGCCTTCCGCTGCGGAACTGGACGACCTCGCCTCACGCATCATTACGGCAAAACGTCCAATGCTTTGGCTTGGTTCCGGTGCACGCCGCGCGAGCAGCGCCGTGCACAAGCTTCTCGATCTCGGCTTCACCATGATCAACAGCATCAACGGCAAAGGCATAGTCTCCGAAGACCACCCGATGAACCTCGGCGGCCTGCACGGCAACGGTATGCCGAAGATCCAGCAGTTCTACCAAACTGTCGACATGATGCTCGCGGTCGGCACGCGCCTGCGCGGCCAGGAGACCGGTGACTTCG
>DATKFJ010000470.1:0-10972 GCA_035511435.1 Acetobacteraceae bacterium | reverse complement strand
GGCGCGCTCGAACGCGAGGTCGAATACGTTCGACCGCCTGGGCAGCATTGCAGTTCCCGTCATGATCATTCAGGGCCGCCATGACACGGCGCGCACGCCTGAACATGCGGCGGCCATGCAGAAGCAGATCGCCGATTGCCATATCGCCGTGCTGCCGAACTCCGGCCACACGCCGCAACTGGAAGAACCGGATGCGTTTCACGACCTGGCGCTGCCGTTCCTGACTGCGAAGGGCGACGGGGGCTAGGTCACGGGGCAGATCCTCGAAGTGAACAGTGGCCTCGTGATGCCGTAGGTTACGCGACGGGATGCGCGTCGAGGAAGCGGCCCAGCACGGCGTTGAACCGCGACGCCTGCTCGATATTGGGCAAATGCGCGGCGTGTTCGATGACCTCGAGCTGCGATCCGGAGATCGCCTTGTGAAGGGCCTGCGCTTCGGCGACCGGCGTCGAGCGGTCGTCCCGTCCGACGAGGATCAAGGTTGGTTGGGTGATGCGGGGGGCCACGCTCTCGAGGCGCATGTCGCGCATCGCCATCGCACATCCGAGATAGCCATGGAGTGAGGTGGCGCGGATCATCACGCGCATGTCGTCGACAAGCTTCGGCTGGCTGGAACGGAAGCTGTGGGTGAACCAGCGCTCGATCGACGGCTCGACTTGCGGTTCGAGTCCGTTCGCCTCGATTGCCGCGATCCGCTCGATCCACATGTCACGCGGGCTGTGCATGGTCGTGTCACAAAGAACCAGGGATCGGACCCTGTCCGGGTGGCGGACGGCGAGTGCCTGCCCGATCATTCCGCCGAGTGAGAGACCGACGTACGCAACGTTGCCGATGCCGAGCCGATCGAGAAAATCGACGACATCGTCGGCAAGCTGCTCGATCGTATACGGAGGCGGCGTCGCCTCGGTCGCGCCGTGCCCACGCACGTCGTATCGCAGCACGCGAAAACGTTTGTCGAAGTGAGTCGCCTGCGGCTCCCACATGGCCGTCCCGGTGGCCAGACCGTTTCCGAACATCACGACGCGGTTTCCGGACCTTCGAGACAGCAATTTACGGCGATCCCGTTGACGACGATTTTCCGGAGGATCTGAGCAGCGGCCATCACAACCTCGAAGAAAGTCGACAATCGTATCGCGCAGCTTGCGTCTGCGTCATACGGCGGGATTCCTGACCGGCACATGAAATACCCGTAAGCAGTGTCGGCTGTCTGCGTTTCTATTCCGGGCAACCGTGCATGTCACGATGACCGTTGGATTACAGTGCAGGCTGTCCTTGGGCCCGCCATTGCGGACCGTCGATAATGCTGGCTACCGTGTTGAAATTTCTCTCGTCCGGGCCGAAATTCCCGGCATGTCGGGCTCGGGGCCTGTCAATGTTGATCCGAGAAATCGGAGCCTGCTTGTTGGAGTATCCAGGATGCAATTCACGATCCAAGTCAACGGTGCACCACGCCATGTCGATATCGATGGCGAAACCCCACTCCTGTGGGTGTTGCGCGACACGTTGGATCTGAAGGGTACGAAGTTCGGCTGTGGCGCCGCACAATGCGGTGCCTGCACGGTGCATATGGACGGCGACCCCATTCGCTCCTGCCAGACCCCGATCGCCTCCGTCGGCAATGCTGCCATCACGACAATCGAGGCGATTGGCGAGACCAAGGTCGGCCGAAACGTGCAGGCGGCCTGGGTCGACCTGGACGTGCCGCAATGCGGGTACTGCCAGGCGGGCCAGATCATGTCGGCCACAGCCCTGCTGGTGCGCGTGCCGGCCCCGACAGACCAGGATATCAACGACGCCATGAGCGGAAATGTTTGCCGCTGTGCCACCTACACGCGGATTCGCGCGGCGATCAAACAAGCCGCGGCTGCGGGGAGGACCTGATCATGCTGGCACGCAGAAACTTCCTCAGGGCCAGCCTCGCCATCGGCGGCGGTCTACTGTTGACGGCATCCATTCCAGGAATTTCGCGTGCGGCGATATTGGGCAAGGCAGGGCCGGATGTGGTTGTGCTGAACGCCTATGTCCGCATCGCGCCGGATGGGCGTGTGACCATCACGGCGAAAAACCCCGAGGTAGGACAGGGCGTAAAGATCATGCTGCCGATGCTGATCGCCGAGGAGCTCGATGTCGCCTGGGCGGATGTGCAGATCGAGCAGGCGGATCTGGATTCGCGATACCCTCGCCAGGTCGCCGGCGGGAGCACCGCGACGCCGACGAACTGGCTGCCGCTGCGCCAGGTCGGCGCCGCCGGGCGGCAAATGCTGATTGCCGCGGCTGCTGCAGAATGGAATGTTCCGGCGGCCGAATGCGAGACCACACCCGGGCAGGTCGTGCACAAACCGAGCGGGCGGAGCCTTTCCTATGGCACGCTGGCCACCAAAGCCGCCGCGTTCCCCGTCCCTGACGTCAACGGTCTCAAGCTGAAGGATCCAAAAGACTTTCGCATTATCGGAAAGCCCACGCGCAACATCGAGGTGCAGCGGATCGTCACCGGCCAGCCGATGTTTGGCATCGATGTCAGCGTGCCAGGCATGCTCTACGCCGTGTTTCAGAAATGCGATGTGCACGGCGGCAGACTGGTGAGGTCGAACGTAGCGACCATTCGCAACCTGCCGGGCGTGCGGGCGGCATTCGAGGTGAAGGGCGGCACCGATCTGCATGGTCTGCTGGATGGTGTGGCGGTGGTAGCCGACAGCTGGTGGCTTGCCAATCGGGCGCGCCAGCAGTTGGACATCACCTGGGATGAGGGCAATATCGCTGGTCAGAGCAGTGCCGATTTCGCGGCGACCGCGGCGCGGATGGCAAAGGGCGCGCCGGAGAGCATCCTGCGCGAGGACGGTGACGTGAAGGCTGCCTTCGGCAAGGCCGCCCACGTGATCGAAGCGGCGTACCATTACCCGTTCCTGTCCCATATCGATCTGGAGCCGCAGAACTGCACTGCCCGCTACGCCGAGGGCAAGATCGAGATCTGGGCTCCCACACAGAACCCGGCGCCTGGCGCCAAGCTGGTTTCCGCCACCCTTGGGATTCCGGAATCGGCAATCACGGTGCACATGGTCCGTGCCGGCGGCGGCTTTGGCCGGCGGCTGAGCAATGACTACATGGTCGAAGCGGCCTGGATCTCAAAGGTCGTTGGAGCACCGGTCAAGCTGCTCTGGACCCGCGAAGACGACATGCGGCATGATTTTTATCGCCCGGCGGGATTCCATTTCTTCAAAGGCGGAGTGGATGGCGATGGCCGGCTGCTCGCGTTTTCGGACCACTTCGTCACCTTCAGCCAGGATGGCGACGTGGCCTCTTCCGCAGACATGGGGACGGCGGAATTCCCGGCCCGCTTGGTTGAGAATCTCCAATTCGGCACGTCGATGATTCCGCTTCGGGCACCCACCGGGCCGATGCGTGCGCCGCGCTCCAACGGACTGGGCTTTGCGTTCCAGTCGTTCCTCGATGAACTCGCACATACCGCGGGCAAGGACCGAGTGGAATTCGCCCTCAACCTGCTCGGCAAGCCCAGGCTGCTGCCGGATCCGCCAGGGCCGCGTGCGGGCCCTGGGTTCGATACCGGCCGGATGCGCGGCGTGATTGAGCTGGTGGCGGACAAGTCTGGTTGGGGCAAGCAAAAGCTGCCGAACGGGACAGGCATGGGGCTAGCCTATTACTTCAGCCATCTCGGGTATTTTGCCGAGGTCGTCAAAGCGACCGTGAGCAGCGCAGGTGCGATCACGATCGACAACGTCTGGGTCGTCGGCGACATTGGCAGCCAGATCATCAACCCGCTCAATGCCGAAAACCAGGCGCAAGGGGCGGCACTGGACGGCATTGGTGCTGCGTTGGGCCAGGCTGTGCTGATCGACGCCGGCAAGGTCGTGCAAGGCAACTTCGATACCGTGCTGCCGCTGCGCATGCGCCAGGCGCCTCCGGTGGAGGTGCATTTCCTGGTCACCGACCATCCGCCCACCGGACTTGGGGAGCCGGCCTTGCCGCCTGCGCTGCCGGCGTTGGCGAACGCCATCTTCGCCGCTACCGGCAAGCGCATCCGCAGCCTGCCGTTCAAGGATCATGATCTTTCGACGACCGCCTGAGCGTGACCATGGCGGTGCGGGATGGCGACATCCGGAATACGAAGCGCGGATGGCTGCGCGCAATCCACCTGTGGCCGCACCATTCGAGAGAACGTCCCATGACGTGGCTGCAACTGGCTGCGGCGCTTTTCGTGGGCCTGATCCTGGTGCCGGGTGCCCAGGCCCAGGCCCAGACCCAGACAGGTGCAAGTGCCACCGCGCGCGGCGAGTATCTGGCGCGTGCCGGCGACTGCGTTGCCTGTCACTCGGTGCCGGGCGGCAGGGCATTCGCTGGCGGTCTCAAAATGGGAACCCCGCTTGGTACTATCATGACAACCAACATCACCCCGGACATTGCAACCGGGATCGGCACCTACACGCTGCAGGACTTCGACCGCGCTTTGCGCAAGGGTATCGCCCAGGACGGCCACCGGCTCTATCCGGCGATGCCCTATCCTTCCTATGCCAAGCTGACCGATGCCGATGTGCAGGCGCTGTACGACTACTTCATGCGCGCGGTACCGCCGGTCCATCAGGTCAACCAGCCCAATGAAATCCCCCTTTATCTGAGCCCACGCTGGCCGCTCGCCATCTGGAACGCATTATTCACCGGCAGCGCCGGCTTCACCCCTGACCCGCACAAGGATGCGCAGTGGAATCGTGGTGCCTATCTGGTCGAAGGCCTTGGCCATTGTGGCGCATGCCACACGCCGCGCGGCTGGGCCATGCAGGAGAAAGCGCTGGACGGACAGGATTCCGGTTTCTTGTTCGGCGCCATGCTTGACGACTGGTATGCGTCGAGCCTGCGGCAGAACCTGTCGACCGGGCTCGGCAAATGGTCTCAGGCGGATATCGTGCAGTTCCTCAAGACCGGGAGCAACAAGTACGGCTCGGCGTACGGCTCGATGCGCGACGTCATCAACAACAGCACGCCGTATCTGAGCGACGACGACCTGACCAGCATTGCCGTCTATCTGAAATCGCTACCGGCCAGTGCAGAGGAACCGGCCTATGCTTATGACGGCACCACGGCCACGATGTTGCTGAGCGGGCATGACGATGCGCGCGGGGCAAAACTTTATGCCAGCAATTGTCAGTCCTGCCACCGCGAGACCGGTGCTGCTGCACCACCCTTCGTGCCGGCGCTGGCGGGAAATCCAACAGTGGTGGACCCGGATGCGGCCTCACTCATCAACGTCGTCCTGAATGGCGACGGTCCGTTGGTGGTCAAGGAGCGGCCGGAGGCATATCGCATGCCGCAATTTCGCGAGCAACTGAACGATCAGCAGATCGCTGATGTCGTCAGCTTCATCCGAAACGGCTGGGGCAACCATGCGGCAGTGGCTTCGGCCCACGAAGTCGCCGAGTTGCGCAAGCAGACGGACCCGACCAGCGATGAAGTGGTGATACTGAAAATGCGCTGAGCCGGCTCGCGGTTCGTTGCCGGCTCTGCGCCACAAGGGACGTAACCTGACTCCACCCCACCGGGCATAGGGTGGGGGCTCGGAACCGAGGCCGCCAATCGCGCTTGCAGGAGGCTGGTTCCGTGGTTCAACCGCAGGTGCGCCGGCGGGCGTCGGCGACCCTTGGTACGCACGTTCAATGATGTCCGGCGGAATGGCACGATGGGACCGGCCGACCCCGCAGCGCGTCCGGAAGGGCACGCCTGGCCAGAGCGACACCCTTGGGTGCGCACAGCGCGGCTGCGAACCCGGGGGGGCCCGCGAGATTGCGGATTTCGCAAACGCGGCCATCGACCAGGAACTCGCGGTGGAGATCACTCGCTGACCAACCAACGTGGATTGAACGGGGATCCGTTGAGAGGCCGACTCCCATGGCTTTCAGCAGGGCCTCTTTCCTGGTCCAGAGTGTGAAGAACGCCTCTGTTTGCTCGCTTCGGGGCAGGCGGCCGAACGCCAGCAACTCGGCGGGGTGCATGACCTGAGACGCAAGCCCAGGCATATCCGGTGTCGGCCGAACTGCCTCTACATCGACCCCCACCGGCGCGGCCCAGGACACGGCCAACATGGCGAGGTCGCCGGTGTGCGACAGATTGAAGTCGGGGACCAAGCCGTGTGAGGCGCTTAGCCGCGGGCGCCCGTGGGGGCCGTAGGAGAAGGACAAATCAACGGGGTCCCCGCCGATACACGCCGCGACTATATGTCGCAGGAAGCTACGCGCGGCGACGTAACGAATTCGGTCACGCTCGAAAACGAAGCGGCTGGCCCGTGCCCGCTCATCCGCCGAGAGCACATCCGTCGAGAGTACATCCCTTGGCAGCCCGTCGTCAGCCGAAGCCGTGAACTCGGTCGTCCAGACCCACGCGGTAGCCTGTGCAGTAGGATCGCCTGTGCAGATGATCGTACGAACTCCACAACATGACCGATCCGGTTGGACATAAGGCGCTGATCACTGGACTGCGGGGCCGGTGAACTTCGTTACCCTGCGAGAGCCAGCACCATTGCGATATGCGAAAATTACGCTGTGCTAAATTGCCAAGCATCAGTTTAGCATATGCAACGACCCAACATCAACAATTTCGAACGGAATTCTCCACTGTCCGCATAAAGTCTCATTTTGTGAAGCACAAACGTCACAGAGAATCGCACCGGAAGGTGAAAGAGACAATAAATGACTAATATCTAAAAATAGCCCAACAAATTACTGGCCAGATTGCGAAAAAATCATTATGGTGTGTAACGGAGTGTGAAGAGGTAGGCATAATTGCCCATGAGGCAGCGCCGGGAGAGCGCACTGCATGCGGAGGCTGCGAGCTTAGGCATCCACGCGACTTCTGCGGTCTTCTAGACGACCGCATGCAACTGTTGGGAACCGGTGTATGACCGTCTGGAGAACGACGAAACAGGCCGCCCAGTTGGACGTGCATCGCACATTGGGTGGCGGCTGGTTGCAGCGACCTGCTCCCCGACGGGACGCCCTGGCCAATCTGTTCTGCTTTCCCCACGCAGGCGGCACGGCGTCGGCATTTCGCCTCTGGCCGCTGGGATTGCCATCGTGGATGGAGGTAATGGCGGTCCAACCACCGGGCCGCGCAAACCGCTGGTCGGAGCCAGCGATCAGCAGCATGCCCGTTCTGGTCGATGCCCTCGCCACCGTCCTGTCGGAGCATGCTGACAAACCATTCGCAATTTTTGGGCACAGCATGGGCGCGGTGGTGGCGCATCAGGTCGCCCTTGCAATGAAACGGCAGATCGGGGCCGTACCATTCCACCTCTTTGTCTCGGGTCGGCGGCCACCCCACGTACCTGGTGTCGACTCCCCGCTTCACCGGATGCCGGACGATGAGTTCGTGCGGGAAATCAACCGGCGCTACGGCGGCATTCCCACCGAAGTCGCTGGGTGTCCCGACGTGTTGGCGTTGCTGCTGCCCGCGCTGCGCGCCGACATCGCCGCGCTGGAAACGTTCCGACCCGACGATGACGAACCGCTGCAGTGCCCAATCTCGGCGTTCGGTGGTGCGCAGGATCGA
The DNA here is from genome assembly GCA_035511435.1 of Acetobacteraceae bacterium. Taxonomy (GTDB): domain Bacteria; phylum Pseudomonadota; class Alphaproteobacteria; order Acetobacterales; family Acetobacteraceae; genus JAMXLO01. The sequence goes on along the minus strand of DATKFJ010000470.1, from coordinate 3,421 downwards.
TTGACGCCCCGAGCCCATCTGGAAGCATGGGGTAGCCGGACCGAGGGTCCGTTCCGCGTTCGCGTGTTTCATGGCGATCATTTCTATCTTGATGCTCAGCGCGACGCGGTTCTTGCCGACGTGTCGGCCACTCTGGCGCTGATGCAGCGAAACAATACGACGCTGGAAGCGACGGGATGAGCGATCCGCTCTTGGCGCGCCATTGCAACTCGGTGGCGATCGTCGGCATCGGCTGCCGATTTCCCGGCGGGATCTGCGACACCAGCAGTTTCTGGCGCTTGCTGAGCGAGGGAAGGACCGCGATCACCGAGATTCCGCGTGACCGGATCGACCTGGGGCGTCTCTATGCACCCACTCCGGCCACGCCGGGACGGATGATGACGCGCTGGGGCGGCTACCTCGAACGGATCGATGAATTCGACGCGGGGTTCTTTGGCATCTCGCCGCGCGAAGCCGAGCGAATGGATCCGCAGCAGCGGTTGCTGCTGGAAACCGCGTGGGAGGCGTTGGAGGACGCAGGGCAGGATTTGCACGGCGTCGATAACCGCAAGGCCGGGGTATTCGTCGGCCAATGGACCAGCGACTTCGAATCCCGCCTGTTCGCCGATCCGGAGCGCGTCGATTTCTTTATGACCACGGGAAGCGGCAGGTACGCCGCGTCTGGCCGCTTGTCCTACCTGCTCGGCTTCCGCGGTCCGAGCCTCACCATTGATACCGCGTGTTCCTCATCGCTCGCCGCGATCCACCTGGCGGTTCGCAGCATCCGCAGCGGCGAGAGTGCCATGGCCCTCGCAGGCGGGGTCAACGTCATCCTGCAACCGCATATCAGCATCGCCTATTCGCAGAGCCGCATGATGGCGCCGGACGGACGATGCAAGTTCGGTGACGCCTCAGGCGACGGCTACGTGCGCAGCGAGGGCGTCGGGCTGGTGGTCCTGAAGTCGCTGGACAGCGCGCTCGCCGCCAATGACCGGATTTACGCAGTGATCCGCGGCAGCGCGATCAATAACGACGGGCGCACCGGTGGCTCAATGGGCACGCCGAGCCGGATCGGTCAGGAGGAATTGCTGCGCGCCGCCTATGCCGACGCGGGGCTGTCGCCGGGGCGTGTGGGATACATCGAGGCTCATGGCACAGGGACGCGGGCGGGAGATCCGGTCGAACTCGGTGCGCTGGGAAGCGTGATCGCGGGCGAAGTTCGCACGCGGGGCTGCCGCACCTTCGTTGGTTCGGTGAAGACAAATATTGGCCATACGGAGGGCGCGGCAGGTGCCGCCGGACTGATCAAGGCGGCGCTTGCGTTGCATCACCGCAGCATCCCGCCGAGCCTGAATTTTCGAGAACCGAGCCCTGCTATCCCGTGGTCGGACATTCCGTGCGAGATCGTCCGCGAGCTCACGCCGTGGCCGGCGGACAAGTATCCGCACGTCGCCGGGGTCAGCGCGTTCGGGATCGCCGGCACGAATGGCCACGTGGTGCTCGAGGAGGCCGCCGCCAGCGCGCCGCCCACATGCGCGGCAACGCCAGGCCGGGCAACGAACCTGCTGCCGCTGTCCGCGCGCAGCCCAAAGGCGCTGCAGGTACTTGCCTCGCGCTACGCCGACCTGCTGTCAGCCACGGATGCGCCGGCGCTGTGGGACGTCTGCTGGAGCGCTGCGACGCGCCGGACCAGCCTGGAGCATCGCGTTGCCTTCGTGGCCAGCGATCGTGCCGCCGTGGTCGATGCACTGCGCCGCTTTGCTGCGGGCGATGGTGCGGCGGCGGTGGCCGAAGGGCTTGTGGAGCTGGGCAGCCGGCCGCGGGTCGCGTTCATCGTGCCGGGCCAGGGGGCGCAGTGGATCGGAATGGGCCGCGAACTCGTCGCCAGCGAACCGGTGTTCCGCGCCACGCTCGAACGATGCCAACAGGCTGCGCAACATTTGGTCGACTGGTCCATCCTCGAGCAGTTGGCTGCCGAACCGGACTCCGACGGATTTCGGTTGCACCAGATCGATGTGATCCAACCGGTACTGCTGTCGATCGCGATTGCCTACGCCGAGCTGCTGAAGTCGTTGGGCGTTGAGCCTGATGCCGTTGTCGGCCACAGCATGGGAGAGGTGGGCGCCGCATACATCGCCGGCGTATTGGATCTCGGCCAGGCGATGGAGGTCATAATCCGGCGCAGCGCGCTGCTGCGGCGCGTCAGCGGCCAGGGAGCGATGGCGCTGGTCGAGCTTCCCATGCAGGACCTGCATGAGCGCCTGGCGGGGCTTGAACACGTCGTATCGGTCGCCGCGAGCAACAGCCCGCGATCCAGCGTCATCTCGGGCCAGCCCGAGGCCGTGCAAAGGCTGCTGACCAGCCTGGAGACCGACGGCGTGTTCTGCCGCCTGGTCAAGGTCGATGTCGCATCCCATAGCCCCCAGATGGCGCCGTTGGCCGTGCAGCTGGCTGCCGAACTGGCCGGCCTGACGCCTGGCGAAGACCGGATCCCGATCTGCTCGACAGTGCTTGGCCGTCGCGCCGCCGGCCAGGTGTTCGGTGCCCAGTATTGGGCGATGAACATGCGCCAGCCGGTGCTGTTCACCACCGCCATCGAGGCGCTTACCGCGGACGGCGTCGGGATCTTTGTCGAACTCAGCCCGCATCCAGTGCTCCTGTCGTCGGTTCAGCAGACTGCGCCGGCCGCGAAGACGCTGGCGTCCGGACGCAAGGACGAGCCGGAGCAGGCTGCGTTACTGACCACCGTCGCCGGCCTTTGGGCGGCAGGCTGCCCGATCGACTGGCGCCGCGTGATGGCTGCGGGCGGCCGCACCGTGCAACTGCCGCTTTATCCGTGGCAGCGCGAACGCCATTGGGTCGAGGACGCCGAAATTCAGTCTCCTGCTGCATCCGGCATACGTGTGTCGCGCACGCGGCCGGACGAAGAGACACGAGGATGGGTTTACCATTTGCGGTGGGAACCATCCGATCAGCCCGCGCCGAACGGGAAGGCTGCGCCGACTGCAGTGCCCTGGCTGGTGCTGAGCGGCGACGAAGCGGCGGGATCGGCTGTCGCTGTGGCCCTGCGGACCGCGGGCGTGACAGCCACATCGGCACCGCTGAATGAGCTGGAAGCCACTTTGCTCGATCATGCGGGCAGCCCGACGCCACCGCGTGGCATCGTCATACTGGCGCAGGACGATGCGGCAGCCGCTTTCCTGCCTGTCCGCGTGTTGCAGGCCTGTCTCCGGGCCGATTGGTCCCACATGCCGCGGCTGTGGTTTGCGACCAAGGGCGGCCAGGCGGTGATCACGGAGGCTGGGGAGCGGGTCTCGGTGGACCACGGTGCGTTGTGGGGCGCGGCGCGCGTGGTGGGCGAGGAGCACCCCGATCTGTGGGGCGGACTGATCGACCTCGATCCAGCCGCCACCGTCTCGGCCAACGCCACCTTCCTGGCTGG
>DATKFJ010000469.1:0-6429 GCA_035511435.1 Acetobacteraceae bacterium | reverse complement strand
GGCCTATCGACAGGGTGGCGGTTGCTCAATGCGATATATGCTCCGGACGGAACCCCATGCCGACAATGCGCGCCGGCAGACGCCGCAGTATCGGATAACGTCCGAGCATACGGACTGCCAGCGGCGGCTGTGGCGTGGTCGTGCCGCGCAGCACGTTGCTGATGATGCGCTTCTGGATCAGCACCTGCATGCCCTGCGTCAGGCGCGTCGGCAACTCGCGGCGGCGTTGTACGGCACGCAGATCGTTCAGCGCCGCGCCGCCCTCGCGCAGGCGCGGTACAAGAATATTGGCCGCGGCGACAGCATCCTGGATCGCCAGGTTGATTCCCACGCCACCGATTGGCGACATGGCGTGCGCGGCATCGCCGATGCACAGCAGGCCCGGACGGAACCAGGTGTTCAAGCGGTTCACCGCGACAGTCAGCAGTTTCACATCGTCCCACGACGCAAGTTCGTGCACGCGATCCCGCAGAAACGGCGCGAGCTGCACAATGTCCGCGCGGAACGCGTCCAGTCCGCGAGCATGCACTTCGTCGATACCACCCTTGGGAATAACGAAGGCACACTGCCAATAGTCGCCACGGTCCAGCATGATGAAGATACGGCCGGCATCGACGTGACCGAACGTCTGACCGGGATCGCTCGCTGACTTCGACAGGCGCAGCCACAGCACGTCCATCGGCGCGCCGCGATCGACCACCTCGAAGCCGGCGGCGTCGCGTATTGTGGAGTGGCGACCATCGGCGGCAATAGTCAGATGGGCGTTGATTTCAAGATCGCCGTCGGGGCCTTGCGCATTCACGCCGACCATGCGGTCGCCTTCACGCTTCAGGCCGGTGGCATCGGTGCTCATCAGCAGTCGGAACGTCGGGTAACGCTTCGCTTCGTCCGCGATGAAGTCGAGGAATTCCCATTGCGGCATTAAGGCGATGAACTTCGCCCGGGTCGGCAAATGTGTGAAGTCCGCGACCTCGATGAACTGATCGCCGATCTGGACGCCGAGTGTGCGGACTTCGCTGTGCGGCCGAGCAAGGAATTTGTCGAGCAGGCCGAGTTCGTGCATCACCTGCATGGTGGACGGATGTACCGTGTCGCCGCGGAAATCGCGCAGGAAGTCCGCGTGTTTCTCCAGCACGACCACGTCGACGCCGGCGCGCGCGAGCAGGAATCCCACCATCATTCCGGCCGGCCCGCCGCCGGCTATGCAGCAACGGGTGGTCAGGTCAGCCATGCGGCTATTCGGCTGCGTGCAGTCGCGGCGTGCAGGCGGGAACCGCGGCGCGCTGTGAGGACGCCATGGGCTGCGGCCACCAGCGGTGTTCCCACTCGGCGAACAGCGGTTTCAGCTTCGGCATCACCGCGTCGGCGAACAGTCGCGAGTTGTACTTGGTCAGTTCCTTGCTCATGTTGCCGAACTGCAGCAGCAGCATCAGATTGCCGACGTTGAGGTTTGTCGCGACCTCGCGCAGTTGTTCCACCACTTCGTCGGGCGAGCCGACGATGACGTAGCCCTGGTCGACAATGGCATCGATCTCGCGCGCGAGTGTCTTGAACTTGTCGGAATAGGATGCGGCCTTGGCGACCTGGCTTTGCAGGCCCATGCGTTGCGTGGCTTCAGTGGCGTAGCCGGGTGGTGCGGCGAAGCGTGGGTCGATGTGCAGGCAATTTCCGTAGAAGTACTCTGCCGATTCGGCGTACAGGTCGATGGCGTGCTGGCGGCTTTCGCCGACGCCGACGAATTGCAGGAAACCGGCGCGGTAGGGGTTACGGTCCTTGCCGAGACGCGCCATTTCGTTCCAGAAACCGTCCATTGTGGCGCGGCCGATCTTGTAGCCGTAATAGCTGAGATAGCAGTAGACGTAGTCCATCTCGGCGCACCACTGCCAGGTTTCCACCGATCCGCCGCCTGGCACCCAGATTGGCGGATGCGGTTGCTGCACGGGGCGTGGCCAGATGTTGACGTAGCGCTGCTGGTTGAAGCGGCCGTTGAACGCGAAGGTGTCGCGATCGGTCCAGGCGCGCAGGATCAGGTCGTGCGCTTCGTGGTAGCGCTCGCGCAGCAGCGATGGGTTCTGGCCATAGGCGTAACACGTGTCCATCGGTGAACCGACCGGGAATCCGGCAATCAGCCGACCACCGGAGATGACGTCGATCATCGCGAATTCCTCGGCGACCCGCGTCGGTGGGTTGTAGAGCGCCAGCGAATTGCCCATCACACAGATCGCGGTGTCGGTGGTGCGGCGGGCAAGCGATGATGCGATGAGGTTCGGCGACGGCATCAGGCCGTAGCCGTTGGAATGATGCTCGTTCACGCACACCGCGTCGAAGCCGCAGTCGGCGGCGTATTCCAATTCGTCCATGAAGTCGTTGTACATGTGATGCGCGCGCCGTGGATCGAACATCGACGAATGGATGTCCACCCAGACCGAGGGATGCTTGTCGCGGAAGCCAGCCGGCAGTTCGGTGTAGGGCATCAGGTGGAACCACATCAGGCGCATCGTACGATCCTCCTTTGTTTTTCCCAATTGTCATGGCGGGGCTGCGCCGGCCATGACGGCGGACACCACTATTCCGCCGCGCGCAGTGGTGGTGCGTAGGCGGGAACGTCAGCACGCAACGCGGCGTCCATCGGCTTCGGCCACCAGCGGTGTTCGTAATCCGCGAACTTGTCGTGCAGCTTCGGCATCACCCGTTCGGCGAACAGCTTCGTGTTGTAGAGGGTGAGCTGCTTGCTCATGTTGCCGAACTGCATCAGCAACATCAGGTTGCCGACATGCAGGTTGGTGGCAAGTTCGTCGATCTGCTCTACCACTTCGTCGGGTGAGCCAATGACCAGGTAACCGGCTTCCACCAGATCCTTCATCTGCGTTGGCCGAGCCAGCGAGCGCGCCGCGGCGGCACTGACCTGGCTGGTCAACCCGAAGCGCATGGTGGCTTCGGTGGTATAGCCGGGCGGCGCGGCAAAGCGCGGATGGACATGCAGGCAGCGGCCGAAGAAATATTCCGCGGCGTCGGTGTAGAGTTCGATAGCCTGCTGCCGCGATTCCGCCACCGCGACGGTCTGCGCGAAGCCTGCACGATACGGATTGCGGTCCTTGCCCAGCCGGTCCATCTCCGTCCAGTAGCCGTCCATCGTGGCCTTGCCGACCTTGTGTCCGTAGTACGACAGATACGAATAGACGTAGTCCATCTCGGCGCACCACTGCCAGGTCTCGATCGAGCCACCACCGGGAATCCACACCGGCGGATGCGGGCGCTGGATCGGGCGCGGCCAGATGTTGACGTAGCGCTGCTGATTGAACCGGCCGTTAAAGGCGAACGTGTCGGGTTCCTGCCAGGCCTTCATCACAAGGTCATGCGCTTCGAGGTAGCGTTCGCGCAACTGCGACGGGTTCTGGCCGTAGGCGAAGCAGTCATCCATTGGTGTGCCGACCGGGAACCCCGCGATCAACCGCCCGCCAGAGATGACGTCGATCATCGCGAATTCTTCGGCGACGCGTGTTGGCGGGTTGTACAGGGCCAGAGAATTGCCCATGACGCAAATGGTGGTGTTGGTGGTACGGCGTGAGAGTGATGTTGCAATCAGATTGGGCGACGGCATCAGCCCATAGCCGTTGGAATGATGCTCATTGACGCAGATCGCATCGAAGCCGCATTCGGCGGCGTATTCCAGTTCATCCATGAAGTCGTTGTACATGTGGTGGGCGCGGCGGGGGTCGAACAGGGAGGAGTGGATGTCTACCCAGACGGACGGATGCTTTTCCCGGAAGTCGTCCGGGAGTTCGGTGTACGGCATCAGGTGGAACCACATGAACTTCATGACGCTGCTTGCTCCCGATCGAAGCTACCGGCACGGACTTCCTGCCAACGCCGGTTCCCGTACGCGGCATCGCGAAGCATTTTAACACGGAGGACGTGCGGAGGGCCACGGAGGGCCACAGGAGTTCGAGCGGCTCCGACTCCTGTGGCCCTCGGTGGCCGTCCGCACGTCCTCCGTGTTAGAAATTCTTAAGGCTGCGTGCAGGCGCCCATGCGGCACGCACTGCATGCGGCCGGTTCATTCGAAGAGGCAGAGATCGGCTTCATGTCACGCGAAGCGCTACTTCCCACCGTGGTCAGAGCATGCGCTGCAAAATCAGCTTCTGCACATCCGATGTGCCCTCATAAATCTGGCACACCCGCACATCGCGATAGATCCGCTCCACCGGATAATCCGCCAGATACCCATACCCACCCAGCGTCTGTATCGCCGCCGTGCACACCGCCTCCGCCGCCTCACTCGCAAACAGCTTCGCCATGCACGCGGCTTCCAGCGCCGGCACCCCCTCCGCCTTCAACCGCGCCGCGTACAGCGTCAACTGCCGCGCTGCCTCCAGCTTCGTCTTCGCATCGGCCAACCGGAACCCCACCGCTTGCAGATCCATGATCCGTCCGCCGAACGCCTGGCGCTCCTTGGCATACGCCACCGCGTAATCCAGCGCGGCGCGCGCCATCCCCACACTCTGTGCAGCAATACCGATCCGCCCACTCTCCAGCGTGGACAGCGCGATGCGATAGCCTTCGCCCTCGGCGCCGATACGCTGATCCTCCGGCACCTCCATGTCCTCGAACGCCAGCGCGCAGGTTTCGCTCGCCTTCTGGCCCAGCTTCTCTTCCCGCCGCACGACGACATAACCCGGCGTCGCCTTGTCCACGACGAAGCACGAAATGCCCTTGCGCCCCGCGCTCGGATCGGTGACCGCGAACAGCACCGTGCTGCCCGGAATGCCGCCAGACGATATGAACTGCTTGGTGCCGTTGATCACATAGCGGTCGCCCTTCCGCACCGCCCGTGCACGCAGGTTCGACGCATCCGATCCGGCCTGCGGTTCGGTCAGCGCGAACGATCCCACCGCGGCGCCGGTCGCCAACGGACGCAACCAGCGATCCTTCTGTGCGTCCGTACCGAACTGATCGATCACGATGCAGGTCGGCGAGTTGTGCACGCTCACCATGGTGGAGACCGAGCCGTCGCCGGCGGCGATCTCCTCCAGCAACAGCGCGTAGGTGACCGGATCGATCTCCGAGCCGTCCCACTTCGCCGGCGTGGTGGCGCCGAAGATGCCGAGTTCGCCTAATTCGCGGATGATCTCCGGCTCGATGGCGCCGGCCTTTTCGCGGGCCGCCGCGCCGGGCGCCAGGCGGTCGGCTGCGAACTTGCGCACCATATCGATGACGAGATTGTCGGTGCCGACGGGCGTGTGATCAGGCATGGCTGGTTTCCTCGCGACAGTCGTTAGCGGCACGATACCCCGCTTGCCCGCCGGACGCGAAGCGCCGACGCTTGCCGCACCACAACCCAGGAGACAGCCGCATGACGCCAGCTTCGCCCGATGTCGATGTCGTCGTGATCGGCGCCGGCCTGGCGGGCCTCGGCGCGGCGACCGCCCTGCGCGACGCCGGCCGCAGCGCATTGGTGCTGGAGGCGTCGGATCGCATCGGCGGCCGCGCATGGACCGCATATCCAGCCGAGTTGGGCGGCGTTTGGTTCGACATGGGCGCGGTCTGGCTGCACAGCGCCGAACGCAACCCCTTGGTGCCGATAGCCCGGTCGGCCGGCGAGGTGTTGCTGCGCGCCGAGGAATTGCGCCGCGAGCGCACCTTCGTCGGCGCCCGCGAGGCAACACCGGCGGAATACCAGGATTTTTCCGGCGCCTGGCCGCGCTTCGAGGACATGGCCGCCCGCATCCTGGCGACCCACGGCGATGCGCCGCTGGCCGACGTGGCTCAGGCTATGCCGGACGACCCTTGGGCGGTGACGGTGGAGACCTGGGAAGGGCCGATCATCTGCTGCGCCGCCGCAGACCAGTACAGCCTGCTCGACTGGCAGCGGAATGCGTTGTCCGGCAGCAACCTGGTGCCGCAGGGTGGCATCGGCGCGTTCGTCGGTCGGCGTCTTGGCCTTGGCCTCGACGTCAGACTGGGGACTCCGGTGAGCCTTGTCCGCTGGAACGGGCCCGGCGGCCGCATCACGGTGGAAACGCCGCGCGGCGCGATCACCGCCAACGCCGCCATCGTCACGGTGTCCACCGGCGTACTGGCGTCCGGCGCGATCCGCTTCGACCCGGGCTTGCCGGCCGAGACACAAGCCTGCGTCGACGCGCTGCCGATGGGACTGGCGATGAAGGTGGCGTTGCGCGCCAATGGCCCGGACCGGCTGGACCTGCCGCTGCATTGCTCGGTTGACTGGCAGGTGGCGCGCAGCGGCGACCCCACCATGGGATTCCAATGCTGGCCGCACGGCCGGGATTACGTGCAGGGCTGGGTGGGCGGTCCCGCGGCATGGGAACTGGCGCGAGCGGGCGAGGGTGCGGCGGTGGATTTCGCACTCGGTCAGTTGCGCGCGCTCTTTGGTGGACGAGTGGATCGGCTGTTCGCCGGCGGCGCACG
>DATKFJ010000468.1:0-5384 GCA_035511435.1 Acetobacteraceae bacterium | reverse complement strand
TGCACCGACGAAGCAGCAAATAGACGCTGATGCGAGACCTCGATAATATTTCCGCCCGAGTTGCCGATCTTGCCGGCAATATCGGCAAGCACTCCCGGCCGATCCGGTATCTGCAGATGCAACCGCAGCAATCTACCGTCACGCAGTAAATTCCGCAGCAGCACGTTGGACAAAATACGTGCGTCGATGTTGCCGCCAGTGATCGCAATGCCAACACGCCGACCGCGGAACTGCTCGGCATATGCCAGCAACGCGGCGACACCGGCGGCACCGGCACCCTCCGCCACCACCTTCGCCCCCTCCGCCAGCAGCCCGACGGCTTCTTCAATGGTTTGTTCCGGCACCACCAAAATGTCCACACCAAGATCGCGGATGACCGCAAGCGACTTCTCGCCAACATCCTCCACCGCGATTCCCTCGGCGATTGTCGGACCGCCGACGGCAACCGTCTCGCCGGCCAGTATCTGAGCCATCGCGGAATATGCTGCGACCTCCACACCGAACACGGTAATCCCCGGCTTCATCGCCTTTGCCGCGACAGCACAGCCCGCCAGCAGTCCACCGCCCCCCACGGGGATCACCAGCACATCGAGCTCCGGCACATCCTGCAGCAACTCCATCGCCAACGTGCCCTGGCCAGCGATCACCCCGGCATCGTCGTACGGATGCACGAACACCAATCCGCGCTCTGCCGCCAGGCGCTTCGCATGTGCCGCCGCCTCGGCCAGGGTCTCGCCGTGCATCATCACATGCGCGCCCCACGCGGCGGTGCGCGTCACCTTGGTCGCCGGTGTGAACGTCGGCATCACGATGGTGGCCGCGATGTTGCTCAAACTGGCATGCCGCGCGACCGCCTGCGCGTGATTGCCGGCCGACATCGCAATCACGCCGCGTTCGCGTTCGGCATCGGTCAGCAATGCCAACCGGTTAGCCGCGCCGCGCTCCTTGAACGCACCGGTGACCTGGAGATTGTCGAGCTTCAGCACGACCTCGGCGCCAGTGGCGCGCGAGACAGCATCACTCGGCAGCGCGGGCGTGTGCAATACACGGCCAGCAATCCGCTCGGCCGCTGCCTGCACATCGGCAAATCGTAGCACGTCAGATGAACTTGATGCCGAGTATCTCGTAGGAACGATCGCCGCCGGGAGCGGGGACAGAAACGGTGTCACCGACCTTCTTGCCGATAAGCGCCTTGGCCAGCGGCGAAGACAGCGACAGTCGGCCAACCTTGATGTCGGCTTCATGCACGCCGACGATCTGGTAGGTCGCTTCCTTCTCCGTCTCTTCATCCACCAGCTGGACATGCGCGCCGAACATCACATGCTCGCCGGACAGTGTGGACGGATCAATCACCTCGGCCGAGCCGACGATTTCCTCCAGCTCGGCAATGCGCCCTTCGATGAAGGACTGACGTTCTCGCGCCGCATGGTACTCGGCGTTCTCGGAGAGATCGCCATGTGTGCGCGCTTCGGCGATCTGACGAATGATCGACGGGCGCTCAACCGCTTTGAGCTGGCGAAGCTCGTCTTCGAGGCGTTGCAGACCAGGGCCGGTCATCGGGAACTTATGCACGAGGGTGTCCTTCGATGCTCGAACGCACGCAGGCGACAGACTTCAGGCCAAACGCAAGCGCCGCGGCAGGCCGGCGCCTGGCCGCGACGGAGGTTCAGAACGAACGGCGAAAATAGGACTGGAGCGGCGCAACTTCAAGCGTTCCCGATTTCAGCGCGGCAATGGCGTGCACCGCCGCCCGGGCGCCGGCCATCGTTGTGTAGTGGGGAACGCCATGGGTCAGGGCGCTGCGGCGGATCGCGAAGCTGTCGGCGACCGACTGCGGCGTGGACGCGGTATTGATCACAAGCTGTATCTCACCCGAACGAATCGCGTCCACGCAATGCGGCCGGCCTTCCAGCACCTTGTTTACAACTGAGACGGGAAGGCCGGCATCGCGGATGCGCGCCGCGGTGCCTCGCGTGGCGACGATGGCAAAACCCATCTCGGTCAGCCGCCTGGCAAGTGCCGGCAATCCGCGCTTGTCGGCATCCTTGATCGACAGGAACACCGCGCCGGTTTCAGGCAGGATCACACCCGCGCCAAGCTGGGATTTCGCGAAGGCGCGTTCGAAACTGGAGTCGAGGCCCATTACCTCGCCGGTGGACTTCATCTCCGGTCCCAGGATGGTGTCCACGTTCGGGAAGCGTGCGAACGGGAATACCGCTTCCTTCACCGCAACGTGTGGCGCGACACTGAGGTCATCGAGCTGGAAATCCGCCAGCCGGGCACCGGCCATGACGCGCGCGCCGATCTTGGCAACGGGCACGCCGGTCGCCTTGGCGACGAACGGCACGGTGCGTGACGCACGCGGATTGACCTCCAGCACGTATATCACATCGTCCTTGATCGCGTATTGCACGTTCATCAGCCCGACGACACCGAGCGCCTTGGCCATTGCCTCGGTTTCCGCTTTCAATTCGGTGACAGTGGCGGGGGCCAGCGTGTAGGGCGGCAGTGAACAGGCGCTGTCGCCGGAATGGATGCCGGCTTCCTCGATATGCTCCATCACGCCGGCAACATAGACGGTTTCGCTATCGGCGATGCAGTCCACATCGACCTCGATCGCGTCGTTCAGATAGCGGTCGATCAGCACTGGATTGTCGCCGGACACTCGCACCGCCTCGCGCATGTAGCGATGCAGGGCGGCACGGTCATAAACGATTTCCATGGCGCGGCCACCGAGTACGTAGCTGGGCCGGATCACCACAGGATAACCAATACGATCCGCGATCGTTTCCGCCTCGTCCGCGGAACGCGCGACGCCGTTCTCCGGCTGGCGCAGGCCTAGGCGTTGCAACAGGAGTTGGAATCGTTCGCGGTCCTCGGCGATGTCGATCGCATCGGCGCTGGTGCCGAGGATCGGAATGTTCGCGTGGGCCAGAGCCTGTGACAGTTTCAGCGGAGTCTGGCCGCCGTATTGCACGATGCAGCCGAGTAGCGTGCCGCGGCTTTCTTCGCGGCGCACCAAGGCGATCACGTCCTCGGCCGTCAGCGGTTCGAAATACAGCCGATCGGACGTGTCGTAATCGGTGCTGACGGTCTCCGGATTGCAGTTGACCATGATGGTCTCGAAGCCGGCGTCCTTCAGCGCATAGGCGGCATGGACGCAGCAATAGTCGAACTCGATGCCCTGGCCGATGCGGTTCGGTCCGCCACCGAGGATGATGATTTTCTGGCGGTCGGTCGGATCTGCTTCGCAGACCGGCGCGCCATAGCCGCCTTCGTAGGTCGAGTACATGTAGGGTGTCGCGCTGGCGAACTCAGCGGCGCAAGTGTCGATACGCTTGTAAACCGGCTGCACGCCAAGCCGATCGCGCAGCGCAGCGACCGCGTCTTCCTTGTGTCCGGTCAGTTCACCCAGCCGTTTGTCGGAAAAGCCGAGTGCCTTGATGCGGCGCAACGCGCCAGGTTCGTGCGGCAGGCCGCCCGAGGCGATCGCGCGTTCAGCATCGATGAGGCGTTCCAGTTCGCGCAGGAACCATGGGTCAAACCTGCAGGCCTCGTGGATGTCTTCGACCGACAAACCGGCACGCAACGCCTGTGCGGCCATCAGCAACCGGTCGGGACGCGGCGCCGACAGCGCGGCACGGAAAGCGTCGGGGCCGCCGTCGCCGGGTGATTCGATTTCATCGAGGCCGGACAGCCCGGTCTCCATGCTGCGCAGACCCTTCTGCAGCGCCTCAGCGAAGCTGCGGCCGATTGCCATCGCTTCGCCGACGGATTTCATCGATGTTGTCAACAGCGCCGGCGTGCCGGGGAATTTTTCGAAGGTGAAGCGTGGGATCTTCACCACCACGTAGTCGATGGTAGGTTCAAAGCTGGCCGGCGTGACGCGGGTGATGTCGTTGGCGAGTTCGTCCAGCGTATAGCCGACGGCAAGCTTTGCGGCGATCTTCGCGATCGGAAATCCGGTCGCTTTCGATGCCAGCGCGGAGGAACGCGACACGCGCGGGTTCATCTCGATGATCACCATGCGCCCATCGGCTGGGTTCACCGCGAACTGCACGTTGGAACCACCGGTGTCGACGCCGATCGCGCGCAGACAGGCGATCGAGGCATCGCGCATCCGCTGATATTCCTTGTCGGTCAGCGTCAGCGCGGGCGCGACGGTGACACTGTCGCCGGTATGGATGCCCATCGGATCGATGTTCTCAATGGAACACACGATGATGCAGTTGTCCGCGCGGTCGCGGACCACCTCCATCTCGAATTCTTTCCACCCCAGCACGGATTCTTCGATCAGCACCTCCTTGGTGGGCGAAGCTTCCAGCCCGCCGGCGACGATCTGCTCGAATTCCTCGCGATTGTAGGCGATGCCCCCGCCGGTACCGCCAAGTGTGAAGCTGGGACGGATGACCGCGGGAAGCCCGGTTGTGACAAGTGCGGCGCGCGCTTCGACAATCGAATGTGCAATGGCGGAACGGGGCGACTCGATGCCGATCACCGCCATGGCATCGCGGAACTTCAAGCGGTCTTCGGCGCGCTCGATAACGTCCGCGCGGGCGCCGATCAGTTCGACGCCATGGCGCGCCAGCGCACCCGATCGCGCAAGCTCCATCGCGGTGTTGAGCGCGGTCTGTCCACCCATCGTCGGCAGCAGCGCATCGGGCTTCTCGCGCGCAATGATGCGTTCGACGATGTCGGCGGTGATTGGTTCGATGTAGGTGGCATCTGCAAGTCCTGGGTCCGTCATGATGGTGGCGGGATTGGAATTCACCAGCACGACGCGGTAGCCCTCGGCCTTCAGCGCCTTGCACGCCTGCGCGCCGGAGTAGTCGAATTCGCACGCTTGGCCGATGACGATCGGGCCGGCGCCGATGATCAGGATGGATGAGATGTCGGTGCGCTTGGGCATCTATTTGCGCTCAGTAGTTGTGCTCAGTATCGGTCGCTGTGATTGCTCGTCGGCGTCGCCGTCGCGCAATGACGGTCGGTGGCTGTGCCGCGGCAACGCGCGCACCGCATCCACACCCTTCGGCGTCAGCTCCAGGTGCCAGTGACATTGCAGCGCGCCTTCGGGAAGTCGGATCGGCTCGCGGATCAACCCCTCGCGCAAACACGCCGAAACGACATCGCGAAACGCATCGTAGTCGATGGTGTCGCCGGTGATTGCCTGCAAGCGCTCGAACGCAGCCTCGATGTTCGGCTCGTTGATCGTGTGGCGGAACGCGGCCAGCAGCACCAGCGCCTTGGCATCCATATCAGGCGCACCGCTCGATCATCGCGACGAACCGCTCGAACAGATAATGACTGTCGCTCGGCCCCGGACTCGCCTCCGGATGATACTGCACGCTGAACGCCGGCCGATCCGTGCAAGCCAGCCCCTCGTT
>DATKFJ010000467.1:0-4434 GCA_035511435.1 Acetobacteraceae bacterium | reverse complement strand
TTCGCCGCCGCTGTGGGGCATCGCTCCGGTCGGGCTACGCCCTCCCTACGCGGCGCCCCACAACGGCAATCAATGGAGATAGTTCGCAGGGAAACCATCTATCGGAACCGAAACGCTGTTCAGACCAACCCGGCCACCTCTGGGTTCCCTGACGCGCGCCTTGGCGGCGGCGCCTCGCAAGTACCGGGAAGCCGCCTCCTGAGCAAGCCATATCGCAAGGAAGAGTTGCGGCGAACGGTGCGCGAAGTGCTCGACGATCCACCGCCAGGTGCTGTGTCCGTGGCCAGATAGGCACCGCCCCACAGTCGTGATAATCGAGTGCCTCGCAGCGTGACAGGAGACGGTTTCATGAGCGATGGCGGTACGGTGCGGATTCTCGGCATTGCCGGCAGTCTGCGACGCGGCTCGTTCAATGCAGCCACGCTGCGAACCACGCAGGAACTGGCGCCCGCCGGCATGACAATCGAGAGCTTCGATATCGCGCCAATTCCATTGTACAACGAGGACGTGCGCCAGCAGGGCTTTCCCGCACCGGTCGAGGACCTACGCACGCGCATCAAGGCGGCTGACGGGTTGCTGATCGTGACGCCGGAATACAATTACTCAATTCCCGGCGTGCTGAAGAATGCCATCGACTGGGCGTCACGCCCCCCCGAACAGCCATTCGACGGCAAGCCGATCGGCCTGATGGGCGCCAGCGCGGGCGTGCTGGGTACTGGGCGCGCGCAGTACCATCTGCGGCAGTGCTTCGTGTTCCTCAATGCCCTGGTGATGAACCGGCCGGAGGTGATGATTCCGGCGGCGCAGAACAAGTTCGACGCCAGCGGCAAGCTGATGGATCAGGCGACGCGCGATTTCATCACCGCGCACCTGACGGCGTTCAAGGCATGGGTGTTGCGGATGAAGTGACAATGGGCGCGGATCTAGCGCGCGGCTTTGTGGTACTCGCGGTTAGGCATCATGTCAGTGGCCGAGGCCATGCGGTTCGATAGGTTGAAGAACGCAATGGTCTCGGAGAGATCGAAGATGTCCTGGCTGGACAGGCCGACGTCACGCAGCGTGGTGCGATCCGCGTCATCGATCAGCCAGGGCGTTGTGGTGAGCTTCCACGTGTAGTCCAGCATGGCGCGCTGGCGCGGATCGAGCTTCGCGGCCCGATAGCTCAACGCCATCATCTCGCCGAGTTCCGCATCGCCCGACAGAGCGCGTACCGCGGCACCATGCGCGACCAGGCAATAGTAGCAGCGGTTGGCCGATGACACGACGACGGCGACCATCTCGCGTTCCAGTTTCGACAGCCCTGAGTCCGCGAGCATGATCTCGTTATACATCGCCATGAAGTTGCGCAGCCTGCGCGGGTTCAGGCTGTAGGCACTGAACACGTTCGGCACGAAGCCAAGCTTGTCGACGCATTTCTGCCAGATGATTTTCAGATCGTCGTCCAGCGTGGCCGGATCCGGAACGCCCAGCTTGGAGATGTGATCAGGCTGCGGCATGGCTGTTGAATCCTTTACAGGGCACGGACCGATTTACTCCTCCTTCCCTTGCTGCCCTTGCGGGCTTGAGCCGCCAAGCGGATCAATGGGGGTGGGGCAGCAAATCGGGGCGACGTCACTCGAGGACTTCCTGGTTGATCACATTGTCGCGGTTCGGCTGACCATCGAGCACGCTCAGGATGTTCTCGGCCGTTACCACCGCCATACCGGCGACCGACTCCGTCGTGACTCCCGCCATGTGCGGCGACGTGATCACCTTGTCGAGCTGCAACAGCGTATTGTTGACCGGCGTCGGCTCCATGTCGAACACATCCAGACCCGCACCGGCGAGATGTCCGGACGTCAGCGCGCCATGCAATGCCGGTTCATCGATAATTCCGCCGCGCGCCGTGTTGACGATGAATGCGCCGCGCTTCATGCGAGCCAGACGCGCGGCATTGAACAGTCCCACGGTCTCGGGATTTTTCGGGCAGTGCACCGACACGAAGTCCGCGCGCGGCAATGCCGCATCCAGATCCGTCACGCGTTCGCAGCCCGCCGCGGTGATCTTCTCCGCCGGCACATATGGATCGTAGATCAGCACGTTCATGTCGAAGCCCTGGCAACGCCGCGCGGACCGCGTGCCGATGCGGCCGAAACCAACGATCAGCACAGTCTTGCCGGACAGCTCCATCGGCAGCCCGCTGTGACGGTCGGCCCAGGTGCCCTTGCGCACCATCGCATCCAGCGCCGGCGTCCGCTTCGCGAGCGCCATCATCAGATGGAACGCATGTTCGGCCACCGAGGTCGAATTGGCACTGCCGGCGACCATCAGCGGCACGCGCCGCGCGGTCAGCGCAGGCACCTCCACCGCGTCGTAGCCCACACCGATGCGCGCGACGACCTGCATCGCAGGCGACGCATCCATTTCGGTCTGCTTGTATGGCGTGCCGGACAACGCGATGCCGGCAGCGTCCGACAAGATCGGCAGCAACTCCGCCTGCTTGATTCCAGCGGGATAGATCTCCACCTCGACGTCGTCGCGGCGGCGCATCACATCGACGCCTGCCTTGCCCATCGTGTGTGGCAGCAGGACCTTCTTGCGGTTCGAAGCCATCGTGATGTGTGCCCTCAGAGTTTGCGTTGCAGGTTGGCGACGTAGGTGCGGTTATGCGTCGGCGCCAGCATCACCTCGCTCATCACCACATGCTTCGGCAGGCAGGCGATGTAGCGGATCAGGTCGCCGCAATCCTCTGATTGCACCATGCGCGCGCGCTCTTCCGGACCAACCGGGTTGGGACGCTTGTCGAGGATCGGCGTCGCAACCTCGCCGGGCAGGAACACGGTGGAGCGGATGCCGTTGACGCATTCCTCCATGTTGATGGTGTGGCTCATCGCCACCACGCCATGCTTCGCCGCGCCGTAGATCGGCCCCGAGAAGCCGCCAATGAAGCGGCCGGCCATCGAGGCGGTGTGGATCAGCACGCCATCCTTCTGCGCGCGCATGAACGGCAGGGCCACGGTTACGCAATACAGCGCCTGCGACAGATTGCCGTGGACCATTTCGTCGATGCCCTCCGGCGTGAGTTTGTCCCAATGCCGATCGCGAATGTTGATGCCGGCGTTGTTCACCAGAATGTCGAGCCGGCCAAGCGTGTCCCTGATGAATTCGCCGATCTTTTGCACCTGCTTCGAATTTGTCAGATCGGCCGGCTGCACATGCGCCGTGCCGCCTTGCTGATGGATGCGCGCTGCCACGCCCTCCAACGGTTCGCGGCGTCGTCCGGTAAGAACCGTGGTGGCACCTTCCTCGGCCAGGGCCAGCGCGGCGGCTTCTCCTATGCCGCTTCCCGCGCCGGTGATCCAGGCAATCTTACCCGCGAGCCTCGGCATGAATAACTCCTCCGTGTTTCGAACTTGCGTGGGCGCCATTGAACGTGTTTGCCTGTAGCGGGGCAAGAGAGGAGCGCCGCGATGGCAACGGTACTGAGCGATGCCGGGGAAATGACAGTCGGCGAAATGACAGTCGCCGCGACAAAGGGATTATGGCTGTCGGCCGAGGACGCTGCGCGCGCGACCGGTTGGACGCTGAAACCGGAAGGCATGTGCCAGGCCGAACTCTGCGTGCCGTTGCCGGCAACCGCCGTGCAGGGCGATCGCGTCGACGTGGCGGCGTTCTGGCAATTGCTCAATAGGCCGGTGGTACGTGACACTGCCGGCGAAACCTGGGTACTCGGCGCGGGCGCTGATGAACGCAACAACGCGCTTGCCGGGTTGATCGCACCGGATTTCACGCTGCCCGATCTTGCCGGCGTGCCGCACACACTATCGGCTTTGCGGGGGAACAAGGTCTTCCTCAGTACTTGGGCCTCCTGGTGAGGCTGTCGCTTTGACTTGCCCGTGTGGCAGCAACTGTTCGACAGCCTGAAGTCCGAAAAATTCATGATCGTGGCAGTGGCGGAGGAAAGCCGCGGTGCGGAGCATGCGCGTCAGTGGATCGAGCAGGCTGACGCGAAGTACTGGTGCCTGATCGATGCAGATCATCGCGTCGCCGATCTGTACGGCATGGTCAACGTGCCTCAGGCGGTCTGGATGGACGAGACGGGGCGCATTGTGCGGCCGCCGGAAACCGCGGGCTCAACCGATCATTTTCGGTTGATGGACCGCACCACCCGCACACTCGCGCCCGAGCATCAGGCGGCCCGACAGGATGCGCGCACGGCGTACCTGGCCGCGGTGCGCGAGTGGGTGCTGACCGGCCAGTTTGCGCTGCCGAGTGACGCGGCTCGCCGGATGCTGCCGCGCATTACGCCGGAGATCGCGCTGGCACGGGCACATTTTCGCCTGGGCGTCTGGCTGCGCCGGCATGGCAACACCGGCGAAGGCGATGCGCATCTGGCAGAAGCCAGCCGGCTGCATCCGGACTCATGGAACATCTGGCGCCAGGCCGCCGATCTGG
>DATKFJ010000466.1:0-5560 GCA_035511435.1 Acetobacteraceae bacterium | reverse complement strand
CAGCGGCCGATAACGGCCGCGGCGCTGCATCCTGCTGTTGAAAGTGGCGGCCATGGTTAAACCACCCCCCCTCCCGTTACGGCAGGGGGTTGGTGCGAGGGGTGATCTTCCGAAACAATCACCGTCGTTATTCTCATCGCTGTCCGGCGTCTCGCCACCACTTCCCGCATCACGTCCGCTCCTCGCTCTGACGCGACAGGATGGCGCTGAATTCGGCGCCGAATCCTTCGAGGCGGGAAGCGAATCGCGCCAGGTCGTTGCTGATCTTGTTGTAGGCCAGCACTGCAGGAATCGCCGCCACCAGGCCGATCGCGGTGGCGAACAGCGCCTCGGCAATGCCAGGCGCGACCACTGCCAGATTGGTGTTGTGCATCGCCGCGATCGCCGAGAAGCTGTGCATGATGCCCCACACCGTGCCGAACAGCCCGATGAATGGCGCGGTTGCGCCAACCGAGGCCAGAAAGATCATCCAGCGTTCCATCCGGTCCATTTCGCGCTGCACGGTCACCGTAATCGCGCGGTCGACGCGTTCGCGCACCGACGTGCGGCTGATGTCGGCGCCGGCGACACGCACCGATCGGCGCCATTCACCCATCGCTGCACCGAACACCGCAGCCATTGGATGCGCCGGCGTGGTCGCCTCCTGCTCGAACAGCTCTTCCAGACTGCCGCCCGACCAGAAGCGATCCTCGAACCCGTCCGCCTCACGGTTCACCTTGCGGATGCTGGACCATTTCTCGAACACCACCGCCCAGACCCAGATGCTTGCCCCGAGCAGGCCCAGCATGACGATCTTCACAACGATGTCAGCCTCGAGAAACAGCCCCCATAGCGAAAGGTCCGCACCCGGCGTCGCAAGATTCAGCGCATCGACAGCCCGATCCACCTTGTTACCCCCTGTGTTGTTCGGCGCCCGGCCGTTCGCCTCGCGCCGCGCACATTTCTGTCAGAACCGCTCGCCACCGCTGCGGCAGGCGTCCCGGTTTCCCTTCACCGGGCTTCACGCAGGCGAGCCGCACCATCAGCACGGCGCAGGACCCTGCAGGCCCACGCACATCCTGGCGCAGCAGCACGGACGCACCTCCCACCGCGAGCGGCTCGGTCACCACGGTCAGCGAATCGTCGAGCCGCGCCGGACGGAGATAGTCCACTTCGATGCGGCGCACCACGAACATCAAAGTGAAACGTTGCAGCAGGTCCGCGTGCGGGATGCCGAGATCGCGCAACGCCTCGGTGCGCGCACGCTCGGCAAAACGCAGATAGCTGGCGTGATAGGCGACTCCGCCGGCATCGGTATCCTCGTAGTAGACTCGCACGGCATAGCGATGTCTGCCATCCGGTGGAATGGCTGCCGCATTGCCATTCATTCAGGATCAACTTGCGCGACGCCGCGCAGCAGGTCGAGTTGATCAGGCGTGCGTGAGGGTGGCGCCAGATCAAGATGCCGCCAGCCGGGTTCCCCCAGCATGCGGCCCCGGCTGGTGCGCAGCACCAGGCCTTCCTGGATCAGGAACGGTTCCACCACGTCTTCCAGCGTATCCCGCGCTTCGGCCAGCGCGGCTGCCAGCGTCTCCACGCCGACCGGCCCGCCGGCATGGTGTTCGGCGATGCGCAGCAGATAGCGGCGATCCATCGCGTCCAGCCCGAGCCGGTCTACTTCCAGCCGGTTCAACGCCGCATCGGCGGCATTTCGATCGATCTCCTTGGTGCCTGCCACGGCGGCGAAGTCGCGCACGCGGCGCAGCAGCCGGCCGGCGATGCGCGGGGTGCCACGGGAACGGCGCGCGATTTCAGTCGCACCGTCGCGGGTCAGCGGCACGCCAAGTTTCTCGGCGCCGCGCCGCACGATGAGTTCCAACTCGGCCGCGGTATAGAACACCAGCCGCAGCGGGATGCCGAAGCGGTCGCGCAGCGGAGTTGCCAGCAGACCCGCGCGTGTGGTGGCGCCCACCAGCGTGAACGGCGGCAGATCGATGCGCACCGAGCGCGCCGCCGGTCCCTCGCCGATGATCAGGTCGAGTTGGAAATCTTCCATGGCGGGGTAGAGCACTTCCTCGATCGCGGGCTGCAACCGATGGATTTCGTCAATGAACAGGACATCCCTGGGTTGCAGGTTTGTCAGGATTGCGGCCAGGTCGCCGGCACGCTGGATCACCGGTCCCGATGTGGCGCGAAAGCCAACGCCGAGTTCGCGGGCGATGATCTGCGCCAGCGTGGTCTTTCCGAGGCCAGGCGGCCCGTGCAGCAGCACATGGTCCAGGGATTCGCCGCGGTCGCGCGCGGCCTGGATGAACACTGCCAGGTTTTCCCGGCTGGACTGCTGGCCAACGAATTCTGCCAGAGTCTGGGGGCGCAGAGACGCTTCGGCGGCGTCGTCTTCCCGGCGCATCGGAGAGACGGTGCGCGACGAGGCGGCGGAGGACACGGAGGCAGCGGCAGAGGCAGAGACAGCGGCAGAGGCAGATGCGGCAGGCGAGACCGCAGCAGGAGTGAAGTCCCCCTCCCCCCAACCCTTTCCCACTGGAGGAGGAGGAGACGTGGCGTTCTGCGCCGGCTTTCCGGCGCCCCTGCGGCCTGTACCGCTCATCCCGGCGCCCTCTGCGCCAGTTCCTTCAGGCTGTCGCGGATCAGCGCATCCAACGCTGCCTCATCGCCCCGCCGCTCGACCACGCGTGCCACCACCAATTGCGCCTCCGGCCGGCGATACCCGAGATTGACAAGGGCTGAAATCGCATCGTCCGCCACGCTGGGCGAACCCGGACGAGGCATCGCAAGACCCGGTGTCGACGGCATGGCGCCAGCCTTGTCACGCAACTCCGTCAGCAACCGCACGGCCAGCCGCACACCAACACCTGGCGCGCGCGTCAAACTGGCGCGGTCGCCGGCGGCAATCGCGGACACCAGATCGCGTGGCGATAATGCCGACAGCACGGACAGCGCTACGCGGCCACCGACGCCCTGCACCGTGGTCAGCAGCCGGAACCAGTCGCGTTCAGCGGAATCCGCAAAGCCGTACAGCAGGATGGCGTCCTCGCGCACATGCGTCTCCACCAGCAGCCGCGCGGCGGCAGGTGGCGCTGGCAGTGCCGCGAGCGTGCGCGTTGAAGCCTGCACCAGATAGCCGACTCCGTTGACATCGATGATGCAGCGGCCGTCTTCCAACGCCTCCACGCGGCCGGTGAGTTGCGCGATCAAGCGATCCTCGCCCGAGCAGTCCAAGCCAACTTGCTGGCGCGATGATGCGCGTGGCAGATCGCCACCGCCAGCGCATCGGCGGCGTCCGCGCGGCGGATCGCGGCGCCCGGCAACAGGCGGCGCACCATCATCTGCACCTGCGTCTTGTCCGCCCCACCGGTGCCCACAACCGAAAGCTTCACTGACTTGGCGCCATACTCGGTGACCGGAATTCCCACCAGCGCCGGCGCCAGCAGCGCGACGCCGCGCGCGTAGCCCAGTTTCAGCGTGGCGCTGCCGTTGCGGTTCACATAGGTCTCCTCGATAGCCGCCTCGTCCGGCCGATGCTGCGCCATCAGTGCGACCAGCGCATCATGCAGCACCTTCAATCGCTGCGGCACGCTGGTCGCGCTGTCGGTCGCGATGATGCCGTCAGCGATGTGGCGGAGGCGGTTGCCGTCAGCCTCGATCACACCCCAACCAGTGAAGCGCAGGCCTGGATCGATGCCGAGCAATCTGGCCATGGGCGAATCGGGTGCCTGTTCCTGACTTGTGCCGGTATACGCTCGGCGCGCACCAACCGCATCGTCAGATCGACGCACACCCGAATTATGGCTATATCGTTAGCCGCAATGCACGAATTGCGCGCGCCGGATGCGCTGCATGCTGCAATTTATCGGAGGTTCGAATTCCAGCTTGTCACACTCGATCGCCGACTGGCCACAGCGGCGCGGGAACTCGGGATCGCCGTCGTCGTTCCAGTGCAATAACGCGGGAGACAACAGGTAATGAGCGATGGACTGGTGTTCTATACCAACCCGATGTCCCGCGGCCGCATCGTCCGCTGGATGCTCGAGGAAATCGGGCAGCCATACCGCACCGAACTGCTCGAATTCGCCACGACGATGAAAACGCCCGATTACGTGGCGATCAACCCGATGGGCAAAGTGCCGGCGCTGCGACACGGCAACACCGTCGTCACCGAATCCGCCGCGATCTGCGCCTACCTCGCCGATGCGTTCACGCAGGCCGGCCTCGCGCCATCGCCCACCAACCAATTGCGCGGGCCGTACTATCGCTGGCTGTTCTTCGCCTCCGGGCCGCTGGAGGCGGCATGGACCAACCAGGCGCTGGGCGTCACCGTGCCGCCCAACCGCGAACGGATGGTCGGTTACGGCAACTTCGCCACGGTGTTGGATGCACTCGAGGGCGCGGTATCGCGCAGTCCGTATTTGGTGGGAGACAGTTTCACCGCCGCGGACCTCTATGTCGGCTCCCAACTCAGCTTCGGCATGCAATTCGGCATGATCGAAAAGCGCCCCGCATTTACCGACTACGTCGACCGCCTGAATGCGCGCCCTGCCGCGCTGCGCGCGAAGCAGATCGACGATGCGCTGACACCGAAGACGCCATGAAGCCGCGGTTCACGGGGGTCGGACGCCAACGACAATCGCCAACGACAACCGCCAATGACAATCAGCAGGATGCGTAGAGCGCAGCGAAACCCATCCTGCGCCATCCGACTTCAAGCCGACAGCTTCTGCATAACCGCATCCGGGATGTCGAAGTTCGCATAAACATTCTGCACATCGTCGCTCTCGTCCAGTACATCCAGCAGCTTCAACAGCGCCGCCGCGCGGTCCTCGTCCAGCGTGACGCTGGTGGTCGGGCGCCAATCCAGTCGCGCACTCTCCGGCGCACCGAATCGCGCCTCCAGCGCATCCCGCACCACGAAGAAATCCTCCACCGCCGCGGTGACCTCGTGCGCGTCCGCGTCGCTTTCGACATTCTCCGCACCCGCCTCGATCGCCGCCTCCAGCATGTCGTCCTCGGACGAAGCAGACGCCGGATAGCGGATCACCCCGAGCCGGTTGAACAGGAAACTGACGGAGTTCGTCTCGCCCAGCGCACCGCCATGCTTGGCAAACGCCGACCGGATATCAGACGCGGTGCGATTGCGATTATCCGTCAGCGCCTCGACGATGACCGCGACGCCGGCCGGCCCGTACCCTTCGTACCGCACCTCGGCGTAATCCTCACCCCCTGCCCCACCGGTCGCCTTCTTGATCGCGCGATCGATCGTGTCCTTGGCCATGTTGGCCTGCCGCGCCGACACCATCGCCGCGCGCAACCGAGGGTTGGACGCCGGATCAGGCAGCCCCTGCCGCGCCGAGACCGTGATCTCGCGGATCAGTTTGGCGAACTGCCGGCCGCGGCGCGCATCCTGCGCACCCTTCCGGTGCATGATATTCTTGAACTGGGAATGTCCGGCCATGGTTCAGTGGTTAGTTGTCAGCGCTCGATGAGGCCCAAGATTAGACCACGCGGACAGATCGCAACAGGAACCCGATGCACGCTCTTCGGCCCGACTCGCGGTTCCTGTCCT
>DATKFJ010000465.1:0-11701 GCA_035511435.1 Acetobacteraceae bacterium | reverse complement strand
CGGTGTGGTGTAGAACGGGATGCCAGCGGCCTCGACGAATTGCTGCATCTCGCCCCAGGCGCGCGACCAGATCACGCCAGAGCCTGACACAATCAGCGGATTCTTCGCCTCGGCCAACGCCTTTACCAGTGCAGTCACCTGGCGTGGATCGCCGAGTGGACGGCTGTCCATGATCGGGCGGCCAGCGAAACTCCAGTCCACCTGATTCTCGTCGATCTTCTGATACAGGATGTCGCCCGGCATATCGACATAGGCCGGGCCCGGCTTGCCATTGATCGCCTTCTGCAATGCGAAATTCACCTGTTGGGGAATGCGCTTCAGGTTGTAGACACGATCGACATGCTTGCAACAGCCGCGCATCAACTCGACCTGATCGATTTCCTGGAACACCTGACGGCCGAATTGGCTGATCGGACTGGAGCCGCCAAATGCCACCACCGGCGCGCAATCGACCAGCGCGTGCGCCATGCCGGTGATCAGGTTGGTCACGCCCGGACCGGACGCCGCCATGCACACGCTGGGAACCTGCTTCAAGCGGCTGTACGCTTGGCAGGCGAAGGCCGCCGCCTGTTCGTGGCGCACGTCGATCATGCGGATGCCTTCGGTGATGCAGGTGGACTCCACCAGCAGCATTGGGCCGCCCATGATGTAGAAGATGTCCTCGACGCCTTCCTTTTTCAAACATTTGGCGAGGATTTCAGAGCCTGTCAGTTCCGCCATCTTGCCGGTTTCCTTCCACGAAGTGCTCACCCACGCGGACGCGCGGATTTACCCGATCACGCCATTGTTTTTCAGGCCGCCAACGGCGTCCTTGTCCAGCCCAAGCCAGCGCGTCAGCACCTCCTCGGTGTTTGCACCAAGTAGCGGCGCCGGCTTTACCGGTGGCGGATTGCCGGAGAAGCGCACCGGCCAGCCGACCATCTTGAATGCACCCACGGTCGGATGTTGGATGGTCTGCATGATGTTGCGCTGTTCGAATGTCGGGTCGTTATACAACTCCAGCGTGTCGAGCACCGCGCCGGCCGGAACGCCAGCCGCACCTATGATCTGCATCGCCTCGTGCTTGGTGTGCTGCTTCGTCCAATCGGAGATCATCGTGTTCACCTCGTCCGGTCGCTCGGCGCGGGCTGTCGGGCTTTCGTAGCGCGCATCACCGACAAGGTCCTCGCGGCCGATCACGCCCAGCAGGCGCTTCCAATGCTCCGGATTGGCGCGGCTGGTGAAGACATACACGTAGTCATTCATTCCGCCACCTTTGCACGGGAACGTACCCATCGGTGGATTAGCGCCGGAGACGCTGCTATCCGCCGCGCGGCCCGCAGCCTTGGTATCTCCGGTGCGGTGCTGGGCGGCAAACGCGATGCGGATGTAATGCAGCATCGCATCCTGCATCGCGACCTGCAGGTGATCGCCCTGGCCGGTTTCCTTGCGGCGATACAGCGCGCCGAGGATGGAGATCGCCAACAGCATGCCGGTGCCAGTGTCGCCGAGAGATGGCCCGGGTTTCAGCGGACGGCCATCGCGTTCGCCGGTGATGCTCATCGTGCCGCCACAGGCCTGCGCGATCATGTCGAACGCCAAGTTCTTCTCGTACGGGCTGCCTTCGCCGAAGCCCTTGACCTGGCAATAGATGATCGACGGGTTGATCTTGCTGATCACGTCGTAACCAAGCCCAAGCCGTTCGATCGCACCGGGCGCGAAGTTCTCCACCATCACATCGGCCTGCTTCGCGAGGTCCTTGACCAGAGCAAGACCCTTTGGGTCCTTCAGGTTGATGGTGATCGACTTTTTGTTGGCGTTGAACAGCAGGAAATACGGATCGTCCACGCCGGGCTTGCCACCCAGCGCACGGCCGGGATCGCCGCTTTTGGGATTTTCCAGCTTCACCACCTCGGCGCCGAGCCAGGCCAGTGCCTCGGTGCAGGACGGCCCTGCTTCGAATTGCGTCAGGTCAAGGACCTTGACACCCGTCAGACAGGTCTGCCCGCCGCCCACTGCATTCATGTCCGTTTCTCCTCCGTTCCGGCCTAGTCGTGCAAGCTACAGCGTCCGACAGTCCGGTGTAAGTCCCAAGCTGGCCGGCTCTTGCGGACCGACGCGGCGCAGATGTCACAATTGAATCATGCGATGACCAAAGGCTTAATTGCCGTAGACCTCGGCCGGATCATCCACGTTCGGGAACTGTCATGATTAGTCGCCATGGGCTATGTGTCTGCATTGTTGGCTTCCTGGCAATAGCTTTGATCGCCGCTGGCGCGTGGCCGGCTTCCGCCGACACGACCGGCGCGGTGGCACCGGCCAACCTTGGCGGCCCGAGCCCACAGGATGCGGCAAGGACCGCCACCCCGATCAAGCATCTAGTGATTATCTTCAGCGAGGACGTTTCGTTTGATCATTACTTTGCCACCTATCCGGATGCCACCAATCCGCCGGGTGAGCCACGTTTCATCGCCGTATCCGGTACGCCGCGCGTCAATCCGAACGGCACGACAGGCTGCCAGCGCAGCACGCATTCCGTCGCCGTGGGCCAAGCCGTCGGCGACTACATACCACATCACAATTGGTTCCAGTATTTCGCGTCGACGGCGAATCCGACGCATGCTGCGCACCAGCACCATCGCCACCATCGGCTACAGCTTCAAGCACGACGGAACGACGCCGGATCCGGCGAACCACCAGTACGCCCTGCGGGATTTCTACAATGCGGTTTAGGCAGGCAACTTCCCGGCGGTATCCTTCATCAAGCAGCCGGCCTACCGGGACGGTCACGCCGGCCACTCCGATCCGCTGGACGAACAGGTGGGTACGGTGGAGCTGATCAATTTCCTCAAGCAGCAGGCTGACTGGAAGAACACCGCGATCCTGCTCAGCTGGGACGATTCGGACGGTTGGTACGACCACGCCTACACCAACCCGATGCATGCGTCGTTCGATCCACAGGCCGATCAGCTTGATGGCCCAGGCAAGTGCGGCACTGGGACGCAACCGAACTGCGTTGATGGCAAGCCGGTGAATGGTCGCTGCGGTCCGGGCACGCGCATTCCATTCCTTGTCATCCCACGGTGGACGCAGACGAACCATGTCGATCATACCCCGATCTCGCTGAACTCGGTGGTGAGGTTCATCGAGGACAACTGGCTGCACGGCGAGCGGCTGGCGGTGGCTCGTTCGATGCGACGAGTGGTTCGCTGGCCGGTCTGTTCGACTTCAAGACTGCACGTCGCAACAGAGTGCTGTATCTTGATCCGGCGACTGGCGACGTGCTGAAGGCAGCGCCAGCCCGTGTGTCGAACTGAACGCGGCATTGGGCGGCACCCTGTTCTCGCGGATCGCCGCGGTCGCGCTGGCATTCGTCTGTGCCGGCATGTCCGTGGGCTTGTCGGCAACGGAGGGCCAGTCCACGCAGGCCGACGCACTGCACCTGCTTGCCAACGGTGAGAACCCCTATCCGGTGCGGCTGATACGTCCGGCCGCAGCGCCCCTGTCAGCCATGGCGCGGTTGGGCGAACACATGTTCTTCGATACCAGCCTGTCCGCGTCTGGGCGCATGTCCTGTGCGACCTGTCACAGCCCGAGCAACCATTACGGTCCACCGCCAGACATGGCAGCGGTACTGGGTGACCCGCGACGCAACGAACAGCTATCCAGCGCCGTGCGGTCACTGATGTATTTGGAGCGCCATCCCCCGTTCAGTGTCGGACCGGACAACGATTAGGACGAGACCACAACTCTGTTGCAGATGGTGGCGCGAAGCGTTGGCGTCGTGCGCGCCGAAGACGGCGCACAACACAGAGGACTCGGGCGTCACGTTGGTGCCGCAGGGCGGCCTGTTCTGGGATGGAAGGGTCGATACGCTGCAGGAGCAGGCCCTGGGGCCGCTGCTCAATTCGCGCGAGATGGCCAACGCAAGCGCGGACCAGGCGGCCGCGAAACTGCGACGCAGCGGGTACGCTTCAAGGTTCGCGCAGTTGTTCGGGCCAGGGATTCTGGATCAGCCGCACAGGTTGTTGTCGGAGGCGATGTTGGCAATCGCGCGCTACTAGACCGAGGCGCCGGATTTCCATCCCTACACCAGCAAATTCGATTACTGGCCGGAGGGAAAGGCTCGCCTGAACCAAGCCGAATTGCACGGTTATCTGCTGTTCAACGATCCTGACAAGTCCAACTGCAGTGGCTGCCATCTGGACCGGCCCAGCCCGGATGGGATGCCACCGTTGCTCACCGATTTCCAGTTCGAGGCATTGGGTGCGCCACGCTACACGGCACTGCGGGCCAACCGAGACCCCACCTATTTCGACCTTGGCATCTGCGGGCCGGACCGGCGAGACATGAAGGAGCAGACGCAGTTTTGCGGGATGTTCCTGACGCCCACATTGCGCAATGTCGCGACGCGGAGGGTATTCTTCCACAATGGAGTGTTCCGCACATTGCAAGAGGTGAAGGATTTCTACGCGTTCCGCGATGTTCAGCCGGGTCTGATCTATCCGCGAAAACATGACGGCACGATGGAAAAATACGATGACATCCCGCCGCGCTTTCGAGCCAATATCGATATCGTGGACCCGCCGTTCGACCGGAATCCGGGGGACAGGCCTGCGATGACCGAGCAGGATGAGCGCGACATCATTGCATTCTTGCGAGCGCTGACCGATGGTTACAGACCGACGGCGCCAATTCGGCGACAGCGGTCAGGCCGATTGACACCGGCCATGTGTCGACCTGACGCTCCGAATGATGCAAGCTAGTGGCAGCGCTTGAAAAGACGGTATTTGCTGAATGGTAGCGCCCGTTGGCAGGGCAATGATCTGGATCGAGCCGGTTGCTGTGTGAAGCCTGCCGCCGTATCAGACGATTCTGTGACAACCTGACCTGATAACCGAGGAAACGCCCCTACCATGGCCCCCAATGCAAAGCGCGTATTCTACGTGAAGTACCTGTCCGGCCCGATCTTCGGAGAAATCATCGCGCGCCGCCCCGATATACAGCTCGACAAACTGGAGAACGAGACGCCGGCTTTGGAAGCGGAGCCTGTTCTGTCGCAGGCTCATGCTTATCAGATCGGTGCATCCCGCCAGGTGATCGGCAAGCATTTGCAGGTTACTGATGCGTTGTTGGCACGCACGTCGAACCTGGTGGCGGTTTCGTCCAATGGCGCCGGCTACGACACGATCGACGTCGATGCCTGCACGCGACAGGGAATTATCGTGGTCAACCAGTCGGGCGGCAACAAGGAGGCGGTGGCGGAACATGCTCTGGCGATGCTGCTGACGCTGTCGAAGCGGATCATCGAGGTTGATCGGCGGATGCGCCGCGCACCTGACATTCCTCGCAATGCATTCATCGGCACGGAATTGCTGGACAAGACGATCGGTATCATCGGCATCGGCAACGTCGGAGGGCGGTTGGCGGAGCTGTGCAAGGGTCTGTTCCGTATGCGGGTGCTGGCGTACGATCCACATCTGTCTACCGCGCAGATCGCCGGGAAAGGCGCGGAGAAGGTGGCAACTCTGGACGAGATGCTGCGTCAGGCCGACTACGTTTCCATCAATGCACCGTACACCAAGGAGACGCGCAACTTGATGGGCGCGCGTGAATTCTCACTGATGCAGCCTCACGCATATTTCGTTACGACTGCGCGCGGCGGCATCCACGATGAGGATGCGTTGGCCGATGCGTTAGAGGCTAAGAAGATTGCAGGTGCGGGATTGGATGTGTGGAACGATGAACCGCCGCCGCACGATCACCGTCTGATGGCGTTCGATAACGTGCTGGTTAGTCCGCATACGGCGGGCGCGACGGTCGAGTCGCGCGATAACATGGCACGGTTCGCGGCCGAGCAGTTGATCGAGATACTGGACGGCAAGCGTCCACCGCGACTGATCAACCCCGAGGTATGGTTAGCTTACTGCGACCGTTTTGAACAGATCATGGGAGCGCGACCGCAAGGGTAGCGTATGGGATTTGGGCTGAGAGGTGGTTTCGCGCGTTGCGTTGTTGCCACCCCTCTCCCCAACCCTCTCCTGCAAGGCAGAGAGGGTTTGACCGGGCAATTCATCTGGCGCCGTATTTTCCCGCCGACCGTCCGGCGATCCGCCCGAACACCGAGCCCGACATCAGCCCGGCGCCACCCAGATAATTCTGATAAAAAATGCCGCCCACCAGTTCGCCGCCGGCAAACAGGCCGGGGATGACGCGACCAGTTGTGTCTTCCACCTCGCCGTCCGTGGTGATCTTAAGGCCGCCAAAGCTGAACGTGATGCCGCACGTCACCGCGTAGCCATGGAACGGCGGCTCGTCGATTGGCAGCGCCCAGTTGGACTTCGGCGGCGTGATGCCCTTGGTGTGCTTACCGTCTAGGATCGCTGGATTGTATTCGCCCGGCTGGCACGCAGCGTTAAATTCCTTCACCGTGCGCACCAGTCCAGCCGGACTGATCTCCAGCTTCTGCGCAAGTTCTTCCAGCGTGTTCGCCTCGGCCTTGGTCACCTGGCGGATGCGGTACTCGTCGCGCGTCATGTGGTTCGTCTTGTTGTCGAAGATCTGAACCGCCATGCGCTGCGGCTGCTTCATCACCTCTCGGCCATATTTCGCGTAGGTGTAGTTGCGGTAGTCCGCGCCTTCATCGACGAACCGTTCGCCGTCGACGTTGACCATGATGCCGATCGGGTAGGAGTGCTTCTGGTAGTTGTCCAGCACAACCCGGTCGCCGAACGGTGGTGCGCTAAGGTCCCACTGGACAGCGTGGCATGTTGACCACCCGCCGAACGCCGCGGCGCCAATCTCCAGTGCCGCCTTTATGCCATCGCCGGTGTTGTGCCGCGTGCCGCGCACGCGCGCCATTTCCCAGCCGGGGCCATAGTAGCGCACGCGCATTTCCGGATCGGCTTCGAATCCGCCGCAGGCGAGCACCACCGCCTTCGCACCGATGTCCTCATACCCGTCGGGGCCGAACACCGTCACGCCGGTGATCTCGCCCTTGCGGTTCTGCATCAGCTTGCGCAGGCCGGTCTTGTAGCGCACCGGGATGCCGTTGCGTTCGGCAGACTTGAAAAGGAAGTCCACCAGGCCCCAGCCGCCACCGACGGCCTCCACGGCCATGCCGCCGAAGAAGTGGTTGATGCCGTTCACCAGATATGACTGCCGCTTCAGCATCGGAATCCAGCGCACACCCTTCTCGCGCATCCACACCACGGTCTCGCGTGAGCGGTTTACCAGCAGATCGATCAGGTCCGGTTCCGGCAGGTTCTCCGTCACCTTCATCAGGTCTTCGGTATAGGTCTCCGCCGTGAACGGCGGGATGTACATCGCCTTGGCCTCGCTCTCGGACAGATCGATCATGACGTCCGTGCGCAGATCCTCGACGCCATTGTGCACGAAGCGGAATCCGCCTGCGGTGAAGGTCGAGTTGCCGCCACGCTCCTCCTCGTCAGCCTTTTCCAGGACCAGCACTTTGGCGCCCTGCTCCCGGGCGGACAGTGCGGCACATAGCGCGGCGTTGCCCGCGCCAACCACGATCACATCAAACGGGCCGGCATCCGGCATGGGGGCCTCCTTCGGGTTCGTGACGCCTCCTTACGAACGGTTGCCGCCGCGCGCAAGGCGTCGCACAGTGCCGCCTCCCACCCGAGGGAGCCGAGATGGACGAGGAAGCCCCGAGCCGCGCCTGGCACGAGATCGTGCTCGATGTGCTGAAGCTTCACAAGGTGAGTCTGGTGCCCTACGTGCCGGACAACGTACTGCGCCCGCTGATCGAGGCGGTGCACGCCGATCCGTTCTTCACCGCGTTCTCCTGTGCACGCGAGGAGGAGGCGGTGGGCATCGTCTCCGGCGCCTGGATGGGTGGTACGCGCGGCATCGTGTTGATGCAGACGTCCGGTTTCGCCACGTTGCCAAACGCGATCGCATCGCTGGCGGTGCCGTTCCAAATTCCGGTGCTGATGATGGTGTCGGAACGCGGCACGCTTGGCGAATTCAACATCGGCCAGTCGCTGGTGGCGCGCACCATGCGTCCGGTGTTGCAGGCGCTGGCGGTGGAACATCACACGATGACACGGCTGGACGAGGTCGAGTTCATCATCGACCGCAGCATCACCCAGGCGATTGCCACGCAGGCGCCGTGCGTGTTTATCCTGTCGCCCCTGCTGACAGGCGGCAAGGTTTTCGCGAAATGAGGCAGCCCATGTCATTCGCAACCAATCATCCGGTCAGCCGTGCGCAGGCCAAGGTGATGAACCGCTTTGACATCACGAAGCGCATGGTCTCTCGGCTGCATCACGACGAGGCGGTGATTGGCGGGATCGGCTACACCAATTTCGACCTGTGGGCCGCGGGGCGCCGGCCGCAGAATTTCTACATGCTGGGCAGCATGGGGCTGGCGGCGCCGATCGCCTTGGGTGTGGCCTTGGCGCAACCACAACGTCGCGTCATTGCGTTGGAGGGTGACGGATCCATCTTGATGCAGCTTGGGTCGCTGGCGACGATTGCGGGACGCCAGCAGAAGAATCTTACGCTCGTGATCATGGACAATGGGACGTATCAGATCACCG
Organism: Acetobacteraceae bacterium; assembly: GCA_035511435.1. Lineage (GTDB taxonomy): Bacteria > Pseudomonadota > Alphaproteobacteria > Acetobacterales > Acetobacteraceae > JAMXLO01. The sequence continues at coordinate 3,155 of DATKFJ010000465.1, read as the reverse complement.
GCGGCCAGGCGACATCGACCGAACTAGGTGCCGATATCGTCGCCATCGCACGGGGCGCCGGCATCGCGCAGGGCGCATGGGCGGCGGATGAAAGCGCGTTCGAGGAGCTGATCGATGTGGTGTTGCGCGAGGATGGTCCGTGGCTGATTGGCTGCCGGATCGATAAGGAGAAGCCCGCCGATACCACGGAACGCGACCCGCCGCGCATCCGCGATCAGTTCATGCGCGGGCTGGGGGTAAAGAAGTGACGACCGTCGCCTGTTCAGGCTGATCGTCTGGCTTCGACAACATAGCCCAAAGTCGGGCGTCGAACGATGATGCGCGTGGCCGGCAGGAATGCGAAGCGCTCCAGCAGCCATGTCGCCAGATGCTCCATGGTCGTTCCGCCGATGCTGTCATTCAGCAGCGTATGGTCGACTGTGGAGCGAATCGCCTGGACCTCCGCCTCCAGTGTCGGGAAATCGCGCAGGTCGTTTGTCCACACTTCAACGACGTAGCTGTGCCCGTGCAACCGGGTATCTCCGGCAGATTGATGCGCCGCTTCTATGGCGAAGGTTACCGCTTGTTCGATCATGGCAGTCCCCACGACTTATGGGCCTGAATGGCCAGTCGCCATTGCGGATGCGCCAGGCAATAGGCCGCCGCTGCTTCGGTGTTGCGGCGTCGTTCCGGGCTGTCCATCGGTGACAACCAATGGTGGCTGGCCGGGAAGTCGGCAAACATTTCCGGTCTCGCGCCCGGCTGTGGGTAGACCAGCTTCAGTTCATTGGCGCTTTTGAGTACCAATGGCGCTCCGGCCTTTGGACTGACGCAGACCCAATCGATCGGAGCCGGCAGCTTCTGCGTGCCGTTGGTCTCCACCGCAAGATAAAACCCACGCTGTCGCAGCGCATCGATCAGCGCCGCGTCGACTTGCAGCAAGGGTTCGCCTCCGGTTAGGACGGCCATACGGTCCGTGGCATCCGGTGACCGCCATGCCGCGACAGCAGCATCCGCAAGGGTTTCCGCGGAACGGAAGCGCTGGCCGCCGACAAAATCGGTATCGCAGAACCGGCACACTGCCTTGCCGCGGTCTTCCTCGCGGCCGGACCAAAGATTGCAGCCGGCAAACCGGATGAAAACGGCGACGCGGCCAATGTTTGCGCCCTCTCCCTGGGCCGTTAGAAACAGTTCCTTGACGGTGTAACTCATGCCAACTCCAAGTTCATTGCCGCATGCATTATCGGTTCGACGCGCGGTTGTCGGAAATGCAGTGCGACCTTGTCTGTCGCCCGATCATGAATGGCAAGCGTCGTATCGGTATCAACACAGGCCGACATGCGAGCGGATGGCTTCGCATATCGCTGCGGGCATCCGCACCGGCCCCATATGCCCACAGTCCGCGACGGTGTGCCGTAGTCCATCTGGCAACAATGCCGCAAGCTGGGCGCCCATCGCGTGCGTTATCGGCGCTGAAAGCCAGCCCAGGAGGATAACCACTGGCATTCGAACGAGCGAGAGACGGTCGATGTGCAGATCATGATACGATACCGCGTGCAGATCTGCCGAAAGTAGTTCTGGGGAGGCAATCAGGCACGGACCGCTGACGGCAGATCGCTCCAGGGAACCTCGTTCCACGCCGTGACGGATGCGGCGATCCCACCGGCTGGATCGCCGGTAGACACGCCTCGCACAACCTCCGCGGCGATCATGCGGTCCCAGTCCCACAATGCGACGTCCCTCGGCAGGTCAGTGCGCAGCCATGCTGTGACGATGGGTTCGTAGAGCACCATTGCATCGAATACCAGACCACCGATCGCACCGAGCAGACCAATGAGGCCGCCCATGGAATGGCCAAACAAGACACGCCGTTCGGCGGGATGGATCTCGGTACACGCACGCAACACATCAACGTGCGCCTGCACCCTGTCGCTTCCTTCGCGCGTCGTGGTCGCGCCGTAACGGTCGAGTGCCGGCGCGATGACCCGGCGGTCGGGTCGCAGCAACAACGTCGCGAGTGACGACAGGCTGTGTGACTCGGTCGCCGCGGCATGCAGGAGGACAAACAGCTCTGGCCCGTCACCCCATTCCAGCGCTTCAACCAGGCCGGCAGCGGTGTGATAGATAGGCATCGAGGCAAACCTTTCGGGGCGTGCGGCCATGGCGGTTCTGATTATCGGCGCGGCCATCGCCGGGCTGACGACGGCGTTGAGCCTGCATCAGATCGGCGTGGACGTCCGCGTCTTCGAGAGCGTCGATACCATTGAACCGCTGGGTGTCGGTATCAATACCCTGCCGCACGCGGTGCGCGAACTGACGGAACTTGGACTGGTCGATCGGCTTGTTGCGACGGCGATACCCACTGCTGAGCTCGCGTATTATTCGAAGCATGGACAGCTAATCTGGTCGGAGCCGCGTGGACTTGCCGCTGGTTACAACTGGCCGCAGTTCTCCATTCATCGTGGTGAATTGCAAATGATCCTGCTGGATGCTGCGCGCCAGCGACTTGGCGCGGATCGGATCGTCACCGGTCATCATCTGGCAACGTGGAAAAAGACAACGCAGGGCGTGCGTGCGTTCTTTGTCGATCGGCGCAACGGCGACGCGATCGGCGAGGCCGACGGCGAGTTGCTGATCGGCGCCGATGGCATTCATTCGACGGTGCGTGGGCTGCTGTATCCCGACGAAGGGCCGCCATTATGGAATGGCGCCATTCTATGGCGTGGTGTTACAGTTACGAAACCATTCCTGACCGGTTGCAGCATGATCATGGCCGGCCACGAATTCCAGAAATTCGTCTGCTATCCGATTTCGCGTGCGACCATGAAGCACGGTGAGGCGGTGATCAACTGGATCGCGGAACGCAAGTTCAGGCCTGACCATCTTTGGCGTCGAGAGGATTGGAACCGCCGGGGCGATGCGCAGGATTTTTTGCCGCAGTTCGAGACGTGGCGGTTCGATTGGCTCGATGTGCCGGGGATCATCCGCTCAGCGGAACGTTGCTTCGAGTATCCCATGGTCGACCGCGATCCGCTCGACCGATGGACGTTCGGTCCAGTCACTCTGCTGGGGGACGCGGCGCATCCGATGTACCCTATCGGTTCGAACGGTGCGTCGCAGACCATCCTGGATGCGCGCGTGCTGGCGCGCGAAATTCGTGCACATGGGGTTACGTC
>DATKFJ010000464.1:0-4856 GCA_035511435.1 Acetobacteraceae bacterium | reverse complement strand
CTCGAGGCCTGGCGCCACTCACTGGCGATCATGGCGGCGTTCTGCGCCACTGCGTCGGCGATCTACCTGCTCAACGATCTGTCCGATCTCGCAGCGGATCGGGCGCATCCACGCAAGCGCCTGCGTCCCTTCGCCAGCGGCGCGCTGCCACTTGTGACCGGTTTCGCAATGGTCCCGGCACTGTTCCTGATCGGCGCATGGCTGGGTGTGGCGAGCGGCGCCTGGTTCGCCCTTGCGCTGTACGCAGTGATGTCAATTGCCTACACGGTGCGGCTGAAGGAGCAGCCGTTGATCGACGTGTTCATCCTCGCGGCACTGTACACGATCCGCCTGTTCGCCGGCGGCGAGGCTAGTGGACACCCGGTTTCGATGTGGCTGCTCGGCTTCTCCTCGTTCCTGTTCCTCAGTCTGGCACTGGTGAAGCGTGTATCCGAACTCTACCGCCTGCAGACCACCGCGTTGGAAAAGACCGAGCGGCGCGGCTACAGTGTGCAGGACCTCGCGATGCTGCAGATGTTCGGCAGTGCGGCGACCTTCGCATCTGTCGTCGTGCTGTCGCTCTACGTGCAAAGCGACACAGCATTGCTCGCCTATAAGCGCCCGTGGATGCTGTGGGGCGTGATCCCGCTGCTGCTGTTCTGGCAGTGCCGACTGTGGCTCTCCACCAGCCGCGGCTACATGAACGACGATCCGATCGTCTACGCCGCGCGCGACTGGGTCTCCTGGCTGGTGTTCGCCGGCGTCGCCGCCGTCGCGGTTGCCGCTTGGCTGCCAGCGTGAGCCAGGAACGCAGACGAGTGATCACCTGGTCGATCTTTGCCCTGGTGCTGTTCAGCGTCGGCTGTTCGGCGTTGGCGCAGATTTCGCTGAAGCACGGCATGGCGCAGCCATCCGTACAGATCGCTCTGACGAACGGTGGGTTGCAGCCTATCCTGCACGCTGTTGTCGCCAATCCATTCGTGCTGGGCGGCTTGTTCGTTTACGGGCTAAGTGCGGTCGTCTGGCTGTTTGTGCTCGCTCGGATCGACGTATCGGTGGCCTATCCGTTCGTATCGCTTGGCTTTGTCGTCACGATGGTCCTCGGGTGCCTGCTGTTCGGCGAGGCATTCACCATACGTAAGATTCTGGGAACACTCGTTGTCATGGCGGGCGTCTATCTGGTGGCCGCCGCGCGATGAGTTTGCCGACCGAACGTGCCGCTGCCGCCGTAGTCTTCCTGATGGGAGCACTGTTGCTCTTCATAACTGCGCCGCACCACGGCGAGTTCTGGTGGAGCGACGCGCCACGTCACGCGCTCAACGGCGTGTTCGTCAAGGATCTGATAACGGCCATGCCGGCGCATCCGGCCGCCTGGGCGATGCAGTACTACGTAAAATACCCGGCGCTGACGATCCTGTTCTACCCGCCGCTGTTTTACCTCATCTCGGCGCCGTTCTATGCGCTGTTCGGCGTGTCGCATGCGACCGCTTTGAGCGTAGTGCTGGTGCATTATTTCGCGCTGGCATTCGGCCTCTATTTGCTGGCGCGATGCTGGGTCAGCCCACTTGCTGCGATTGCGGTCGGCCTTTCGGTGATGGCCGCGCCTGGCATCGCCTTGTGGGGACGCCAGGTCATGCTGGAAGTGCCCTCGGTCGCCTTCGCGGTGTGGGCCGCGCTGGTGCTGCGACATCATATCACCGGTTCGCGTCCGGGCGTTTTGTATCTTGCGATGTTCCTACTGCTGTGCGCGACGTACACCAAGATCACCACCATCTTCCTGTTTCCGCTCTTTGCGCTGGTCCTGCTTGTCGCGCAGGGCCCCGGCGTGCTGCGCGAACGCCACACCTGGATCGTCGCGGCGCTGACAGTCGTTGGACTGATACCAGTCATCTATCTGACCGTGGCGTTTGGCGGCGCCAACGTGCAGTCGGTCGTCGGCATTCCTGATGCCGCTGTTTCCCGCGACAGTGTTGCCGGCTGGATCTGGTATGCGCGACAGGTGCCTTGGCAACTCGGCTGGCCACTGCTTGCGTTGGCCATTCTGATTGTCCCCTTGGCTGCAGCCGGGCGGCTTCCCGCGCGTTTCACCCGCAGCGACCGGGTTCTACTCGGCGGATGGATTCTGTTGGGCTACGTGTTTCTATCGGCGATCGACCTGAAGGAGGCGCGCCACGCCGTCGTCATCCTGCCGCCCGTGCTGCTCGCTGCCGGTCTGAGTCTCGACGCATTGCTGCCATCTCGCGTGGCTGGGTTGGCATTGCTCGCGCTGGTAATCGGCACCGGGATTTATACTTGGCGGGAGGCCCCTGCCCCCTCGGTCGACGGCTACCGCGAAGCGGCGGAATGGATTGCACGCGAAGCTCCTAAGGATGCTGTCGTACTGTTCTCCGGCAAGCGCGACGGATCTTTCATCCTCAACATGCGCACGATTGAAACTCGGCGCGATATTTCCGTTCTGCGCGCCGACAAGCTGTTGTTGAACGTAGCGGTGCGGCGCACGCTGGGTGTGCAACAGCAGCCATTGTCAGAGCAGGATATCGGCGATCTCCTGGACAAGGACGGCGTCAGCTACGTGGTGGCACAGGACGATTTCTGGACCGATCTGCCGGTGATGGCGCGGCTTCAGACGCTGTTGCGCTCGCCACATTTCGCCGAGACCACGCAGATTCCCGTGGTGGCGAACATTCCTACCGAAGATACCAACCTGCGCATCTACCGCAACCTGGGCAATGTCACACCGGGCCCGCACACCGTTGACCTGCATCTGCCGATCATCGGTGAAACGGTGAAGGGCACGATCGGACATTGAGCGCGACACCGACCGAGCTTCTCCGGCGAAGCCAGCTTGCCACGGCATGCGAAGAATAATGCAACCGAAGTTGAACGCAGATAAGGCGAGTATGATCGGCGGGAGCCAACCGCCGCGTTCGCCCCAGACGGGACCCCTTCTCATGACAATAGCGCGGACCGTCGTTGGCAGAGAGCTGTCGATGATATGACACCATGAATTCAGTCAGCATTCGCCAATGCGCCGTGCTGGTCGGTGGCCTCGGCTCGCGCCTTGGAGAGCTGACCATGAACACGCCGAAACCGCTGCTGCCCTGCGGCGATCGGCCGTTCCTCGCCTGGCTGCTGCGTGAATTCGTCCGCTTCGGGGTCGAGGAATTCCTGTTGCTGGCTGGCCATCTAGCCGATGCGGTGGATGCGCGCGTGCACGATCTGTCAGCGCTGCTGCCGCGCGCGGCGCGTATCGTCGTTTGCAGGGAGCCGCTGCGCGCCGGAACAGGAGGGGCGGTGTTCCATGCACGCGAGCACCTCGACCAGCGGTTCCTGCTGTGCAACGGAGATTCTCTGTTCGACTGCAACCTCGCCGCGTTGCTGGCCGCCGCCAGCGACGACGAGCCGGCAGTCACCGGCAGGATACTGCTGCGCCACTTGGACAAGCCATCACGCTACGGCGCCGTGGTGCTGGCAGGCGACCGGGTCAGCGAATTTCGCGAACACCCCATCTCGGGCGCTGCCGGTGTCATCAACGCGGGGGTATACCTGTTCAATCGCAGCCTGATCGACGACCTGCTGCCGGCCTGTTCGTTGGAAGCCGACATCCTGCCGCTTCTCACCGAACGGGGCGCGTTGCGCGGCACTGTCGGGGAAGGCTACTTCCGCGACATCGGCGTGCCAGAGGATTATGCGCGCGCGCAACAAGAGATTCCGCGCGTGCTGCGCCGGCGCGCGCTGTTTCTTGACCGCGACGGCGTGATCAATGTCGATCACGGCTACGTCGGCACACGCGATCGCTTTGAATGGACGCCGGGCGCGCACAAAGCGATCCGCATGGCGACCGACGCAGGCTGGCACGTGTTCGTTGTTACCAATCAGTCGGGTATTGCCCGTGGCCACTATGACGAAGCAGCGGTCGCAGCTCTGCATGCATGGATGACCGATGAAGCCCGTCGCGCCGGCGGCACGATTGATGACATTCGCTTTTGCCCGTTCCACGAGGACGCCACCCTGCCCGCCTATCGCCGCGTCAGCGACTGGCGCAAACCCGCACCGGGTATGCTGCTCGATCTGATGCGTGCATGGGAACTCGATCCGGGACACTGCGTAATGATAGGTGACCAGGAAAGCGATAAGGCGGCAGCGCAAGCGGCCGGAATCGACGCTCGCCGCTTTCAGGGCGGGGATTTGGCCGACTTTGTGTTCCCGATACTCCAAACTTGAATCGCATCGCCCCTGTCATCGCTAGCTGGCCACCAGGTCGCCAAACTGACCAATCTCGACGCACTATGCAGCTTCGACCCCTTGCCGAGGCGGCCTGGCAATCTCAGTGTATGTCCCGCAGGGAATGCAGGCGACGTGGCAATCTCGATGGGCCCGGCACTCTTCTGGGCCCGGCACTCTTCTGGGAATGAATCGCGCCCGCACAGCGTCCTTCCATCCTGCACCCAACGCGAAAGACCCAAGGTGACCCAAGCATGGCTCAACCGGATTGGTACCGCAGTTCCACCGCACGATATTCACGCGGAGTTCATCGACTTCGCACGGTCCGCCTTGCCGGACGCGCGCGCGACGGCGCTGTTCGATCGCATGGTGGCCGTCGCGGACATCGAACACCGGTATTCTTTTTTGGAGCCGGGCCCCAAGCCGCGCGATCACTTTCTCGATAGCGAGCGATTCTATCGACGCGGCGACTTTCCTTCCACCGGCGACCGCATGGCCCGCTTCGAGAGTGAGGCGCTCGCGCTCGCGTTGCAAGCCATCGCCGCGCTGGACATCACGCGTGATCGCGCCGCGATCACGCATCTGATCGTCGCGAGTTGCACCGGTTTCACCGCTCCCGGCCTTGATTTCCAAATCATGCATGCGGCAGGACT
>DATKFJ010000463.1:0-23179 GCA_035511435.1 Acetobacteraceae bacterium | reverse complement strand
CGTCCAGCAGTTTGCGCAAGGCACTACCGAGAAACCACGCGGCGGTTTTCTCCGAGCGGCGCACATACGGAACGGTGACCGGCGCGCAGACCACGACGTCGCCATAGTCCATCATGGCTGTATGGTTTGGCGCTGCTTGAGATGGCGCGTGTCGATGCAGCGTGGCGTTCCGGGAAGGTCGCGCGCCCAGGTTTTCAATTCGCCACGCTGGACCTTGTTGGTTGCGGTCAGCGGCAGCGCATCGACGAAAGCGACGTAGCCCGGCGCCTTGAAGTACGCGAGTTTGCCGAGTACGTGCGCCACGACGTCGGCTGCTTCACGTGCCATGTCCGGGATCGTTTCGCGCGGAACGATGCAGGCCAGGACCTCCTCCCCACGCAGGTCGTCGGGCACAGCGGCGCACGCCACCTCCCGCACCTGCCGGTGCTGTCGCAACACGCTTTCCACCTCGGCCGCGGCGATGTTTTCACCACTGCGGCGGATCACATTCTTCCAGCGATCGACGAAGAAATGATTCCCGTCCGCATCCCGGCGCACCACGTCGCCCGTGTGGAACCAGCCGCCGTCCCAGGCTGCCTCGGTCGTCTGGCGATCGCCGAGATATTCGGTGAAGAAGCCGGCACGCGGATCGGGGTCGGCGGCGCGCACCAGCAGCTCGCCCGGCGTGCCATCGGCGACGTCGAGGCCGGACTGGTCGACGATGCGGGATTGCATGAGGAGCTGCGCACGACCGAAGCACGATTGTCCGACGTGCCGAGGCTCGTGACTGGCGATCACCACGGCGCCGGCGCCGGTTTCGGTCATCGCCCATGCGTCGATCATCGGAATGCCGAAGCGGTCCTCGAATTCCGCGTGGTAGCGAGGATCGATGCCTGGCGCGAAGCCGAAGCGCACGTCATGCACGCGGTCATCCGGTGACGGATCGAAGCCCAGCAGCATCGTCGGCATGACACCGAGACTGTGCAGGATCGTGGCGTTGCCGTCGCGCACGGTCTGCCACCAGCTTCGTGGATGAAAGCGGTCGAGCGGAATGATGCAGCCGCCGGTCAGCACCATGGCGAGTGTCGAATAGGCCATCGCGTTGACATGGGTCATCGGCAGCGGGGTGATCAGCCGCTCCTGGCCGGGGCGCAACGCGCAGAGCCCGCCGATTTCCGTGTACCAGCGCCCGCAACGCAGGAAATAGTCGTTGGACAGCACGCAGCCTTTCGGCTTGCCCGTGGTGCCGGAGGTGTAGAGAAGGGCACATTCCGTGCGCGCATCGGGTGTCTGGTTGCGCGCCGGGGGTGTCTGGTTGCGCCCGGGGGCGGCGGGCACTGCAAGCTCGTCATCGTCCGCCGCGACGGCACATGGATCGGTTTGACGGGCGACTGCGTCATGCAACGTGCGAATATGCGGTTGTGCGCCCACCGCAAGGCAGATGCCGCTGTGGCCAAGCAGATAGTCCATCTCCGGCGGGCGCAAATCGACGTTCAGCGGCACGACACTTGCGCCCAGTCCGTTCAAGGCGAACCAGTGCAGAAATGCGGCCGGGCGGTTGTCCAGCATGAGGCCGACGCGATGACCGACACCGTAGCCGGCCGCGCGGTAGCGATGCGTAATTTCGGCGACCTGTGCTGCCGCGTGGCCGTAGGTCAGCGTGCGCGGGGCGATGCCGTAGTGCCGCGCCGTCTCTGGGGTGACATGCAGGAACGGCCGATCATGCCAGGCATGAGCGGCGTCGCGGAATGCCGCGAAGACGCTGCCGGTCAGAGCGGATCCCAGTCGAACACCTCACCCGAGCGATCCAGCGGCATGAACGCCGCCTTCAACGCCGGGGCAGCGTGTGCCGCGATGCTCTCCGGCGTCCAGCCCGCCGCACTGTGGACGATACGGATCGGTCGCGGTGAGCTGAACAGGATGACCTCGTTCATGCGTGTGCCGAACACCTGGCCGGTCACATCCTTCGCCGCGTCCGACGAGAGGAATACCGCCATCGGTGCATTCTTGTCCGGCGTCATCTGCTGGATCTTGGCAACGCGCGCCTGCTGTTCCGGCGTGGTGGCGGGGATGGAACTGGTCATGCGGCTCCAGGCAAACGGCGCAATGCAGTTCGACCGCACGTTGTAGCGCTGCATGTCCAGCGCGATCGACTTCGACAGCGCGGTGATGCCGAGTTTGGCAGCCGAGTAGTTCGCCTGGCCGAAATTGCCGATCAGCCCGGAGGTGGAGGAGATGTGCACGAAGGTGCCGCTCTCCTGCTTGCGGTAGTGTTCGGCCGCGGCGCGCGAGACGAAGAAGCTGCCGTTCAGATGCACGGCGATCACCGACAGCCAATCGTCGGGCGTCATCTTGTGGAAGATCACGTCGCGCAGAATGCCGGCGTTGTTCACCACGCCGTCGATGCGGCCGTAGTGGTCCAGCGCCGCCTGGATGATCTTCTGCGCCGATCCCCAATCGGCCACGGAATCCGTGCAGATTTCCGCGGCGCCACCGCGCTGCTCGATCAACTGTTTGGTCTGCTGCGCGGGCGTGGCCGACTGGCCTTCGCCGGACAGCGAGGCGCCGACGTCGTTGATGATCACGCGCGCGCCGGCGGCGGCCATGGCAAGCGCGATTTCGCGGCCGATGCCGCCGCCTGAGCCGGTCACCACCACGACCTTGCCGTCCATCATCCCTGCCATCAGATGCTCCTGTCCGCTCTGGTCGTTGACTACTGGGCCTTTGACTACTGGCCAGTAGCGTCGGCGACAAGCCCCTGAAGGGGGCGCGACACTCACCGGCGATGCCGCCGGCAGTGCGCCCGGTGTCGCGGTGGTTGACGGACAGAGCGGATGATGGAGAGCCTGGTCCGATCGGGACGCAGTTCAGGATGCAGATGAGGTCGTCAGTGCAGGGCTGCGGTTGGCGGCGGATGGGGCTTTGCGGCGGCGTGGCTCACGGCGTCATGTCAGCATGTTCGGCGAGGCCTCGACGATCCGGCCGAGGGCTACGCTTCCCGCTCGGCTAGGCGTGGGCAAACATCCTTGCCATGGCAAATGCGACGGCGATGAATGTTGCGACCAGGCTGGTTCCACCAAGGAATATAACCCACGCGGAATTAAATCCCTGGCCACTTCCGGCGTTGCGAATGTTCTGTGAAATGACCCCATCGATCTTTTCGTTCATGGCCGAGATGGATATATCGATCTCGGCCTTGCGAGCGAATGTGTTCTGCTGATCGTTCAGTTGTGCGCGGAATTCGTTGACGCTTTCGAACCGCTTTTCGGTGGCATTTTCAGCCTTGACGACGGCCTTTTCGAACGAATCCATCGCTTGCGAAATTTCCGTCTTGCGGGCGAAGGTGTCTTGCTGAGTTGCCAGTTGCAGGCGAAATTCGTTGACAGAGTGGAACCGGTCCTCGATGGCTTTTTCCGCTTTCAGCTGCGATTTCTCCAATGCGGTGAGGATAGCGTCCACGTCACCTTTGCGGGCGTATTGGTTCCCCGAGTGCGCCAATTGGTCGCGGAACTGGTTGACCGAATCGAAGCGTCTATCAAGTGCCGTGAGTGCTGCGCGAATATTCTCATTCGCCGTGGCAAGAGCATCCCGCGTGTTTTTATCGATAATATCGAAGCGCTGTTCGTACTTTTAGTCTCGTTCTTTCATGGTTTGTATCAAGAATTCCTTGAGAGATACGCTTTCTGTCTCTTGTACCATAATACTATAGACCTTTCTCGCTAGGCATCGGTAATGGCGTATTCAGTTCGTTGACTCGCCATTGCCGCAAAGAGCGCAGCGACGCGAGGCGGGGATATCGAAGTGCCCGACTGGACCGAGATTGCTTCGGTCCGCTCGCAATGACAGCGAGCGGCGGACCGATGACAACGAACGGTGGCCAATCAGCAGCTTTAGCGTTCACCCGATTGCACCGACTGGACTGGGGCATGATGCGGCGTTTCTCGGGTTCGCTCTGGGTTCCACGCGAAGAGGGTGGTGTTAGGTGTGCTTACTGTCAAGTAGTTATCATATCTATCTGATCGGGTTGGGTTTGGTTGGCTTGCGCCAGGTCTGGCGTGGTCATGCTGGTGCTCGCCGTTATGGGGAAGCCACTACATGGTTGGTTTTGTTGGGTACGCTGCGCACTCCAGGCGCCGTCGCTCGTAGCTATAATGACGACAATGGTGGGGCGATCAGTAGCGGGGCGATCAGTGTTCTTGCTGCGTTCACCCGAGTGCCGTGCGTTCACCTGATTGGCCTTGGAGGCCACCCGCAACCCCGCCCGCGACCCCGTCGGCAACCCCTTGACGGGGCGATCCCGGTACGCCATTTCCAGGCAATCAGGACCGCGATGGTCCTATTAGCTGAACGCCATTGTCCAGGGAGTTTCGCAGACCATGCTCAGGCTGTCGAAGCTGACCGACTATGCGGTCGTCGTATTGGTGCGCCTGTCGCGCGAAACGGGGGTGCAGACGTCGCCCGGGATCGCCGCGACCACCGGTATACCGGAGCCGACGGTGGCCAAGGTGTTGAAAACATTGGCGGCCGGCGGCCTGGTCGCGTCACAGCGCGGCGCACGGGGCGGATACCGGCTGCTGCGACCCCTTGCTACCATCCCGGTGGCCGATGTGATCGCCGCTGTGGACGGCCCGATCGCGCTGACGGCCTGCGTCGAAGCGTCCGTCGTCGAATGCGAGTCACAGGGGTTGTGCCCGATGCGTGGGCGCTGGGACCCGGTGAACGAGGCGATCCAGCAGGCGCTGGCCGCCATCACACTGGCCGACATGCAGGAGGCGTCGATACCACGCGCCTTCCGGCTCCCGGCGCGAACCGAGGGGCCGATCAGCCAGGGCCCGACCGCCCAAGGTCTGATTACCCAGGAGCCGATTACCCCGAGTCCGATCACCCAGGGTCCGATCACCCAGGGGCCGGTTGCCCAGCGCCCGATCTCCGCCGCCGAATAGGATTTGCGAATGACTGCTGAAACCGAAACGCTCGATACTGTCCAATCGCTCACGCAGTCCGGCTACAAATGGGGCTGGGAGACCGATATCGAGATGGACCTCGCGCCCAAGGGGCTGAATGAGGGCACCATCCGGTTGATCTCGTCGCGCAAGCAGGAGCCGGAGTGGCTGCTGGCGTGGCGGCTGAAGGCGTTTGCCGCCTGGCAGCAGATGACCGAGCCGCATTGGGCGCGCGTTGAACATGCGCCGATCGATTACCAGGACCTGCACTATTACGCGGCGCCGAAGAAAAAGCCTGGGCCGAAGAGCCTGGACGAGGTGGATCCCGAGTTGCTGAAGACGTACGAGAAACTCGGCATTCCGCTGAAGGAGCGGGCGATCCTGGCGGGTGTCGATCCTGGGTCGATCGAGGGTGGCTCGCAGGTTGCAGTGGACGCGGTGTTCGACAGCGTGTCGGTGGCGACGACGTTCCGTGAGACGCTGAAGAAGTCCGGCGTGATCTTCTGCCCGATCAGCGAGGCGGTGCGCGATTATCCGGAGCTGGTGCAGCAGTATCTTGGCACCGTGGTGCCGGTGTCGGACAACTTCTTCGCCGCGCTGAATTCCGCGGTGTTCACCGACGGCAGCTTCGTCTACATCCCGAAGGGCGTGCGCTGCCCGATGGAGCTGTCCACCTACTTCCGTATCAATGCGCGCAACTCCGGCCAGTTCGAACGCACGCTGATCATCGCGGATGCCGGTGCTTATGTCAGCTACCTGGAAGGCTGCACCGCGCCGATGCGCGATGAGAACCAGTTGCACGCCGCGGTTGTGGAACTGGTGGCGTTCGACGACGCGCAGATCAAGTATTCGACGGTGCAGAACTGGTATCCGGGCGATGCGGAAGGCCGTGGCGGGATTTACAACTTCGTCACCAAGCGCGGCGCGTGCCGAGGGGCGCGGAGCAAGATTTCGTGGACGCAGGTGGAGACGGGTTCGGCGATCACCTGGAAATATCCGTCGTGCGTGCTGCAGGGCGACGACAGCGTGGGCGAGTTCTATTCCGTGGCGGTGACCAACAACTGCCAGCAGGCCGATACCGGCACCAAGATGATCCACATCGGGAAACGGACGAAGAGCACGATCGTTTCCAAGGGGATCAGCGCCGGCCGATCGAACAACACTTACCGGGGTTTGGTGCGCGTGCTGCCGCAGGCTGCGGGCGCGCGCAATCATACGCAATGCGATTCGCTGCTGATCGGCGACCATTGTGGGGCGCACACCGTGCCATATATCGAAAGCCGCAATCCGACGGCAAAGGTGGAGCATGAGGCGACAACGTCGAAAATCGCCGATGACCAGTTGTTCTACTGCCGACAGCGTGGGCTTTCTGAAGAGGACGCGGTTGGCCTGATCGTCAATGGGTTTTGCAAGGAAGTGCTGAAGGAACTGCCGATGGAGTTCGCCGTCGAGGCGCAGAAGCTGTTGGCGGTGAGTCTGGAAGGCTCCGTGGGTTAGGAACGAAGTCATGCTGGAAATTCGCGGCCTTTCGGCCGCCATCGACGACAAGCCGATCCTTCAGGGCATCGATCTCTCGGTGCCGCAGGGCGAGGTGCACGCCATCATGGGGCCGAACGGCTCCGGCAAGTCGACGCTCGCTTATGTGCTGTCGGGCCGCGAGGATTATGTGGTCACCGGCGGGTCGGCGACGTTCGACGGCCACGATCTATTGGCGATGGCGCCGGAGGAGCGTGCCGCGGCCGGCGTGTTCCTGGCGTTTCAGTATCCGGTTGAGTTGCCCGGTGTCGGCAATGCGAACTTTCTGCGCACCGCACTGAATGCGCTGCGCCGTTCGCGTGGCGAGAGCGAGCTGGATGCGGTGCAGTTCCTGAAGATGGCGCGCGCGGAGACGAAGCGGCTGGCGATGCCGGACGACATGCTGCGGCGGAACGTGAATGTCGGGTTCTCCGGCGGCGAGAAGAAGCGCAACGAGGTGCTGCAGATGGCGATCCTGCGGCCGAAGCTGGCGATCCTGGATGAGACGGACAGCGGGTTGGACATCGACGCGCTGAGGATTGTCGCCGATGGCGTGAATGCGCTGCGCGGGCCGGATTTTTCCGCGCTGGTGATCACGCATTATCAGCGGTTGCTGGAGCATATCGTGCCGGACCGTGTGCACGTGCTGGCCGGTGGACGGATCGTGCGTTCGGGCGGTCCCGAACTGGCGCACGAACTGGAAGCCAAGGGCTACGCCGGCATGGTCGCGGAGGCGGCATGAATTCGGCCGTCGTCATGGTGGGAGACTTTATGCGTTCGCAGGTTGTGCGTTCACGGGTTGTGCGTTCGCAGGTTGCGCGTTCGCAGGTTGGGGGTGTGCGGTCGGCTCGCCCTGACCCCTTCCGCAAGGGGCGGGGGAGAATGTCATGACCGCGCCAGCGCAGACCGGCATCGGCGGCTTCCTGTCGCGCTTTGAGAGAATGCGCGAGCGCCTGCCTGGCGACCCGCGACAACGCCTTGCGGCAGCCAATACGTTTCGCCGCGCGGGGTTGCCGGGCGCCGCGTCGGGGCGACGCGAGGAAGCGTGGAAATACACCAGCCTGCGTCCGGTGACCGATGCGGCGTTCCAGCAACCGGTCGCGCCGCCCGCCGATGACAGCGGATGGGGCGACAGCGGGTGGTTGGCGCGACTGCCGGGGATCGATGCGCCGCGCATCGTGTTCGTCGATGGTGCATTCCGCCCGGAGCTGTCGGCGCTGCCGGCACCGGTCAGCTTTGCCCGCTTCGCCGACCAGGGTTCGTTCGGCACGTTGGCGCGGCCAGACAGCGAGCCGCTGGTGGCCTTGAACACGATGCTGGCGGAAGACGGCGCGTCGCTGACCATACCGGCCGGCGTCGATGCAGGGCTGCTGCTGCTGGTAAGTCTGGCGACCGATGAGGCCGCGTTCCATCCGCGTCATACGATCCACCTGGAGAACGGGGCGCGGCTGACGCTATTGGAATTGTCGCTTGGTGATGGCGTGTATCTGCACAATCCGGTCATCGAGGTGCGCGTGGCGGAAGACGCCGCGTTGACGCATGTGCGTTTGCAGAACGAATCGCCGACCGCGTTTCACCTGTCCACGCTATACGCGGAGATCGCCGCGCGTGGCACCTACGACAGCTTCGCGCTGAACGTGGGGGCGCGTATCGTGCGCACCGAGGTGCACGTTCGACTGGTTGGCGCGAAGGGCATCACGCATCTGAACGGCGCACAGTTGCTGGGTGGCGTGCAGCACGCGGACTTCACCACCGTGGTGAAGCATGTCGCGCCGTCCTGCACGTCGCGGCAGACGGTGAGGAATGTGCTGGCGGGTCGCGCACAAGGTGTGTTCCAGGGCCGCATCGAGGTCGCGCGAGAGGCGCAGAAGACCGACGGCTACCAGATGAACCAGGCGCTGCTGCTATCGCCCGACGCCGAGATCGATACCAAGCCCGAGCTGGAGATTTTCGCCGACGACGTGAAATGCAGCCATGGCGCGACGGTGGGGGAGCTGGACGCTGCGCAGTTGTTCTATCTGCGCAGCCGCGGCATTCCCGACGCAGAGGCACGATCCATCCTGGTGCGCGCGTTCCTCGCGGAATCGCTGGATGCGGTGACGGACGAACGGGTCCGCGGGTTGCTGGAGCAGTCGGTCGAAGGTTGGTGGGAGAGGCAGGCGGCATGAACGTCGAGTCGAAAATTCCGCTGAGCCGGCCTGCGGTGTTTGACGTTGCGCGGATCCGTGAGGATTTCCCGATCCTGCGCCAGAAGATCCGCGGCAAGCCGCTGGTGTTCCTGGATAGCGCCGCTTCCGCGCAGAAGCCGCGCGTGGTGATCGATGCGATGCGTGAGGCGATGGAGACGCAGTACGCCAACGTGCATCGCGGCCTGCACTGGATGAGCGAGCGCACTACCGATGCCTACGAAGCCGCGCGCGATGCCGTGGCCGGCTTGCTGAACGCGCCGGACCGGCATGAGGTCGTGATCACGCGCAACGTCACAGAGTCGCTCAACCTGATGGCGCACAGCTATGGCCGCGGGGTATTGAAGCCGGGGCAGGCGGTGCTGATTTCCGGCATGGAGCACCACTCCAACATCGTGCCATGGCAGATGCTGCGCGACGATCGCGGGATCGAGCTGCGCGTTGCACCGATCACCGACGCGGGCGAACTGGATATGGCGGCGTACGAAGCGCTGCTGGCGGACGGCAAGGTGGGGCTGGTGTCGATGACCCACATGTCGAACGTGCTGGGCACCTATACGCCGGCGGAGCGTATCGTGCAGATCGCGCACGCGTATGGCGCGAAGGTGCTGTTCGACGGCGCGCAGGCGGTGGTGCACCGGCCTGTCGATGTGCAAGCGCTGGGCTGCGATTTCTATGCCTTTACCGGCCACAAGCTGTACGGGCCGACGGGCATCGGCGTGTTGTGGGGGCGCCGCGAACTGCTGGACGCGATGCCGCCGTTTCTCGGCGGTGGCGAGATGATTTCGTCCGTGTCGTACGAACGATCCACCTGGGCCGAGGTGCCGCACAAGTTCGAGGCTGGCACGCCGCCGATCCTGGAAGGCATCGGCCTGAAGGCGGCAATCGATTACGTGCAGTCGATCGGCTACGACGCGATTGCCGCGCACGAGACGGCGCTGGTCGACCACGCGTTGGCGCGGCTCGGTGCGATCGAGGGCGTGCATATCCTTGGCCGGGCGCAGGACCGTGGCGGTGTGGTTTCGTTCGCGTTGGATCGCGCGCATGCGCACGACGTCGCGACGTTGCTGGATCGGCAGGGCATTGCGGTGCGCGCGGGACATCACTGTGCCGAGCCGCTGATGCGCCGGTTCGGCCTGGACAGCACGGCGCGCGCAAGCTTTGCGATCTATACGACGCTGGAAGAGATCGACTATCTGGCTGAGTCGCTGATGCGGGTCAGGGAGTTCTTCGCGTGACGCGGGAAACGACGGATATGAGCTCGGATACATTCGACGATCTGCGCGACCTTTATCAGGAAGTGATCCTGGATCACGGCCGCCGCCCTCGGCATGCGAAGCGGTTGGAAAGTTTCGATGCCTCCGCGAAGGGCGACAACCCGATGTGCGGCGACCGCATCGAGGTGTGGGTGAAATATGCCCCCGACGGCACGATCGCCGACACCGGCTTCCAAGCGCGTGGCTGCGCGATCAGCGTTGCCTCGGCCGATCTGATGGCGGAAACCGTGGTCGGCCGCAGCAAGGCCGATGCGCATGCGCTGTTCGAAGCGTTCCGCGAGATGGCGCGCACCGGCAAGTGTCCGCAGTGCGACGCGACGCTGGCCGAACCGTTGGAACGGCTTGAACCGTTGGCCGGCGTGCACGAATATCCGTCGCGGGTGAAATGCGCGACATTGGCGTGGCATGCATTGGTGTCCGCGTTGGACGGCGACAAGGAGGCGAGCAGTGAATGACGTGAGCCCGGCTCATGCCGCCTGGACACCGGACGGCGAGACCAAGCCGAAACCGACCGAGGACGCCATCATCGCCGCGATCGCCGAGGTATACGATCCGGAGATTCCGGTGAATATCTACGAGCTTGGGCTCATCTATGCGATCGACATCGCCGACGATGGCGCGGTGAAGATCGAGATGACGCTGACGGCGCCGGCTTGTCCGTCCGCGCAGGAATTGCCGGAGCAGGTACACAGCGCCGCCATGTCGGTGGCCGGCGTTACGTCGTGCGACGTGGAGACTGTGTGGGAGCCGCCCTGGGACCCGAGCCGGATGACCGAAGAAGCCCGCCTGCAGTTGAATATGTTCTGATCGACAACGATATCGAGTGAACCATGAGCACGAGCATCAATTCCACCGCCCCTCGCAAGCCGCGTGCGCTGCCGCCGCTGATGACGTTGACCGACGCCGCGGCGGAGAGATTGCGCTCGCTGTACGCCAAGGGTGAGCAGGGCAAGCTGCTGCGCATCGGCGTGAAGACCAAGGGCTGTTCCGGCATGTCGTACGACATGAGCTGGACGGAGGCGCCGGCACCGACCGACGAGGTCGTGAAGGACAAGGACCTGACGGTGCTGGTGGACCGGAAGGCCTCGCTGTTCCTTATCGGCACGGTGATGGACTACGAGACGAAGGCGCTGACCGCGGGTTTCACGTTCACCAATCCGAATGAGAAGGGCCGCTGCGGTTGCGGGGAAAGCTTCCACGTCTGAAAGCTTTGCGGGTTATCGGACGCGCTTGACGAACATGGTTTGAACAGCGTGTCCAGGCGGCCAACCGTCGGGTGAGTCTGAAGGCGAGCGGGTCTGTTGCGCCAGCTTGTCGGAATGTCGGTTTCGCCTTTTGTGCGACGTGCGAGATTTGGGCTGAAGGCCGATCCAGTCCGACGCTGACATTCCTCGCAGAAGCAGGTTATGACGGCCAGCGGTTCCCCGATCGTCGCCACCCGAAGTGATCCACAGCTACAATGGGCCGTCCTGTCGCGCGGCGCCCCTGAGTGTCCGGACATTTTCGCGTCTCCCGCGCATTATCAGCTGGCTTGGCGCACGCCGGTTTTCTGGTGTGGCAGCAGATGTGTGTGACATCTCACAAGACTTATCGAACCGCAATTGGCGGTCCCGGCGATCATGCGAAAACCAAGTCGTGCGGATCCGGAAAGTATAATCGGAACGGTTGTGCAGCGACCTAGTCACCGCTTCCGCTGGTTGCACGGCGGCACTTCGCGGAACCGAGAGCGTTAGTCCGGGTCACAAACGCCAAGTAACCCGGCTTTCGTTTCTCCTTTATTGCCGAAGATCGACATTTCGAGACGAAAATGTCGGAGAAATTTACACATTCCGGAATCGCACACTTTGATCCAAACATAACAGGTTGATTCAAAAGCGTTCTGTTATGTGGCATGCAGATTGCTTGGCTGGCAATCGTTGGCAAAGGATAAGGATCAAAAAAACCATGAAGAACACTCTGCTTTTTGCGACGATGCTGGCGGGTGCCGCCTGCATCCTGCTGCCCGCCACGGCTAACGCCGGCCCGGTCCCGGCTGGCTGGTCCTGCACGGGCGGCTGCGGCACCGATGGCGCCGACGGCGATGTTCTGCTCTCGCCGCTGGGCAACCCCTCCTACGAGTATGTCACTACAACCGGCGGTAGCGGCGGCGTGGGCCAGAATCCGATGACCCCGCCCGTCTCCCCGACTAACGGCTCGCTGCTGACCACCCCGATCTTCACTGCCGCGGCCAACACAACTCTGAGTTATTACTTCAACTTCATCACCTCAGACGGTGGTGTGTACGCCGACAACGTCTGGGCCGTTCTGTACACGTCGACCGGCACGCCGGTGGCGGAGCTGTACAATACGACGACGGCCGTTACCCCATATACGATCGGCCTCAGTACCATTTCCTGGCTGGGGAGCTGGTCGGGTCAGTGCTTCGTGGGCGGCTGCGGCTCCACCGGCTGGCAGTCGGAAGTCTACACAATCGTGGGCGCCGGTGACTACTACCTTGGGTTCGGCGCGACGAACGCGTTCGACCAATTGTACGACACCGGTCTCGCGATCGATGGCGTGGCCGTGAACGGCGTGTCGATCAGCCCTGTACCGGAACCGGCATCCATGGCCCTCCTTGGTACCGCTCTTGCCGGGCTTGGCCTGACAATGCGTCGCCGCAAGGTCATTTGAAGAGTTCCGACAACTTCTGTCTGATAACTGCGGCGCCTTCGGGCGCCGCTTTTGTTTTTGCGGCGAACCATCGCACGCCCGCCGCCCGCCGGCCGACCGGGCAGCGGCCGACCGGGCAGCGGGCGGGACGGAACTCGCAATGACAGTCGAACGTGGTGCATTCTTGGTCAGCTCAACACCGAAACCAAGGAGGCCGCGATGAACGACGCAGTGCCCGCATTGGGATACGCCGAAGTCTACGCTGCATGGCGCGCCGATCCGGAAGCCTGGTGGGCAGGTGTCGCCGACGGCGTCACGTGGGAGCGCCGGTGGGATCGCGTGTTTGATCCCTCCTGCGGGCCATATGGACGGTGGTTCGCCGGCGCCATGCTGAACACCTGCTTCAACTGCATCGATCGCCATGTGCTGGCGGGTCGCGGCGAGCAGCCGGCGCTGATCTGGGACAGCCCGATGACCGGGCGCATCGACACATTCACCTACCGCCAGATGCAGACGCGCACCGCGAAGCTGGCCGGCGCGTTGGCCGCACTTGGCGTGGCGCGCGGCGACCGCGTGGTGATCTATCTGCCGATGGTGCCGGAAGCGGCGATCGCGATGTTGGCGTGCGCCAGGTTGGGCGCGATCCATTCCGTGGTGTTCGGTGGTTTCGCCGCGGCGGAACTGGCATCGCGCATCGCCGATGCCAAGCCGAAGGTGATCGTGTCGGCGTCGTGCGGGCTGGAACCGGGACGGGTGGTGAAATACAAGCCGCTGCTCGATTCGGCGATCGCATTGTCGCCGCACAAGCCGGATGCGTGCCTGATCCTGCAACGCGATGCGGAACGCGCGGCATTGATCGCGGGCCGCGATTACGATCTGGTGGAAGCCGAGGCGGCGGCGTCGCCGCATGACTGCGTGCCGGTGGCGGCGACCGATCCGCTGTATATACTCTACACGTCAGGCACGACGGGGCGGCCAAAGGGCATCGTGCGTGACAATGGCGGGCATGCGGTGGCGCTGTGGAATTCGATGCGCATGCTGTACGGCGTCGATGCGGGCGATGTGTATTGGGCGGCGTCGGATGTCGGCTGGGTTGTTGGCCACAGCTACATAGTCTACGCGCCGCTGCTGCGCGGCGGCACCAGCGTGATGTATGAAGGCAAACCCGTGGGCACGCCCGACGCCGGCGCGTTCTGGCGCGTGTGCGCGCAGCACGGCGTGAAAGTGCTGTTCACCGCGCCCACCGCGATCCGTGCGATCAAGCAGCAGGATCCGGAGGGGAAGCTGCTGCGCGCGCATGATCTGTCGAAGCTGGAGGCATTGTTCCTTGCCGGCGAACGTTGTGATCCGCCGACCGCGACATGGGCGGCGGATCTGCTTGGCAAGCCGGTGGTCGATCACTGGTGGCAGACGGAGACGGGTTGGGCGATCACGTCCGGCTTCCGGCAATACGGGCTGTTTCCGTTCAAGCCCGGTTCGGGTGGGCGGCCGAGCCCTGGTTTCGACCTGCACACGTTGGACGACGAGGGAGTGCTGATGGCGGCGGGACAGACGGGCAATCTGTGTGCTCGGTTGCCGTTGCCGCCTGGCTGCGCGCCGACGCTGTGGCAGAATGACGAGGGGTATCAGGCGGCGTATTTGTCGGATTTTTCCGGCTGGTATCGCAGCGGCGATGCCGGAACGATCGATGCGGACGGCGATGTGTGGGTGATGGGCCGCACTGACGACATCATCAACGTTGCGGGGCATCGATTGTCGACGGGACAGATGGAGGAGGTGCTGGCATCACATCCCGCAGTGGCCGAGTGCGCGGTGGTGGGTGCGAAAGACGAGTTGAAGGGACAGACGCCGATCGGGCTTGTCGTGTTGAAGGCTGGCGTGAACCGGCCGGAAAGCGAGATTGCCGCGGAACTTGTCGCCCTGGTGCGCGAACGCATCGGTCCGGTGGCGGCGTTCCGCGATGCGCGCGTGGTGCCTCGGCTGCCGAAGACGCGGTCGGGCAAGATACTGCGCGGTTCGATCCGGCGCATTGCCGATGGCGAGGATGCGCCGGTGCCGCCGACGATCGAGGATCCCGCGGCGCTGGAGGAAGTGGCGCGGGCGTTGGGACACTGATGCGGGCGGGTGTTCGTTGGCGGGGATAATGCGCTTACGCCGGGAAGGTCAGTCCCTGATACAGATCCACGAGCGGCAGGGTGATGTCGATACCTGGCAGGATCAGCGCGCCGTCGGTGTGGGCGCTGGCGGTCCATGTGCCGCCCGGTTCGCGTTGGAACAGTGTTGCGGCTATCGCGGTCTGTTCCAGCAGCACATAGCTGCGCAGTGACGGCACGGCGGCGTAGTCGATCAGCTTCTCGACCCGGTCGGTGGTGGCGGTATCGTCAGAGAGTACCTCGAAAATCGCCACTGCGTCGGTCAGCGTGCGGGTGGTTTGGTCAAGCGGACCGGCGCAGACCACGACATCCGGGTAGCGAATACGGGCGCCGATCCGAAGCCGCATCTCGTGTGCGGCCCGGAACGGGACGTCAGCCAGAAGACGGCCCAACAGTACGCGCAGATTGAATACAATGTCCTGATGAGCAACGCTGCCGCCCGTCGTCGGTATGACCTTCCGGCCGTCGAACTCATGCTTGCCTTCCTGCCGGTCTTCCCAGGCAAGGAAAGTGTCGGTGGTCCATGGCCAGTCGGGCACGGTATCCATCGGCGCGTTCATAGCTGAGGCCGGAGCGTTGCGTCGACCCTATCCGCGAAGGGGTGGATGCTGGGGTCAGGGAATGAAACGCCGTAAGCCATCCTTCAGGAGTGCGCTGTTGAAGTTCAGTGGCTGTGAGGCACACGCGGACGTGATGCCGGCCTATTGGTCATCGATGAAGCGCAACGCGTCGCATCGGTTCATCCCGCATGTCCGAACGCACCAAACTCACCGGCCTGCTCGGCGTGGTCGCAGTCCTGCTCTGTATCGGTTTCGTGTTCAGCGCACGGCTGACCTCGCAGATCAACCACGCGGCACAGACGGAACGACCAGCGGCGGCGGCGCAGGCGCAAACTGCGCAGCCCACCAGGCACGGCTGATCGCCCTCAGCTGCCGTTCGCCAGCGCCGACAAGCGTTGCAGCGCGGATGAATCGGCCAGCACTGCAGCCATCTCTGGCGGCGTCAACGCCGTAAGCGCGTCTTCCAGCGTCTCCGCCTCTTCCAACTTGGCGCGTCCGAGTGCGACAGCGGCTGCCAGCGGTTCCGCGCGCGGGCGGCGCGGCGGTGGCAGCATTGCCTTGTGCACTGCCAACAGCACCGGATCGCGCAACATCCGCGCCACGTCGGGCAGACCTTCGTTCTGCCAGTCGCGCTGCAATTGAGCGGCGCGCGCGACCACCGCGGGAGGTGTCAGTTCTTCAGGGGTGCGCAACAGACCGCCGCCGGACCATCGCCGACCGGTCAGCAGCGCCAGCGGAATTGCCAGCGCGAGTCCCATCACCACCGGCAGCATCCACAGCGCCAGATGCGTCGAAACCAGCCATGCCACGACGCCCAGCAACAGCCCCAGTACCGTGTGACGGCAATACAGCCGTGCGGTTTCCGTGGTTGAAACCGCACCGTCGGTTCGGCGTTGCGTGCCCCAGCCGGCGTCGCGGCCGAGCAGAATCGCCACCACGTCGATCGATTGAGTCAGCATGACGACCGGGGCCATCAGCCCGGCGATGATCGTCTCCAACAGCATGCCGGCAAGCAGCCGCAGTGCGCCGCCGAAGCCACGACGTTCGTGGCCACGCAGCAGGATCGCGATACAGCCGAGTAATTTCGGCACCAGCAACAGGCCCATGGTGCCGACGAACATCCACATGGCGCGCACCGGATCGATCACCGGCCATTGCGGGAACAGCGACTTGCCGGCGGGAAAGTAGTTCGGCTGCACGAAGCGCGCCTGCACCGCGATCAGGATGCCGGTGAGGATGAACAGCAGCCAGAGCGGTGCGGTGATGTATGAACCAATTCCGGTGAGCAGATGCAGCCGGCTGATCGCATATAGTCCGCGCGTCGGCAGCACGGCGGCATGTTGCAAGTTGCCCTGGCACCAACGGCGATCGCGCACCGCGAGGTCGGTCAGTGTGGGCGGCACTTCTTCGTAGCTGCCGCGTACGCCGGGCACCATGTGCACCGCCCAGCCGCCGCGCCGCATCAGTGCGGCCTCCACAAAGTCGTGGCTCATGATGGGGCCGCCAAACGGCTTGCGACCGTGCAGTTCCGGCAGCCCGGCCTGTCCGGCGAATGCGTGCGTGCGGATCAGCGCGTTGTGGCCCCAGTAGTTGCCCTCCGCGCCGTGCCACCAGGCGATGCCATGCGCGATCAGCGGGCCGTATACGCGACCGGCGAACTGTTGCATGCGGGCGAACAGCGTCGTCGCGCCGGTGATGATCGGCAGTGTCTGGATCAGCCCGACATCGGTGTGGCGTTCCATCGCGCCGACCAGCCGCACCAGCGTTTCGCCAGTCATCAGGCTGTCGGCATCGAGGATCAGGAACTGGGGATAGGCGGCGCCGAACCGCCGCACCCATTCGGCGATGTTGCCCGATTTCCGCGCGGTGTTGTTCGCACGCCGGCGATAGAAGATACGCCGCTCACCTCCCGTGCGTTCGCGCAACACCAGAAACCCCGCCTCCTCGGCGATCCAGATTTCAGGGTCGGTGGTGTCACTGAGGATGAACACGTCGAACGCGTCGTTGGCGCCAACCTCGCGCAGCGATTCATCGATCGCCTGCAAACCCGCCATGACCCGCGCCGGCTGTTCATTGTACGTGGGCATCAGCAGTGCGGTGCGTGTGGCTGGATGCGGCAGGTCGGTGCGCGGGCCAGTACCGAAACGGCAACCGCCGCCGGCCAGCAGCGAGAAGAAACCGGCCAACGCACTGACGAAGGACAGTGCGATCCAGGCGAACAGCGCAAGAAACAGCGCCAGCATGAAGACCGCGAGGGCGGTCAGGCCGTTCTCCGCGAATACCCGGTACATCTCCTCCGCGCCGGCGATTGTCAGGACAATCGCACCACCGATGACGACGAACCGACGCAGCGCCATGGCGCGCGGCGAACTGGCGGGCCGCGGTGCGGACGGCGGCGCCGCGTGCAGCGACTGGGTCGGCATCGCAAGCGGCGCCTCATCGGGCAGCGCACGGAAACTCACTGGCGCCAAGGTTAGATTGTCCAACGGTAGATCCATGTCTCGGTGAGCGGCGTTTCACCGTCCATCAGCCTGGCGTGCATCTCGACCAGCTTCTCGCTGCCGGTCACAAGCTGGAAGCTCAGCCGCCATCCGCCGATCGCCGGATTGGCTTCGACGACAGGGTGTTCGATGCTGCCCTTGGAGGCGCCGAGATCGATCGTGGGCGGAGCATCGGTGTGGCGATCCTTCAAGACACCGCCGGCAAAGTCGATGACAAACTGGCGGTTCTTCTGATCCCACGACAGGCCGCAGCGCGTGCCGACGACATTGGCCAGTTGCGATGCCGACGGCGGCGACCAGCACCAATGCAGGCGATAGTTCAGGATATATTCGCCCTTGGCGCGCAACGGATCATGTGGCCGCCAGAAGGCAACGATATTGTCGTTGACCTCACGATTGCTGGGAATCTCCACCAGCTCGACGATGCCCTGGCCCCAATCGCCGATCGGTTCCACCCATAGCGACGGGCGCTTTTCGTAATGCGACTCCAGGTCCTGGTAATCGCCGAATTTTCGCTCGCGCTGCAGCAGGCCGAAGCCGCGCGGGCCGCTGTCGGTGAAGGCGCTGACCTGCAATTCACGCGGATTGGCGAGCGGGCGCCAGATCTGCTCGCCCTTGCCGTTCCAGATCAGCAGGCCGGCGGAATCGTGCACGGCTGAGCGATAGTCGTCGAAGCGGGTGCGATCGTTGGCATCGAACAGGAACATCGAGGTCAGCGGTGCAATGCCGGCGGACGTGAGGTCGGTGCGCGGATACAATGCCATCTCGGTGTCGAACACCGTTTCCTGGCCAGGACGAATGGTGAAGCGGTAGGCCGCGGCGGCGCTGATGCTGTCGAGCAGCGCATGCACCACGATCACGTCGCTGCCCTTTTGCGGGCGTTCCAGCCAGAACGTGTGGAACAGCGGGAACTCCTCACCGGAGGAATCGGCGGTCTTGATCGCCAGGCCGCGCGCCGACAGGCCATAGCCCTGATCCTTTGCCACCGCGCGGAAATAGCTGGCGCCGAGGAAGGCGCAGATTTCGTCGAAGTAGTCAGGGCGGTTGATTGGGTTGTGCAGTCGGAAGCCGGCGAAACCTATGTCCTCTGTGGGCGGCTTCACCTTGTCGAAGGTGAACAGGTCGGGGCTGTAGCGGATCGGCACGGCGTGGCCGTTGGTCACCTGGTAGATGTCGACACGGTCTTTATAGAGGAAGCCGCGATGGAAGAATTCGGCGGTGAATTTCAGTCCCTGTCCGCGCCACAACGCGTGGCCCGGGTCGAAACGAATGGAGCGGTACGCCTGGTAGTCGAGCTTGGCCAGATCGTCAGGCAGAGGTGAATTGGGTGCCTTGTAGGGCTGCTGCGCCAGGTTGCGCGCAAGGTTGCGCACGGTGGCACTGTCGAACGGCGTGGCATCATCGGCGCGCGCCGGTGCGACCGGTGGCAAAGCGGCCGCGACAGACAGGATCGCGCTTCCCAACAGAAGCTCGCGGCGGCGCATGTGGCCTCCATATGATTCCAGGATGTAGTGGGGATTCACGCCGCGATTGGGGCGAGATGATGTAACAGAACGCGCGGATCAACTGAAGTTGCCTGCGCAACTCTCACGATCCGGTGAGTCGTCAGGTCATGGCTGGTGGGTTAATGGCCTGGGGGTCATGGCTCGGGGTCGGGAGAGGGCGCACACCCGTGGCGTCCAAGGCGGTATGGAACCCGCAACGATGACCGCACGCTACGGCGACGCTGTGACCCGGTCCGCGCGTGCATCCGGCGCCATCGACGGCTGCCAGGTACGTTGCAGCTCGCGTGCGGACGACAGTACCAGATCGGCTGCAGCGATCTGGATCAGCGAGCAGAACACGGTTTGCGCGGTACGGAAGCTGCCATTCTCGGACAACTTGTTCATCGGCGCGCCGCCGCCGCATACCGAGAAATACTCGCAGCTCCTGCGACACGCATCGACCCCGGCATCGATGTCGCGGTGCATTGCCGCCAGCGCGCTGCTGTCACGGATCTGCTGCATCGAATCGGTATTGATGTTGCCGATGACGAAATCGTTGTAGTCAGCGTTCTTGTAGCCGAGCAGCTCGGGCGAAAAGGTCGATACATTGCCCAGGCAGTCGACATTCATCATGGCCAGCGGCTCGACCTGCTGATTGCGGAACGGTGCATCGTTCGGCCGGAAGATGGCGTGGATCATGGTATCGACTTCGCGCACGTACTTCACCCGGTCGGACGCTCGCGCAAGCTGCCAGAATCGCGCAAGAAAGCCGCGAAAGCGTTGACGTACGTCATTGACAGCCAGCATGTCGGAGACGTGTTGTCCTTCAGACTCCTCGACATTGAAGCAGACGTCCTGAATACCTTCCGACACAAAGAATTCATACATCTCGTCCGCGGCGTCGAGGCTGGCACGCGACAGGACGGAGATGGTGTGGAACGGAATTTCACGCTGGCGCAGCATGCGGACACCCGCAACAGTCTTGTTGAATGTGCCGCGGCCCGACCGGGTTACCCGCTTCTGGTCGTGCAGATGCCGTGGCCCGTCGATGCTGACGCCGACATCGATTTTCCACTCGGCGAAGAAGTCGCACCACGCCGGCGTGATCAGCATTCCGTTGGTCTGCATTGAATGCGTGACGCACACCTGCTCCGGCCGCAATCGTTCGATCGTCTCGAATGCTTGGCGATAGAAGGCGATCGGCATGACCATCGGTTCCCCGGCGTGCCAGATCACGTTGACATGCGGGGCGGCCCAGCCGGAGGCGAACAGTTTCGCGAACAGATTGTGGACCGTGCTCTGCGCGATCACGGACCGATCATTGCGGTGCGGCAGATAACAATACGTGCAGTTGATGTTGCAGAATGGCGTCGGCTGCACCACCACGATGTCGATAACCGGAGGCGTGGGCACCGGAGGCGCGGCGCCGCCCTGCAGGGTCGTCGGCGAGTCCGGCATGGCTAGTTGCGCCAGTTATGCCAGCCGCCGCCGCCGTTATGCCAGCCGCCGTTATGCCAGACGCCGTTGCCCCAGCCGCCGTTGCCCCAGCCATTGGACCACGGACGAGCGTTGCCCCACGCCGGCCATCCGCCATTGCCCCAACGGGCGCCACCGTTGCCCCAACCGCGGCCATTGCCGTTGAGCCAGTATGCCAGACGAATATTCGGATCGTTGACCTGGCCGACCGTGCCGCCCTGCATGTCCGTACTTGCCTCGTCCATCGCGTCACGAATCGTTTGCAGTTCCGTGGCGACCGAAAAGGTATTCGCGCTATTGTCGACTTGTGGATCATCGCCCTCGGTGGCGGGAGTTGCCTTGGCGACATGCGATGCCAGCGCCACGGATAATCCAAACGCACCCGCAGGTAGCAACGCTGTCAAGAACTGCAAATAGCGGTTGTGCCGAGACATGTTCTCTCCGTTGGGGAAAAGCCTTCTGATTTGAGAATGATGCGCGATTCGCCGGTATCCGACAACCTAAAGTTCGCGGCTGCCGCGGTGGCACTTATCACGCGTCGGTTAGCGCCGTTACAGCAGTCGCAGCATCAGGAATCCGCCGATGATGCCGGCCGCGAGCAGGCTAGTCACCAACGTCAGCCGACGCTCGATGAAGTCGCGCATCGGGGTGCCGAATGCGCGCAGCAACGCGGCGACGATGAAGAAGCGTGCGCCGCGGGTGGTGACGCTGGCGGCCATGAACAGCGGGAAGCTGAAGCGCGCGGCGCCGGATGCGATGGTGACGATCTTGTACGGGATCGGGGTCAGCCCCTTGATCAGGATCACCCACAGTCCGTAACGAGCGTACAGCGCCTGGAACGCAACGAACCTGTCGCCATAGCCGTAGAAGTCGATCAGCGGCCGCGCGAGCTGGTCGAACACGGCGTAGCCGATATAATAGCCAAGCGCGCCACCCATCACACTTGCGACGGTGCAGATCGCGGCCAGGCGCCAGGCGCGGTCGGGGCGCGCCAGGGCCATCGGAATCAGCAACGCATCGGGCGGGATCGGAAAGAAGCTGCTCTCGGCGAACGCCACGGCGGCCAGCCACCAGGCTGCGCGCGGCGAGGCAGCCAGCGCGAGCGTGCGCATGTAGAGGCGATGCAGCATGCCGCGTGCTTAGCAGCGATCGGTGATCGGTGACCAGTGATCCGTGTGGCGCACTGTTGGTCGGGGCACTGGTCACTGATTCGTGGCCGCCCTATCGTGTCGGCACAGCCACGCCCGAGGATACCGCATGCACCGCATCGCCCGTCTGTTCGCGCTTCTGACTGCGACTGCCCTGCTTGCGCTGACCGGAATGCCACCCGCCGGGGCGCAGAGCGCGCCGCCGCAGGCTTGGCTGTTCGGCGCCTGGATCGGCGGGCTATATCCGCCACCCAGCACGATCACCGCGCGGGAATGCCTTGCGCAGCCCGTCGTGATCTTTACGCGCGACATCGTCATGCGCGCGATCATCACCGACCAGAACTACGTTCAGCGCCTGGTGGAGACGGCGCGCGTCACGACGGCCGGTGTGGAAATCCGCTTCGCGCCATCGCTGCAGGCGACTCAGGCCAGCCCGTTCGACCTGTCTGCGGGCACCGTCAACGATACCGGTTTTGGTTGCGAGAACGCCGACGTGCTGCATGTGCAGCGGCGCGGCGACAACGAGATCAGCTTTCCCGGCTGTCCCGAGTTTCCCTATCCGCTGATACGCTGTCCTGCCGCGTAGCAAGCAAGCGTATGGCCCGCTGGCAGGCATTGGACAAGCCCAAGCATTGGATAGGCCCAAGCATTGGATAAGCCCAAGCATTGGATAAGCCCAAGCATTGGATAAGCAATGACAAACCGAGGCACTGGCGTCGTTGTCGGATTTTGGGGGATGTCCGGTTGGTGGCTTAGGCTGCGGTTCAGTGACAGCATGATGCCCTGCTTCGAAGAAACCGAGGAGACGTTGCCAAAATGACCCGCTCCGTTGCCCGCCTGCTTGCCGAGAGCCTGGAAGCGCACGACGTCGATCAGGTGTTCTGTGTGCCTGGCGAAAGCTATGTCGGGCTGATCAATGCACTGACCGACATGAACTCGGTGCGGCTGATCGTTTGCCGTCATGAGGGCGGCGCCGGTTTCATGGCGGTGGCCGATGGACGGCTGCGCAATCGCGCCGGCTGCTGCATTGTTTCGCGCGGGCCTGGGCTGTCGAATTCCATGGTGTCGCTGCATTCGGCGTATCACGACGCGACGCCGGTGGTGATGCTGGTCGGGCAGGTGGAACGCAAGGATTTCGGCCGGCAGGCGTTGCAGGAGCAGAACTATTCGCGGCTGCTGTCGGACGTGACCAAGTCGGTGATCGAGGTGATCGAGCCGGATCAGGCGTCCGAGGCGATCGCGCGCGCCTTCCCCCTGGCCGAGAGCGGCACGCCGGGGCCGGTCGCGGTGATCCTGCCGGAGGATTTG
>DATKFJ010000462.1:0-21662 GCA_035511435.1 Acetobacteraceae bacterium | reverse complement strand
GCGATCCTGCGGCCGCTTGGGGCCGGCGAGGCTTGGCACCACCGTGCCGAGATCCAATTCCAGCGTGTCGGTGAATATCGGCTCCGGCGTTCCAGGTTCGCGGAACATGCCCTGCGCCTTCAGGTACGCTTCCACCAACGCGATACGATGTTCGTCGCGCCCCGTCATGTGCAGATAGTCGAGCGCCACCTTGTCCACCGGGAAGAAGCCGCACGTCGCGCCATACTCCGGCGACATGTTGCCGACGGTCGCGCGATCGGCGAGCCCGAGCTCATCGAGTCCCGGCCCAAAGAACTCGACGAATTTTCCGACCACGCCCTTGCGGCGCAGCATCTGTGTCACCGTCAGTACCAGGTCGGTCGCGGTAGCGCCTTCCGGCAGCTTCCCCGTCATGCGGAAGCCGATCACATCGGGGATCAGCATGGCGATCGGCTGGCCGAGCATCGCCGCTTCGGCCTCGATGCCGCCGACACCCCAGCCCAGAATGCCCAGCCCATTCACCATCGTGGTGTGGCTGTCGGCGCCGTACAGCGTGTCGGGATAGGCGATGGTCGTGCCGTCCACCTGACCGGTCCAAACGCACTGGCCGAGGTATTCCAGGTTCACCTGGTGGCAGATGCCGGTGCCCGGCGGCACCACGCGAAAGTTGGAAAATGCCTCCTGGCCCCAGCGCAGGAACCGATAGCGTTCGCCGTTGCGTTCGAACTCGATCTCGACATTGCGGGTCAGCGCGTCGGGTCGTGCAGAGACATCCACGATGACCGAGTGATCGATCACCAGATCGACCGGCACCAGCGGATTGACCTTCTGCGGGTTGCTGCCGAGTCGAGTAATGCCGTCGCGCATCGCTGCCAGATCGACCACCGCGGGCACGCCGGTAAAATCCTGCAGCAGGATGCGTGCTGGCTTGAACGGCACCTCGCGATCCGAGTGCGCGGCGCCGAGCCAGCCGACGATCGATTTCGCATCCTCGACCGTGTAGCTCTGCCCGTCCTCGAACCGCAGCACGTTCTCCAGCAGAATTTTCAGCGTCACCGGCAGGCGGGAGATGTCACCCAGCGCCTTCGCCGCCTCGGGCAGCGAGAAATAGTCATACTGCTTGCCCTGGACGGTGAGAGTGCGGCGAGTTTTCAGCGTGTCCTGACCGATTGCCTTCATAGCCCGTGCGCCTTCCGTGTGCGGCACGGTTGAGGGTGCGTGCCGTGGATGCAATGGTTGTGTCAGCGGGTTTTTACATACCAGCCCGCCAGCGTCCACGGGGGACAGCGGTTTGTTGCAGGCAGCGGGCCTGGCGGCGTTTCGCGGCGAGCGACTGGTGTTCCGCGACCTCGACTTCACGGTCGCTGCCGGTGGCGCGTTGCTGCTGACCGGCCCGAACGGCTCCGGCAAGTCCACGCTGCTGCGGCTGCTCGCCGGTCTGCTGCGGCCGGCCGTTGGCGTACTGAGCTGGGACGGAGCCGATGCGCTGACCGATCTGCCGGCCCATGCGCGGCGCGTGGCTTATGTCGGCCATCAAGACGCGATAAAGCCCGGGCTGACCGCCGCAGAGAACCTGCACTTCGCGGCGCGACTGACCGGTTCGCGAGTGGCGACCGCACTGGCGACGGTCGGGCTGGAGGATCTCGCCGATCTGCCCGCCCGCATCCTGTCAGCCGGCCAGAAGCGGCGTCTGGCACTGGCTCGGCTGGCACTGTCCACCGCAGCGCTGTGGCTGCTGGATGAGCCAACACTGGGCCTGGACGCGGTGTCGGTGGAACGCTTCGGCGACATGCTCGCCGCGCACCGAGCGGGTGGCGGACTGCTGGTTGCCGCAACCCACCTGCCGCTGCCGCTTTCCGACACAGCAGAACTGCGATTGCAATGAACCCCACAAACGAGTTGGCAAGCATTCAAAAAAAGACTCCCCCTCCGCTTGAGGGCGGGAGTTGGGGGGAGGGGACCGCGCATGAACGACCCCGCCCCCCGGCCTCCGTCAAGTGGAGGGGGAGTCTCGCCACCCAACCAGCCACCCAAGCCACCCGGGCTGCCACCCCCGCCGCATGACGCGCTTCGTCGCCGTCCTGTCGCAAGAACTGCGTCTCTCGCTGCGCCATGGCGCCGACACGCTGGCCGCGCTGTTGTTTTTCCTGCTCGCTGCCTCCCTGTTCCCCCTGGCGATCGGGCCGGCGCCAGAGACGTTGGGCCGCATCGCCCCAGGCATCGTCTGGGTCTGCTCGCTGCTGGCCGCACTGCTGCCGCTGGATCGACTGTTCGGCGCAGATTTCGAGGACGGTTCGCTCGACCAATTGCTGCTGTCCGGCCTGCCGCCCGCGGTGATCGCACTGGCCAAGGCGGTAGCCCACTGGCTGGTCACCGGCCTGCCGCTGCTTATCGCCGCGGCACCCTTGGCGGTGATGCTACGGATGCCGGACGCTGCCATTCCGGCCCTGCTGCTCGGCCTGCTGCCCGGCACCATGGTCCTGTCACTGCTCGGCACGACCGGCGCTGCCATTGTCCTGGGTGCCAGGCGCGGCAGCGTTCTGCTGCCGTTACTTATCCTGCCGCTGGCCACTCCCGTGCTGATCTTCGGCGTCGCCGCGGCCGATGCCGCATCTGGTGGCCTCAGCCCACGCCCGCATCTGCTCCTGCTGGGTGCCTTCCTGGCGGCGGCGCTGCCGCTATGTCCGCTTGCGGCCGGCGCGGGACTTCGCGCGGCCGCCGAATAGGTAGAACATCTCCTCCGCAGATAACCTCTGATTGTAACAATGCGGCACCCCGCAACGGTACGCTGCAGGATCACGAGATTTCTGCGACGCCACAACAAGAACCTATCGCTGCCACAGGGAATCCTTGATTTCCTCGTTGCGTGCGAGCGGTAAAATTGGATACACGCAACCGTGAGGAGAGACGTTCGTGATGACGCGAGCCGAATGGCGGCGTGGCGTGGTGATCCATCGGGTTCAGGCGCTCAGCTTATTGACAGCAATGCAGACAATGGCGCCGCAGTCATGCATAGCCGCTGGCTATGTGGGTGCCGAGTGGCGATTCGCAGCGTCGCGGCAGCCTGCGGTCCCCTGCCTTTCTATTAGATCCGTCGAAGGACACTAGTAACCGCCATGGACCTGCCTCCAGCGCTCCGAACCCTGCCGCGCCACGACGGCGAGACCGCGATTGCCTTGCCGGCACAGGATGAGGAAGCTGCCGCGCTGCGCCGCTTGATCATGGCAAAGCTGACCTACTCCGTCGGCTGCGATCCGCTAGTCGCCACTGAGCGCGACTGGCTTGTTGCCGCAGCCCTGGCGGTGCGCGACCGCATCATCGATCGCTGGCTGCCGAGTGCGCGCAACGACTACATCCGCAATCGCAAGCGCGTCTGCTACCTGTCGATGGAATTCCTGCTCGGCCGGATGCTGATGGATTCGGTCAACAACCTGGGCCTGACCGAACCCATGAAGTCGGCGCTCGCCGACCTCGGTGTTGACTTCGAGCGCCTGCGTTCCTGCGAAGCCGACCCGGCACTTGGCAATGGCGGCCTCGGCCGGTTGGCCGCCTGCTTCATGGAAAGCATGGCAAGCCTCGGTATCCCCGCCCACGGCTTCGGCATCCGCTACGACCACGGCATGTTCCAGCAGGTCATCAAGGACGGCTGGCAGCACGAATACCCCGAGACCTGGCTCGACCAGGGCAATCCGTGGGAGTTCGAGCGGCGGGACGTTAGTTACGCGATAGGCTTCGGTGGTGAGATCGACTGCGCGTCGAGCGCCGACGGTACGGCCCCTGCCAAATGGCAGCCGCGCGAGACGGTGATCGCGATTGCCTACGACATGCCCATCGTAGGCTGGCGCGGCCAGCACGTGAACACGCTCCGTTTGTGGTCGGCCCGCGCGCTGGATCCGCTGGCGCTGGAACAGTTCAACCACGGCGACCACGTCGGCGCGCTGACCGCCCGCGCGCAAGCCAGTGCCATTTCCCAGGTCCTCTACCCCAGCGACGAAACGCCCTCCGGCCGCGAGCTACGGCTGCGGCAGGAATACTTCCTCACCTCCGCCTCGCTACAGAACCTGCTCGACCGCCACGTCCGGCAATACGGCGACGTGCACAACCTGGCGGACAAATGCGCCATCCAGCTCAACGACACGCACCCCGCGATCGCGGTGCCGGAGCTGATGCGGCTCCTGGTGGACCAGTACGACATCGCCTGGCCGGAAGCGTGGCGGATCACCACCGACACGATCTCCTACACCAACCACACACTGTTGCCCGAGGCGCTGGAGACCTGGTCGGTGCCGCTGATGGAGCGGCTGCTGCCGCGCCACATGCAGATCATCTACGAGATCAACAAGCAGCATCTCGATGGGCTGGCGAGCTCCGACCGCACGGACGCGCCGTCGTTGCATGAGGTGTCGATCATTGACGAAGACGGCGACCGGCGCGTGCGCATGGGCACCTTGGCCTTCCTCGGCTCACACAAGGTCAACGGCGTGTCCGCGCTGCATACCGAATTGATGCGCCGCACCGTCTTCCAGCCGCTGCACCGGCTCTATCCCGATCGCATCGTCAACAAAACCAACGGGATCACGTTCCGCCGCTGGCTGTTCACCGCAAATCCCGGACTGACCGCCCTGTTGCGAGATGCGATCGGACCAGCCGTGCTGGACGATCCGCTCACGCTGGAGCGGCTGGCACCGATGGCTGACGATGCGGCACTCCACGACCGGCTGATCGCCACGCGGCGCGCCAACAAGACCGCGCTGGCTGCGCTGGTCAGGGAACGGCTCGACATCACGATCGACCCGGACGCGATGGTCGATGTGCAGATCAAGCGCGTGCACGAGTACAAGCGGCAGTTGCTGAACATTCTGGAGACGATCGCGCTCTATCAGGCGATCCGCGCCGAACCGGCCTGGAATTGGGTACCGCGCGTGAAGGTGTTCGCCGGCCGCGCTGCCGCAAGTTACAAGCGCGCCAAACTGATCATCAAGCTGATCCACGATGTCGCAGGCGTGGTGAACAACGATCCGGTGGTGGGCGATCGGCTGAAGATCGTGTTCTTGCCGGACTACAATGTCAGCGTGGCCGAGGCGATCATTCCCGCCGCCGACCTCTCCGAGCAGATTTCCACGGCGGGCATGGAGGCATCCGGCACCGGCAACATGAAGCTGGCGCTGAATGGTGCGTTGACGATTGGCACGCTGGACGGCGCGAACCTGGAAATCCTCGACCGGGTTGGCGCGCAGAACATGTTCGCCTTTGGCATGACCGCGCAGGAGGTGGCCGAATACCGCCGTCGACCGCTCGTTCCTCGGCGCTTCTCTCCCGCGCTTCGGCAAGTACTGGATGCGGTTGGCTCCGGCATGTTTTCGTTTGATGAACAGGACCGCTATCGCGAGCTGGTTGCTGACCTGACCGGCCACGACTGGTTCATGGTGACGGCGGATTTCGACGCCTATGCCGACGCGCAATGCGCGGTCGCGGCGCGCTGGCGCGACCCGGTTGCCTGGTGGCGTTCGAGCGTGCTGAACACGGCGCACATGGGCTGGTTCTCCTCCGACCGCACCATCAGCGAATACGCGGCCGACATCTGGGGGATGCCCGTGACCGCCGACGGAGTGTGACCGCCGACGGAGTGTGACCGCCGACGGCCGGTGACCGCCGACAGAGTGTGATCTGTCAGTGTCCCGACTTGCCGCTGTCATCGCCGCAGCGTCCTGCTGTCATTGTTGGAAGCGCAGCGACGCGGCAATCTGGGTCCCGGTGTACGCGCCCAACTTGCCCGAGGTGGCTCCCCTCCCCTCGCAATGACGGTTATGACAGCGCGCCCCGCCTGACGTAGAAAGTGCGCCGTGACCGCAGCCAGATTCACCACCACCTACCGCGTGCGCGGCGACGCCGGTTCGATCGAATCCCGCGCGCAATCCATCGCCGTCGAGCAAAGCGTCGAAATGCCGGTATCCGCCATCGCCGAACCGGAAATCCTGCGTGATATCGTGGGCGAGGTCGAAGCTATAGACGACCATGGCGACGGCCTGTTCGACGTCCGCATCGCCCTGGCAACCGCGACCACCGGCATGGATGCCGCTCAACTCCTCAACATGGTGTTCGGCAACACCTCGCTGCACGAGGATGTCACGCTGCTGGATGTCGAAATCCCCGCGGAACTGGCGGCGACTTTCGGTGGGCCGCGCCACGGCATCGAGGGCCTGCGCCACCGTGTCGGCGCCGCCGGCCGCGCCTTCACATGCTCGGCGCTGAAGCCGCAGGGTGTATCGCCGGCCAGGCTGGCCGAACTGGCGGAACACTTCGCCCGCGGCGGCATCGACTTCATCAAGGACGACCACGGCCTGGCCGACCAGAGCTACTCCCCTTTCGCCGAACGCGTGACTCGAATCGCGCAGTCGATCGCAAACACCGGGCACGCCGCACGCTACGTCCCCAGCCTGTCGGGCGATCTCGACCAGATGCGCCGCCAGATCGAAGCGGCGCGTTCCGCCAGCATCGACGCGGTGCTCATCGCACCGATGCTCGCCGGCTGGTCGAACGTCCAATCGCTTCTCCGGCAATTCCCGGAAATCGCGTTCTTCGCCCACCCCACGATGGGTGGCGCCGCGCGCATCGCCCCGGAACTGCTGATAGGCAAGCTGTTCCGTCTGCTCGGCGCCGATGCGGTGATCTTCCCCAATCACGGCGGTCGCTTCGGCTACACGCCGGACACCTGCCGCCGTCTCGCCGAGACGGCCCGCGCGCAGTGGGACGGCATCCGCCCCAGCGTTCCGGCACCGGCCGGCGGGATGACGCTCGACCGAGTGCCGGAGCTGCTTGACTTCTACGGGCCGGACGCGATGTTGCTGATCGGTGGCAGCCTGCTCGCCGCGCGCGACCGGCTCACCGAGGCAACCGCGGCCTTCACCAGCGCGGTGGCGCAACACACCTACCGGTAGACGCACATGGACATCGAACAGCAGCCGCAATTCCGGGAATTCAGCCAGAACTATCGCTGGGACGATGTCGCTTGCATGCCCTACAAGGAGGACGGCGCCGCACCCTTCAAGGCGATCTCGCGCCAGGTCCTGTTCGCTGAACCAAAGCTGGGCTGCGAGCTGAGGTATTTCGAAATGGCGGCCGGCGGCTACTCCACGCTCGAGCGTCACGAGCACATGCACGCCGTGATGATCCTGCGCGGTCACGGCCAATGCCTGCTCGGCGAAGATGTGCGGCAAATCAAGCCCTACGACCTCGTCACGATTCCGTCCTGGACCTGGCACCAGTTCCGCGCAACCGAGGGCGAGCCGCTTGGCTTCCTCTGCATGGTGAACGCCGTGCGCGACAAGCCGCAGTTGCCCAGCGAGCAGGAGCTCGCCGCGATGAAGTCCCACCCCGCGGTCGCCGCATTCCTCGCGCCATAGAACCGGCCATCCGAGTATCGACAGACCGATGCGTAAGCTCCCCACTCCCCTTGTGGGGGGGGAGCAGGGGGAGGGGTCAGCGCGCCCGCCGCATTGGTCGCCCCACCCGCAACCGGAGTGGAAAGTTATTTCAGCACCGCCGCCGCCCGGTGCGCCCCTTGCGATGCCACCGCTCGTGGCGCCAGCAATCGGCGCGTCACTACGGATAGATATGTCCCCAGTCCCTCGGGAACGGCTCCTCGTCCTCAGTCTTCAAGTGGATCTGGATCAGCCGCCATACACCGTGGTCGATGTGAAAAAGATACCGCACGAACAGGAACGATTTGTCGAAGTCGATCTTGAAGATGATGTCCTTTTCGGACTTGCCGTAGTCGCGCGCATAGATCAGGTCGGCATACTGGCCTTGCCCCAGACCCAGCGCGATCCGGAAGCTGTCCTTCAGCTTCTCGACCGTACCAACTTCCATCAGCTTCAATGCCGCCGTGGCCGCGCTATCCACGTCACGCCGCGCAAGATCGTTGGTGATCTCCGCGCTGGCGCTCACAGCGTCGAACGGACCGGTCGAGGACTGGGAAGAGGCGGACACGGCGGACAGGACAAGCCACAGCCCCGCCGCCGCCGCGATCACCGCAAGCCTGTGCTTCTTCGCCATGGTCCGCCCTGCCCGGCCACCCGTCGCGGCACCGCTGTCGGTTCGAATGGCCGGGACAAGCCCGCCGATACGGGCTATCGCACCACCGCGATCTGATCGCGCCGCAACTGCACCGTCAGCTCATCGAGCGCGCGTTCGATGCGGTCCAGCATCTCGTTCACCTCCGCCTCGCTGATGATCAGCGGCGGGCTGAAGCACAGAATGTCGCCGGGTACTGTGCGACCGATCACGCCGTTCTGCTCGATCAACTTGGTGAAGCGACCACCG
Organism: Acetobacteraceae bacterium; assembly: GCA_035511435.1. Lineage (GTDB taxonomy): Bacteria > Pseudomonadota > Alphaproteobacteria > Acetobacterales > Acetobacteraceae > JAMXLO01. The sequence goes on along the minus strand of DATKFJ010000462.1, from coordinate 13,361 downwards.
ACCTTGGCCGATGGTTCGAAGTTCTGGTGCGCTGCCTTGTCGGCCACCAGTTCCATGCCGGCGATCAGGCCGACGCCGCGCACCTCGCCGACCAGCGGATGGTCGGCGAACCGGCGGCGCAGTTCCGCCTGCATGTGCGCGCCGACAGTGCGGACGTGCTCGCCGATGTTCATTTCGTCGTAGATCTTCAACGTCTCGATCGCCACCGCCGCCGGCACCGGATGGCCGGAATAGGTGAAGCCGTGACCGAAGGTGCCGATTTCGTGGCTCTGTTTGGCCAGACCCTGGAACACGCGGTCGTTCACCATCACCGCGCTGATCGGCAGATACGACGAAGACAAAGCCTTGGCGCAGGTGATGATGTCGGGCTGGATGTTCAGCGTCTGGCTGCCCCAATAATTCCCGGTTCGCCAAAACCCGCAAATCACCTCGTCCGCAACCAGCAGCACATCGTACTTGCGAAGTACCGACTGGATCTTTTCGAAATACGTACGCGGCGGAACGATCACGCCGCCGGCGCCCATAATCGGCTCGGCCCACATCGCCGCCACCGTGTCCGGCCCTTCGGCGAGGATCATCTTCTCCAGTTCCTCGGCGCAGCGCGAGGCAAACGCCTCCTCGCTCTCATTCGGATTGGCACCGTGATAGTGGTGCGGCGCCATCGTGTGGATGAAACCCGGCAGCGGCAAATCGAACGCGCGGTGATTGTGCGGAATGCCGGTCAGCGACGCGGACGCCAGCGTGATGCCGTGATAGCCCTTCAGCCGGCCAATGATCTTCTTCTTGTCCGGACGACCGACGGCATTGTTGAAATACCAGATCATCTTGATAGCGCTGTCGTTCGCCTCGGATCCCGAATTGGCGAAGAACACCTTGCTCATGGGCACCGGTGCGCGCTGGATCAGCATTTCCGACAGATCGATCAGCGGTTCGTGCGATTTCGCGGTGAACGCGTGATAGAATGGCAGCTTGCGCATCTGGTTCACCGCAGCCTGCACCAGGCGCTCGTTGTCGAAGCCGAGTGAGGCGCACCAGAGACCGGCGACGCTTTCGATGTAGTCCTTGCCAGTATCGTCCCATACGCGCACGCCCTTGCCGCGCGTCACCACCATCGGGCCGACTTCCAGGTGGGTTTGCAGGTCGGTATAGGGATGCAGCACGTTGGCGATGTCGCGCGCGGCGGCGGAATTCGCGCCGAAAGGCGGGGGCGGTGCCATGATCTTGTCTCCTTGGCTAAGCTGGCAGTCTAGACTGACGCCGGGGGAGCGGAAACCCCGCAGAGGTATGCAGATGCGCTGGTGGCTGATTGGCCTGCTGTTGGTGCCCGTCGCGGCGCACGCGGAACCTTGCTGCGAGCAGATCACGCCGCAAGGCCGCCAGCTTGCCCAGTTCCTCGATGGCAGCGGGGTGGACCATCTCTGGATCGCCGGCTGGCATATCGATTGGGCTACCGGAGAAGCGGACCGCGAGGATCCCGGCGGCCCCGAGGCGAAGACGCACTGCAGCGCGTTCGCCGCGGCCATGGCGGAGCGCGTTCACATCTATCTGCTGCGGCCGCCGGATCACGCGCAGGCGCTGCTGGCGAATGCGCAGACGCGCTGGCTGCGCGATCATGGCGCGGAACAGGGTTGGCAGGAGCTTGCGACGCCGGTAGAGGCGCAATCAGCAGCCAACAGCGGCGCACTGGTGCTGGAGGCGTTCGAGAATCCAGACCCATTCAAGCCCGGCCACATCGCGATCGTGCGCCCGAGCGACGAGACGCGCGAAGCGCTCGACAGCGATGGCCCGCAGGAGACGCAGGCCGGTGAGCAGAATGCCCTCAGCATCACCACCGCCATCGGGTTCCGCCATCATCATGGCGCGTGGTTGCCTGCTGGCGCGGGCGCGCTGCGCTATTACGCGCATGCAGTGGACTGGCCATAGGAGCCTGCGATGAGCGCTGCTGTGATCGCGCGGCTGCTGGACACATTGGATGCGCTGGAGTTCATCGCGCGGCACATGCATCCGCCGCGGCTTGCAATGGTGGTGGCAACACTGCAAGAGCGCGATGCCACGTTGCGCGCGGCGCTGGCTGCCGCTGCGTGGCCGGAGCATCCGGCGATATTGGGTGACCAGATCATGCGTGCCGCGGAACGTGCGCTGCGCGCCTGCGACGGGCTGCGTGGCGCGGTGAATTCGCCCGACGGAATGCGCCAGACATACCGCGCGCTGCGCCAGGCGGCTCGGGCATCAGAGGCGCTGTACCCTTTGGCGTCGATGCTGCCGTCGGTAAGTCGTTTATTCCTGGAACCGGCGCGGCGGGACGACCGGGCACTGCTGGACCGACTGGCCGCCGGTGCGGCGCGACCGGACGTGCGAACCGGCGTCATGCATGCCGGGAACGACACCGACGAACGTGGCGGCTTCTCGGTGTACGTGCCGGAGGATTACGATCCAGCCCGGCAGTATCCGCTGGTGATGGCGCTGCATGGCGGCTCGGGACATGGCAGGCTGTTCCTGTGGAGCTGGCTGCGCGAGGCGCGCAGCCGCGGCGTGATCTTGGTGGCGCCCACCGCGATCGGCGACACCTGGTCGCTGATGGAACCGCAGGTGGACAGCGCGCATCTCGCTCGTGTGCTGGAGCAGGTCGCGCAGGCGTGGAATGTGGATCGCAGGCGTCTGCTGCTGACCGGGATGAGCGATGGCGGCACGTTCAGTTTGCTCAGCGGACTGGATGACGAGTCGCCGTTCACCCACCTGGCGCCGGCGGCGGCGAGTTTTCATCCGCTGCTGCTGACGATGGCCGTGCCGCGTCGGGTGACGGGGCTGCCGGTCTATCTGGTGCATGGTGCGTTGGACTGGATGTTCCCGGTATCGATGGCCCGGACCGCGCAGCGCGCGCTGACCGCGGCGGGTGCGCGGGTGCTGTATCGCGAGATCGCCGATCTGTCGCATGTTTATCCGCGCGAGGAGAATAGCGCGATACTCGATTGGTTGCTTGCGCCGGCAGTGTGACGCTGCTCGACATCGCGGAAATTGGTGGTCGTCACCTCGCCATCAGGCAACTGCGCGGTGATCTCCAACGTGCCACCAAGCGCTTCGATATAGCGGCGCAGGTTGCGGGCGCGACGGGTCGGCGACATTCGCTCGCGCAGGGCGGCAAAGGATCGGTGGCCGGTCATGGGATCCTTCCCGACCTCCCGCAGGTACTCTTCGGAAAGTCGGTCCGCCATTGGGATCATGCGTTCGCAGAACCGCCCGTCACCGGCCTTGTTGCCACCAGTCAGCAGGATGGCGCAACGACGAGGGGCGAACGTGTAGAAAATCCGCATCGGCTCATCGCAGCGCGATATCCATGACACCAGCCGAACTGCCAGCTCGCAGCACCGCCAGATCAAAGCTCTCATCAGCCTTCGGCATTGCGTGTCGGTATGCCATGTCCCATGTATTACCCGTCTGAGACCAGGTATTACAGGAGCGACCGATGGCCACCACGGTTACGAGCAAGGGTCAGGTCACCATACCCAAGCCGGTGCGCGACCGCCTGGGGATCAAGCGGGGCGATGCGGTCGAGTTCGAGCTGGCCCCCGACGGACGCGTCATCGTGGTCAAAGTCGGTGGCCGACGCCCGGCGAGTCGGTTCGCGGCGCTGCGCGGCCGCGCCGGCAAAGGGCTCAGCACGGACCAAATCATGGCGCTCACCCGCGGCGAAGCGTAAGCGTGACGCTGATCGATACCAACATCCTGCTCGACCTCGTCACCAACGACGCCAAATGGGCGGACTGGTCGATCCGCCAATTGGATGCAGCCTCACTGAAGGGCCCGCTTGCCATCAACGACGTGGTCTATACCGAGATGTCGGTACGGTTCGCGGCGATAGAAACCCTCGAGGCTGTCCTGGATGACGCCGGAATATCGGTGGCGACGATGCCACGTGCGGCTCTCTTTCTCGCCGGCAAGGCGTTCCAGCGCTACCGGGCCAGCGGCGGAAAACGAACCGGAGTACTGCCGGATTTCTTCATCGGCGCGCATGCCGCCGTGACACGTTCCACCCTGCTCACCCGCGATGCACAGCGCTATCGCAGTTACTTTCCGACGATCGACCTGGTCACGCCATAAGACGGCAGAGCCGTCGGACTGACTGCTGCATCGCTGCGCGCCTCGCAACGACAGTGGTGGCTATCCGCCAGCCCGCAGCACCGCCAGATCGCAGCCCTCATCCGCCTGCAAGACCTGCTCGGCCACGATGCGATCCCATCCACGTGCCGGCTTTTCCGGTGCGCGCCATGCCGTGCGCCGCCGATCCAGTACATCCTGCGCCACCAGCAGATCCAATCGACGGTCCTTCACCGACAACCGGATGCGATCGCCGCTTTCCACCAGTCCCAACGGCCCGCCCGCCGCCGCCTCCGGCGTGATGTGCAGCACGATGGTGCCGAATGCGGTGCCGGACATGCGGCAGTCGCTCATGCGCACCATGTCCTTCACCCCGGCGCGCGCCAGCTTCTGCGGGATCGGCAGGTAGCCGGCTTCCGGCATCCCCGCCGGCGTCAGCGAGCCGGCATTTTTCAGCACCATGATGTCGCGCTCCGTCGCATCCAGCGACGGATCGTCGATGCGTTGTGCGAGATCCTCCAGGCCGTCGAACACCACGGCGCGCGCCTCGGTCTCGAACAGTTCCGGTGTGGCGGCGCTGCGTTTCAGGATCGCACCGCGCGGCGCCAGGGAGCCGAACAGTGCCACCAGGCCGCCTACCGGCGACACCGGCTCGCCGCGCGCACGAATGTAGCGGCGATCGACGAACGCCGGCTCGGACAGGCGCGCTTCCAGAGTCGCGCCGGTGACATCGCGCACCGACAGATGCAGCAGATCGCGTAGCTCCCAGAGCAACGCCGGCATGCCGCCGGCAGCGTGGAAATCCTCCATGTAGCCCTCGCCGGTTGGCTTCAGATCCACCAGCACCGGCGTCGTGTCCGACAATTCGTTCAGCCGCTTCAAATCGACGCGCACGCCGCGCCGTCCGGCAATCGCGGTCAGATGGATCAGAGCATTGGTGGACCCACCCAGTGCCAACAGGACACGCAGCGCGTTTTCCACCGACGAGGCGGTGATGATCTCCGATGGGCGGATCGGTTGGGTGATCAGCTTCACGGCCAGCGCACCGGCTTCCTCCGCCGCACGCAGCCGGTCGGCATGCACTGCCGGGATGGAACCATGGCCGAGTGGCACCATCCCTAACGTCTCGGCCAGGCAAGCCATGGTGGAGGCGGTACCCATCACGCCGCAGGTGCCGGCAGTGGTTGCCAGCCGGCCCTCGATCTCGGCGATGCGTTCGCCAGTGACACGCCCTGCGCGATAGGCCGCCCAATAGCGACGGCAGTCGGTGCAGGCGGACAGCCGCTCGCCCTGATACGGCGTCGCCAGCATCGGCCCGGTGACAAGCTGCACCGCGGGGATGTCGGCGGACGCGGCCGCCATCAATTGCGCCGGCACGGTCTTGTCGCAGCCGCCCACCAGCACCGCTGCATCCATCGGCTGCGCGGTCAACATCGCCTCGGTGTCCAGCGCCGCGAGGTTGCGGTAGTGCATCGACGTCGGAAACAGCGACGGCTCGCACAGCGATACTGTCGGGAACGCAAGCGGAAGTCCGCCGGCCGCCAGCACGCCACGCTTCACTGCCTCGATCAATTCCGGAACGGTGCGATGGCAGTTGTTGAAGTCGGAGCCGGTGTCGACGATCCCGACCACCGGGCGATCCAGCATGGCTTGCGAGTAGCCCATGGACTTGGCGAACGACCTGCGCAGATACAGCGCGAAGTCGCGATCGCCGTAGTTGGCGGTGTTGCGCGCGAGGCCACGCTTGAGAGCTGATTCTTCGTTCATGCGGACACTGCTGTTCCAGGTTGTTTGCGGGACGAGACGCTGCCCTACCACGTCAAGGCCCGGCTTGTCGCGGCAGCCGCAGCAAACGACAGGGCATCGGGTGAACGGCGGGCCGTCTGGGTTCCCTGTCATCGGAAGCAGACCACTCACCTGTCATTGCGAGCCGCGCAGCGATGCGGCAATCCCGGTCACGGTGCTCCAATGCGTCCTCTATTTCCCAACCGTGGCCCTCCGTTCTACCCGCGTGTTAGCATCGTTGGGTCGCTGCCTGACTCCGCCACGACGTGTCAGGGCGGCAGATCGTAGGGGGAAAACGGCAATGGCGGTCAATCTCAAGCGCCTGGTGTATTTCGACAGCTTCATGGACCCGATCGCCAACACGATCATCAGCAGGCGCGACGACATCGACCTGGTGCGGCTGGATTACGCCGCATCCGAACCCGGCAACTGGTCGGAATTCGCCGCCGCGCACGGCTATCAGGTCCAGCCGCGCGGCGAACTGCGCAAGCCGTGGTTCGGCGATGCGGAACTGCTGGCGCGCTGTCCCAACTTGCTGGCGCTGAGTTCCACCGGCGCCGGCTACGACATGATCGATGTGGACGCCTGTACCGCCGCTGGCGTCATCGTAGTCAACCAGTCTGGCACCAACTGGGAACCGGTGGCGGAGCACGCTCTCGGGATGATGTTGTCACTCTCGAAAAAGATCGCGCAGTCGGAACGCGCGATGAAACGCACGCCCGACCTCGATCGCCGCATCTATGCCGGCAACAACCTGCGCAACAAGACGGTCGGCATCATCGGCCTCGGCCATATCGGGCGGCGTGTCGCCGAATTGTGCGGCGTGTTGTTCAACATGACCGTACTGGCCTACGACCCGTACCTTACGCAAGAGCAAGTCGCTGCGCGCGACGCCACCAAGGTGGAACTGGACGAACTGCTGCGTCGCGCGGACTACGTGACGGTGCATTGTCCGCGCAGCAACGAAACCTTCGGCATGTTCGGCGCCGCACAGTTCGCCGCGATGCGGCCCGGCGCCTATTTCATCAACACCGCCCGCGGCGGCATCCATGATGAACCGGCCCTCGTCGAGGCACTGCAGCAACAACGCATCGCCGGCGCGGGGCTGGACGTGTTCCTGCAGGAACCGCCGCCGCTCGACCATCCGCTGCTGGCAATGGACAACGTCATCGCCAGCCCGCACATCGCCGGCATGACCGTCGAGACCATGACCGAGATGTGCGAAGCCACCGCGCTGCAATGGCTGACGATCTTCGACGGCGGCGCACCGCCGCGCCTGGTGAACCCCGAGGTGTGGCCGCGCTACGCCGATCGCTTCACCGAACTTCTCGGCTTCCGGCCGGCCGCTCTCAAGGCCGCACAATCATGAGGGGTCTGCTGCTGGCGATGATGGAACCACCGCCCGCGATGGAGGAAGAATTCCAGGACTGGTACGACACGGAGCATTTCCCGGAACGCGCCACCTGCGAAGGCTTTCTGACCGCGTCACGCTTCGTCTGCAGCGACGGCTGGCCACGCTATCTCGCGCTGTACGATTTGGCGGATACCGAAGTGCTGCGCGGTCCCGGCTACGCACGCATCGCCGGCGAGCGCTACTCGCCCTGGACCCATCGGATCGTCTCGCGCGTGTGGGGGCAATATCGCGCCGACGCCGTGCAGATTCATCCCGGAACCGCACTGCTGGGCGACGCCGGCGCGTCGGCGCGCATCGTACTGTGGCGCTTCCGCCATGCGCCGGCGGCGGCGGAGACTGCGATCCTGCACGGCCTGCAGGTGCTGTACGCCGATCGGCCGGAAACAGTGCAGGCCCGCCTGTTCCGCGCCAACCAGCCCGACGGCGTCGACTACATCGCCATCGTCGAATTGCGCGCGCCACCGGCAGCGGTGTCCGACGCGGTTGCAGCTTTCGGCGATGCGGCGCGCCACGTCGATCTGGTCAACGTCTATATCGCGTATACACGGCGACTGGCGGGCGCGTTTCCCAAAAGCCCATGACAACCGCCCCCCGGCAACGCGCCGGGCCGCGTTATTTGCAATGCGCGACGCCAAGGTACTGGGCCGGGTCCACGGCCTTGCCGTTGCTGATCACCATAAAGAACAGATGGGTCCCGTACGTGACACCGGTGCGACCAATGCGGCCAAGCCACGAACCGGCGGCGACAACACGCTGGCCGTTCGCGATGGCCGGCGCCACGCTGCCCAGATGAGAGTACACCGTCACCAGACCATCCGGATGCCGAAGTTCTATCTGCAATCCGCCCAGTCCCATCTTCTTGACCATCAGAACCTGGCCGCCGGCAACTGCGTAAACATAACCACCCGCAGGCGCCGGCATGTCGATGCCGTTGTGGAATCCGGCCGGTGCCATCGGCCCAACAGCATGCCGCCACCCGAATGGCGAGGAGACGCACGCCGGTCGTACGGGCATTATCCATGGATCATCGGCCCGAACGGATTGAACAGTCAGCGCAACCATCATGCACAGCAGCACCGCGGATAGCGTCCGCGGCTTGACCGGCCTGCACTGGCAATTTTCACGCCGCGGCTGCGTCATGTCGGCCGACGCCCGCGCCGACGGAGCATCGTGACTTCTGCGGCCAGCGCCGCCTTGTCGTCATCGCGAGCGTCGCCTCTCTTTGGCATTGCGAGCGCCTTTTTAGTCAGTGCGAGCGAAGCGAAGCAATCTCGGCCCATTGCGAGGCGAAGCGAGGCAATCTCGGTCGAGTTGGGCACTTTGATCGAGATTGCCGCCTCGCTGCGCGCCACACCGCGCGTCTTGCAACGGCACGAACGTCCGACAGTCCGCCATTCACCCAATTACCCTGCGCGTCACATCCCCCGGGGGTGACAAGCACCCGCCGGGTCCTCTACCAAGCGCGGCCGAACCGCCTGGAGACTGCCGTGTTCGTCAGGATTGCATTTTGCGCCGCTCTGGCCGCTTCGGTGACCGGGTGCGGCCCCGATTACTCTCCGAATACGTACTCCAGCAACGCCGTGCAGCAGGCGAACAAGGTGGATCAGGGGGTGGTGGTGGGTGTGCGCCAGGTCGATGTAAGCGCCGCCGGCACCACAGGTACGTTGGTCGGCGGCGCCGCGGGCGGCATTGCGGGTGCGCAAGCGGGCAGCGGCGTGACCAGTGCTCTCGGCGCCCTGGGCGGCTCGCTGGTGGGTGGCATCGCTGGCAACGCGGCTGAACACGTGGCCGGCGACACGCACGCGTTCGAATACATTGTGCGCAAATCCAACGGCGACCTGCTCAGCGTGACGCAGAAGGACGAGATGCCGCTGGCTGTCGGGCAGAAGGTATTGGTGATCTCGGGAAACCAGGCGCGCGTGGTGCCGGATTACACGGTGCCCGCGCCGCCGCCGAAGCAGGCCGACACTACGCCGAAACAGCCAACGACAACGATGACCGCGCCGGCGCCAGGACCGGTCGCCGCGGTGCCGCTCGCACTCCCGTCAACCACACCCCCGATAACCGCTCCCCCACTAACCGGGCTCCCATCAACCACACCCCCGTCAACCACTCCCGCGCAAACCGGGCTCCCGTCGACCACACCCGCGTCAACCACTCCCGCGCAAACCGGGCTCCCACCAACCGCACCCCCGCCAAAGGTCGAAACCAGTCCCTGAATCGACGCGCTCAGGCCTTGGCGGCGTCCCAGGGCGGCCCCTTCAACTCGACCATGTTGCCCTCGGGGTCCGGCACGTAGATGGAAGGCCCCTGCCCCGCCGCCCCGTAGCGTGATTCCACCGGCCCCGGTTCGGCGCCGTGTCGCTTCAGGTGCGCGATGATCGCCTCGGCATCGAATGGCTCGATCTGCAGGCAGAAATGATCGAGGTTGCGCGCCTCCTTGCCAGGCGCCGCGCCGCCCTTCTGGCCCGACGGCCCATCGACCGGAACCAGATCGATCAGTCCACTGCCGGCGCGAAGCTGGTACAGGCCGATCTTCTCCTGCACCTTCTCCAGCTTGCACCCTAGCACCTCCATATAGAAGTGCATCATCGCCTGCAGGTTCACGACCCGCAGCACCAGATGGTCGAGTTGCTTGATTTCCAGCATGGCGACCTCCCTCTCAGCGGTGATTATGTCGCATGGGCGGCGCCGATGACAGCCTGGCCGCCACTGTCAGCCCGTCGGGGGGGCGACCGCGTCCAGCGCGAGGCCGCGCGCTTCCGGGCCGACCTGAGTCACCGCGACCGCGGCGATCACCAGCGACACCGCGATCGCCACAAATACCGTGGCAAACCCATAGGCGTTCTGGATGATCAGAATCCCCGGAATGATGCCGGCGGTGGCGATACGGCCGGCTGACTGGGCAAGCCCGAAGCCGGTGGCGCGGGCGTTGGTCGGAAACACCTCCGCAATGAAGATCTGCGACGAATTGCCGGCAAGCTGGACGAAGAAGAGCATCACGAACCCGACCACGAAAAACATCGTGTCGGATTCCACGAAACCAAAAGCCACGGCGGCAAGCCCTGCCAGCACGAACGCGGCAACCGCCGTCTTCTTTCGCCCAAAACGATCCAACGAATACATCATGAACCCGCTGGCACAGGGGAATGCGAGCGTCATGCCCACCGTGTAGGTCAGCGACTTGCCGATGGTGAATCCGTGCGTGGTCGCCATCATGTTGGGAAGCCACGCGCCAAGACCAAGGGCAACGCCGAAAAACGCGATGAAGCAGATCATTCCGGCGATCACCCGGCGGGGAAAGGCACGGAAGATGATGCCGAAGGGGTCGCTCTTGGTGTCGCTCGCCGAATCGGTGCTCAAGGTCGCAAGCGGTGGCGTGCGCACGCCCATCCGTTGCAGCAGATCGAGCGCGCGTTGCCCCTGCCCGTGCGTCGACAGCCAGCGCGGCGATTCGGGAAGCGAGAAGCGCAGCACGAAGATGATCAAGGCGACGATGCCGACCACGGTCCAGATGCCCCGCCAATGAATGATGTCGCGGAACCCCAGCACGAACAGCGCGCCCACTGGCCACGGCCAGGCGCCGCCGATGAACTGCATCAACGCGATGATGCGTCCGCGCGTTTGCCTGGGCGCGTATTCCGCAGTGTAGGAGAAGCACAGCGGCTGCTCGGCACCAAGTCCGATTCCAGCAATGAATCGGAACACCAGCAGCCAGGTCAGGTTCGGCGACCATGCCCCGGCAATCGTCGCGATCCCAAACAGCAACAGGTTGAACTGGTACACCGCCTTGCGGCCGAACCGATCGGTGAATTCACCTTGCCCAAGGGCGCCCAGGAACAGGCCGATCAAGGTGACACTGCCGATGGACGCCGCACCGTTTGCCGTCATGAAACCGCTGTTGATCATGTCGGGTGTCATGGCGCCGAACATCGTGTAGTCGATGACGTCGACGAAATACCCGGCGGCGACAAGTCCCAGTACCCGCCAATGGATCGGCCCCATCGGCGTGTTGTCCATCGCTTCGCCCACATAGGCTTCGATTGTCTGAGCCATGAGTGTCCGTTCCCTCTGCGTTGTGCCGCACCCGTTCTGCGCGAGTGTGGAATTGCCGCTGCGGCCGCAGCGTGCAACAGACGCGAGCATGTATCCCGCCAGCGTGGTCTGGCAGCCGCTGTAGCAGAGCCAACGATTCGAGAGAAGATCAATCGATGACCGCGACCGGGCCTTCTCGCTAACCCGCCGACGATGCTGATTTTTGTTGTCATTGCGAGCGGAACCGCTGTCATTTGCGAGCGAAACGAAGCAATCCGGGTCAAGGTGCGGACCTCGATTGGGATTGCCGGTCGCCACGCCTCTTCGCAATGAACAGGAAAGCCCCGCTGTCCGCCTGCTTCCCGATTGCCCTGATGACCGGGTCCTGACGGTGCCCCGAGGCACAAAGCTGCCGCGCCTTGCACAATCGGGTCGCGATTGGGACGGCTGATATGTTACGCTGCACCCGACCAGAAGGACGCCAATCAACAACGCACATGCATTCGGGATATCCCTCTGCGCGGCTACGACAGGGCTGAAATTCCATATGCGATCGCCTGAAGTGGGGTTTGACGGCATTCGCAAAGTCGGTATACGCTTCGGTATTAACGATACTTTTTATAATCGGCCCGGGGTTTAACCTCAGCCAAAGCAGGGAAGGAGAGCGGCCGTGAGTAGCATGAGCCGGCGTTCGGTGCTTTCGGGATCCGTCGCGGTAGCAACTGCGAGCGTGCTGTCGCGACCATATATCGCCAACGCGCAGGCAAAGACTGCCACGGTCTGGATGAACCAGGGGTTCATTCCGCAAGAAGATGAAGCCTTCAAGAAGGTGGCCGAGGACTACATGAAGTCCAGCGGCAACAAGCTCGATTACAGCATCATGCCGTTCATGGCGCAGAACCAGAAGACGATATCCGCGTTGACCAGCGGCGACGTCCCGGACCTCATTTTCATGGACGCACCGTCGTCGATCCTGCCGCAGAACGCCTGGGACGACAAACTTGTCGATGTAACCGACGTCGTGACCGATTATGAATCGCAGCTATCCAGCACCGCGAAGCTTGGCTCGACCTACTACAACAAGGCCACGAAGAAGCGCAGCTATTACCTGTGCCCGGTGAAGCAGGGCGCCACCCCGTTCCACATCTGGGGCGATCTGGTCGAGAAGGCCGGCCTTAATCTATCGGACGCGCCGAAGACCTGGGACGCGTTCTGGGATTTCTTCAAGCCGGCGCAGAAAGCGCTGCGTGCCAAGGGGATGCGAAAGGTCTACGCGCTCGGCCTGCAGATCACCACTGTCGGGCCGAACGACGGCAACAACCTGTTCGCGCATTTCATGATCGCCAACGGCGGTCAGGACATCGTCACCTCGGACGGCAAGTTGCATACCAATGATCCGAAGGTGCGCGAGGCAGCGATCAAGTCTGTCGAGTACTTGACCGATGCCTACAAGGGCCAATATATCCCGCCCGAGGCGCTGAGCTGGAACGACGCCGACGACAACAACGGGTTCCACGAAAAGCTGTTCGTCATGGATTTCGACGGCACGCTGTCGACCGAACTGGCGATGATCAGCGACAAGCAGGCGTTCTACCATGACATGATCACCGTGGCCCCGGTGCAGAAAAATGATGGCTCGCCGATGGCCACTCAGGTCAACGCCGGCGGCGGCTTCATTCCGAAGGGAGCGAAAAACATCGAGGTCGCCAAGGACTTCATGAAATACTTCATGCAGCCGAAGGTGATGAACGAGAATCTGAAGGGCGGCCTGGGTCGGTGGGTGCCGGCGATCCCGCAGATCGTGAAGGACGATCCGTGGTGGCTCAATAGTGGCGAGCCGTGCCTGAAGCCCTATGTCACGGAAGCCGTGCTCAATCCGACACTGCCTGTCTACGAAGGGTTCACACCTGCCTGGGGTCAGGCGAACGCCGAACAACTCTGGGGCCAGGCACACGCCGATGTCATCAAGAACGGCATGAAGGTGTCGGACGCCGTCGACAAGGCGTTCAAGCGGTGCGAACAGATTTTCGCA
>DATKFJ010000461.1:0-3093 GCA_035511435.1 Acetobacteraceae bacterium | reverse complement strand
GCCACTGATGGTCCACAAGGGAATCTCGCAGCCTGGATTTGCGAGCATGATTGCAGGGACTCGCAGTGGACCTGCATAATTCGTCACGGCTCAGTTCATACTTATTCGGCCGCTCATGGAGAAGCTTCATGCGTCGACTGGCTTGCCTGGCTCTTTCACTGGCACTTGTCGGCTGCGGCGGTGGCGGGTCATCGGGAACACTGTCGGTCACCTGCAATGGCGGGGCGGGGCTGGCAGGAGCGGCATCGATCGACGTACTCGGCGATACCACGAACGGCCGCCCGATTCTGAATTTTCCAGACCCAGCCAACCCTGGAATGATCGGCACCATTGCAGTGCCTGCTCACGAACGCTGCAAGATCACCCCAGCAGTCGCGAACTGAAGCCAGGGCCGGCACGGGAAAAAACGCTGCTGCAACCGGCTAGACGTGCGCCAGAAGCAGGGCACTGGCCATAACGGCGAAGGACATGGCGAAGTACAGGGTCCATCGCGCGGTAGACAGCACGAAATCCTTAGCGGTCGCATTGACGCCTTCGGGTATGACGCCTTCGGGTACACTGTTTGCCCAATTGGATTGGTCCGCCGACGCCGGATCCGCCTGCTCGCCGGTATGCCTCTTTAGCAAAGTCGTCTCCCATCGAATTTTGGCATTCGTTCGTATACGAAATCTGTACGCAATGATATTCAAATAAGCGATAACCGTCCCAATTCGGATAACGCGCTGGGCCCACCTCGGCGCTCCTCGCGACGACCGTGGTCTTTCAATCCAGCAGCCACGGTGCGGCACTGGCCTGCGCGATTTGCCGGACTTGATTGAGCAGACCTGGACCGACCGGAATTCCTTCCGCCATTCGCTTTGCGGCATTATTCCACTGCGGATCTCCGGCGACCATCACCGGCTGTGACGGATCGACTGGCGTCGTTGCCCGCAGATCATCGCAGAACCGCGCGACGTCGCCCTGGAACTCGTCCCTGTCGCGAAACAGGCCGGGATCGATCGCCATGAAGAAGTGCCCGATGTCCATGCCCTGCGGCTTCTTGGTGTGCTGCGGATCGGTGATCAGCGTCGTACCCGACAGGCACGATGCCAGGATGTTCACCATCGCCGCCAGACCGTAGCCCTTGTAGCTGGAATTTTCCGGTGATCCGCCAAGCGACGTGAGGAAGCCACCCTTCTCGCGCGCTTCCAGCGGATCGGTACTCGGCCGTCCTTCCTTGTTCAGTACCCAGCCAGGCGGCGTTGGCAATCCCTCGTTCGCCTTGTTGCGGATGCGTCCGGCCGCCACTGTCGTTGTCGCCATATCGAGCAGAAACGGTTTAGCGTCATCGCCGGTGGGTGCGGCGAACGACCACGGATCCGTGCCGAGTTTCGCCTGCTTGCCGAATGTCGGCGCGACCTGAATGCCGGACGCGGACGTACATGCCATGCCGATCAGACCAGCCTTAGCCGCCATCAGCGTGTAGTAGCCGGTGGCGCCGAAATGCGCCGAGTTACGCACTGCCGCGATCGCCATGCCGGATTGCTTTGCCTTGTCGATGGCAACCTGCATCGCGAAATGCGCGGGCACGTGACCCAGTCCGCCGTCGCCATCGATCAGCGCAGAGATCGGCGTCTGCTTCACAATTTTTGGCCGCGCGTCCATCTTCGCGCGTCCACCGCGACGCAACCGATCATAGCCGGGCAGCATCGACATGCCGTGGCTGTCCACGCCGTGCAGATCGGCCCAGGACAGGATGTCGGCGGTGGGTTCGGCGTTCTCCTCCGGCATGCCCCAGGCGCCCAGGATGGCTTTGATTTGCGCGCGATGCGTTGCATACGGTGCTGGCATGTCGGACTCCTCTGTGTCGATGCACAGCCTTGCGCGGTCACGACATTCCGGCAAGGGTGGTCTCAGTTGTCGGTTGTCAGTGGGAGAGGCTGATGGATGGCGCGGAGCTGTTGCGGGCGCGATTCGGGATCGATCTGCCTGGCGTGAGCGTGCCGGCGGAGGTCGCGCCGTTGCTGGATCGTCGGGTCGCGCGTCGCTACAAAAATGAGCCCGTGTCGGACGCGCTGCTCGATGCGTTGCTGGCGGCGGCGCAGTCGGCGCCTACCAAGTCTGATCTCCAGCAGTACTCCGTCGTGGTGATGCGCGATGCAGCGCGGATCAAGCAGATCGCCGATTGGATCGGCACGATGGACTGGATTGCATCGGCACCGGTGTTCCTGGTGTGGTGCGGCGACATGCGACGCAATCAGCGCCTGTGCGAACTGCACGGGATGCCGCATGCCAACAACAATCTGGATACATTTCTGAATACCGCAGTGGATTGCACGCTGGCGATGGGCCAGTTCATCGCCGCGGCAGAGGCTATCGGGCTTGGCACATGTCCGATCAGCTATGTGCGCAGCCATATCGAGCGTGTGACGCCGCTGCTGTCGCTGCCCCCCGGCGTCTATCCCGTAGCAGGGCTGTCGGTGGGGTGGCCGGTGTTCCGTCGTCCGGTGTCGATGCGCCTGCCGCCTTCGGTGGTGGTGCATCGCGAACGCTACGACGACACGAAGCAGGATGCCGAGATCCGCGCTTATGACGAACGCCGCCGCGCGCGCGAACCGGTGGCGCCTGGCAGCCTGAAGAACAACGACGTCTATCCACCACGCGAGGGCGTTGGCTGGAGCGAGAACATCGCGCGCCAGCTTTCGGTGCCGGAGCGTTTCGGTTTTGCCGCGTATCTCAAAACGCGAGGGTTCGATCTTGCCTGAAGACCACGTCCATCGCGCGCCGCTGATCGATCAGCGGACACCACCACGTCCGCGTGCAGTCAGGCCTCGGCATGCAGCCAGCCTGATCGTCTATCGGGGTGACGGCGACAAACTGTCGATACTGATGGGCATGCGTGGCGCGAAGCACCGGTTCATGCCGAACCGCTTGGTGTTTCCGGGCGGTGCTGTCGATCGCGCTGACCTCGACGCGGTCTCCGCCACGAAGCTGTCGTCGCAGACCGAACGCCTGGTGCGCAAGAATGCCAATGCCCGTCTGGCGCATGGCCTGGGCATCGCCGCCGCGCGCGAACTCGACGAGGAGACCGGGCTTTCGCTCGGTACGCCGCCG
>DATKFJ010000460.1:0-20389 GCA_035511435.1 Acetobacteraceae bacterium | reverse complement strand
GCGACCAGCTCATCGACGCGGCGTACGGCGAGAACATCTACGTCGATGATCGGACGATCGATAGTCACGTAAAGCGCATCCGCAAGAAGTTCCGCACCGTGGATGACACGTTCGACCACATCGAGACGCTGTACGGCATCGGCTATCGCTACAAGGAGCACTGACGGTCCGCCATGCCTGACGGCACCACCCTGTCCGTGCTCGCGCCGCCTGCTGCCTCGCAGCCGAAGCGGTTCCGCGCGCGCTGGGTGTCGCCATTGCTGCGCCGCATCCTGCTGGTGAATGCGCTGCCGCTGGCGCTGCTGGTGGCCGCGTTGCTGTACCTCGACCAGTACCAGAACGGACTGCTGGAAGCCGAGGTGCTGGCGCTGCGGGAACAGGCGCGGATCTATGCCGGGGCGCTGGGCGAGAGCGCGGTCAGCACGACCAATGCGGACGACCCGAAGATCGTGCCGGATATCGCGCGTCCGCTGCTGCGCCGCCTGACCGATCCGACACCCGGTGCGCAAGCCAAGCTATACGCTCCGGACGGCACCGTGATCGCGGACTCCCGTGTGCGCGAGGGGCCGAGTGGCGCGGTGACCACCGAACCGCTGCCGCCGGCGGAGGAGCACAGTCCGTTCGTCGGCGCTGTCGGCTGGATCTACGACAAGGTGCTGGCGGTGCTGCCGCACGAGACGCCGACGCCGCTGGTGGTGGACATGACGCCGGGCGCGGTCGGGCTGGATTGGCAGCCGGACGTGAAGGAGGAGCTGCGGCTCAACAGTTCAGGGCAGAGCCGCGAGACGCCGCCGTATATCCGGCGCACCAAGGACAACCGGCTGCTGGTGACGGTGGCGGAACCGGTCGAGCGCGACCACCACACCGTCGGCATCATCCTGCTGACGCGAGAGGCGCGCGAGGTCGATGCCAGTCTGTTCGTCGTCCGCATCTCGATTCTCGCGTTGTTCGGACTGGCACTCGGCTTGACGGTTCTGCTGTCGTGGTACCTGTCGCTGACCATCGCGCGGCCGATCCTGCGACTGGCGGGAGTCGCAGCGGAGATGCGCGAGGGCCATGGCCGCGCGGGTTCGGTGCCGGCGCCGCTGCTGGAACGGCGCGACGAGGTGGGCGCTCTGGCGACGGCGCTATCGGATTCGGCGCAGGCGCTGTGGGCGCGCATGGACGCGATCGAGAAGTTCGCCGCCGATGTCGCACACGAAATCAAGAACCCGCTGTCATCGATCCGCAGTGCCATCGAGACGCTGCGCCGCATCGAGGACCCGGCGCGGCAGCGGCAGCTGCTGACCATCATCGCACAGGACGTGACGCGGCTCGACCGGCTGATCAGCGAGGTCAGCGATGCGTCGCGTCTGGATGCGGAACTGTCGCGCATAACTGCCGAGAGGGTCGCGGTCACGCCGATCCTGCAGGCGTTGCAGGAGCTGGATGAGGCGACGCGCGACGACGCCAACGACCCGCACGTCGAAGTTGATGCGCCGGTCGCGGACCTCGCGGTCTGGGCGGTGGAAGATCGCCTGGTGCAGGTGCTGCGCAATCTGGTGGCGAATGCCCAGTCGTTCAGCCCATGGCGCGGCCGCATCGTGCTGCGTGCGCAGGACGCCGGCGGCATGGTGGAGATCAGTGTCGAGGATGCCGGCCCGGGGATCCCGGAAGCGAATCTGGAGCAGATCTTCGACCGCTTCTATTCGGAACGCCCCAAGGGCGAGAAATTCGGCCAGCACTCCGGGCTTGGATTGTCGATCAGCCGGCAGATCGTCGAGGCGTTGCGCGGTCGGATCACGGCGGAGAACCGGCGCGACGAAAACGGCACGGTGATCGGCGCAAGGTTCGTGGTGCGACTGCCAAGGGCGTAGCACCGACGCCCGCACCCCGCGCCGACACCTGCCGCCCCTTCCACCTGTCGCCCCGTCTACCTGCCGCGCCTGTCGCTACTTCATCGACACGCCCTGCAAGCGGATCAGCCCATCCGGCACCTGCTGGAACCCCGTGACGTCCCGCTTCATCCCCACGATGTTCTTGCTGATCCACAGATAGACCAGCGGCAGATCCTTCCGCTCCTGCGCCCAGACCTTGGCATAGAACACTCGGCGCTGATCGAGCGAAGCGACCGTCCGCGCATCGTCCAGCGCCTTGTCGACATCCGGGTTGCTGTAGTGGCCGTAATTGAACGTGCCGCCGCTATGCAGCATCTGCCACATGTTGCCGTCCGGATCGGCGCGGCCCGACCAGCCGATCATGTAGGCCTGAAAATCGCCCGCGTAGCCCGACTGCAATGACGCTGCGAACTCCATCGTCCTGATCTTCACGTCGAACCCGGCGTCGCGCTCCATCGACTGGATCACTTCGGCAGTCTGCTGATCGTCCGACCCATTGGTCACCGTCAGCGTCACCGGCACCGGCAGAGTCACGCCTGCCTGTTTCAACAGCGCCTTCGCCTTGTCCGGATCGCGCGCCGGCGGGGTCAGATCCTGGAAATAATACGGCGAGCTAGGCGGATTGGCCTGCACCACGGGCGCAAACATCCCGTTGTAGACCACCTGGATGATCGCCGACCGGTCCAGCCCCAGTTCGAATGCCTGGCGCACCAGCGCATTCTTGCCAGTGATGGTGTTCTGTGCCGGGCCGTTGTCGGTGTTGAACGCGATGCCGTTATAGGCCAGCGAGTCGTCGATCGCGAGCTTCAGCTTCGCATCCTTCTGCACCGCCGGCACGTCAGACGGTACGATGTATTCGACCAGATCGAGCGCGCCGGCCTCCAGGTTGGCCAGCCGCACAGACGAGTTCGGATTCTCCAGATACACGACTTCGTCGAAATGAATGTCCTTGGCGTCCCAGTAGCCGGGGAAGCGCTTCAGCACGATGCGATCCTCCGCAACGCGGCTGTCGAAGCTGAACGGCCCGGCGCAGACCGGATGCAGGCCGAACTTGTCGCCCGCGGCTTCCGTCGCCTTGGGCGAGATCATGATGCCGGCACGATCGGTGAGCTGCGCCAGCAACTGCGATGCGGGCGCCTTCAGGTTGAGCTGCGCGGTCAGCGGATCGATGATGTCGATGCTGTCGATCGAGCTGACCTCACCGCGGCGCATGCTGCCCTTGGCGGTCAGATCGCGCATCAGCTTGTATTTCACGGCATCGGCGTCCAGCTTCTCGTTGTCCTGAAACCGCACGCCGTCGCGGATATGGATCACCAGATGCGTGGGGTCCTTCCATTCGTACCCGGTGGCAAGCTGCGGCACGATGTTCAGCTTGGTATCGATATCGAACAGCTTGTCGCACAATCCGGCAAACACGATGCGCCCAACGTACGAAGAGCCGAGTGTGGGATCGAGTATGTCGGGGTCCTGCCGCAGCCCGATATGCAGCACGCGTTGCTGCGCTACTGCCTGTATTGCCAGCGACAAGACGCACAATAAGCCGATCGCCACCCGACGCATGAAACCCCTCCGTTTGAACCGCCGCCCTATCATCCCGTCATTGCAAGAAGCGCAGCGACGAAGCAAGCTCGGTCACGGTATCCCAGCGTGACCGAGCTTGCCGCCTCGCCATCTTCCCGCCAACGACCTGCCTTACCCCGGCAATACGCGATCCCGCGCCACCGCCGCATCCAGGACAGCACGGTCCAGCGTGCCCCATTCGCTGTCCCTGCCTGGAACGAACCGACGGAACACGGCAAAACGCTCCAGGCTGACACGATACAGCCGGCGCAGTTCCGCGAGCGGATCGGGGTGATCATCAGCACGGATATCGAGATCCGGATACGGATCGCGCGTGCACACCTTCAGGCCCGCCGACTGCTTGCCACGCTTGTCGCCGCCCGCCGCCTCGCCTGCCTCCAGCGCGTAGATCAGCCGTTCGGTCAGGCTCCCGGTCGAACCCAGATACGCCTCTACCATACGCTGCACGACGGCGGGTCCCGCCAGCATGTTGCCGGCAGCCGACACGTCCTGGCCGCGCGCATGGCCCGACCAGGTGACGCAGTCCGGTCCGGTGTGCTGGGCGATGCGACCCGCCGCGTCGATGATATGGAACTGCCGCTGCGGCGCGCCGGGGTCCGGCGCCACCAGCGATGCCAGCACCGCATCCGCCGGTTCGCCGGCGCGCAGCCGAGGCATCGCCTGCACGGCGTACATCGGGTTGACCAGTGCCTGCGTGGACAGCGCCGCAACGCCGCCCTCGACGTGGATACACATCGCACCGACCGCGAAGAAGCGCGATGCGACCGCGGCGCCAAGCGCACCGGTGGCGCAGTCGCGAACCAGCAGCGAATATGTCATGCCGGGAACCATCCAACGAAATACACCATCACGCGCATCCACATCACTCCGCTTGACCCACATCACTCCGCTTGAGTCGTAACCTCGTCATCGCCCTTCGGCACCGCATCGGGCCGGTGTCCGTCCACCTGCTTCTTTCCGCCGGCTTGCCCTGGGTAGGGACCGGACACGCCCGCTCGATCGATCAGCGGGTCGGCGTCAAATCGCGAAAGCCCCAGGCCGCTGGCGCGTATCGCCTGCTCGGGCGCCGCCTTCTGCAGTTCGATTCCCGCCACCTTCAATTTCAGCAATGTCGGCAGAGACAGGCCGGCCATTCCGAACACCAGGCCGCCGAACGTGAGCGAGATATAGCCGGTCTCCGTCAGGTGCGCCGTATTGGTGGACCATGCACCGCACTGCGCAGCGCATCGCCAAAGAAATAGTCGAGCTGCGCCCACGCGAACAGGGCCAGGCCCGCCCCAAGGAACAGCAAGGGGCCGACCCGGTTTGCCAACGACTCCTCGATGTGGCGGAAACGGGAATTGCCGACCTTGTCGATCGCCGCTACCGCCTGTTCGTGCCTTGGATTTTCCTTGCGGCTTCGCTCGAAGTCGGACAACGCATCTTGCAGCAGGCCATATCGCACCCGGCCGGCGCCAGCCTCCCAACGCTTCACCCGTGCATAACCGCGCAGGTACAGAATCTCCGCAATCCGATTGCTGCGAAGGAATTGCGAGCCCGACCTGGTGTCGCGGCCGTAGCGCAGCACATCGTTCAGGTGTTGCTCCGCCCGCTCGTACTGATCGGTATCGCCGTCGTCGCCAAGCGCGATGCACGCGCCGGCACAGCCGATCAGGCTTTCGATATGTCCGGGAGCAACCGCAAGAACTCGGCGGAACGCGCGCCGTGCATTGTCATATTGCCTGGCGCCCAGCAGTGTGTGGCCAAGCTTGGATTGCAGGTCCAGATCGTCGCCGCGGTCCAGCAGGCCCTCGCGGAGAAATCGTACCGCGTCGGCGTACTCTTCCTTGCCGAGGCAGATCACGCCGCGCCGGACGGCGATATCCGACCGACGCAGAACGGAATCGGTGGTTGCGCTCTCCGCTTGACTCAGGCACTGCCCCGCAGCCGAAAAATCGCGGTTCGCGATATGCAGGTCGGTCAGCACCAACAGATCGTTGTACAGCGGCGGATTGCCCGGATCCGTCGAAGGACGCATGGCATCGCACGCATCGCGCATCACCTGTCCGGCCAGCACGCGGATTGCCTGTGTCGCGTCCTCGGAGTCCACCCACCGACGATAGAGCAGTGCGCGGCCGCATAGCGCGAGCGGCAAACCGGGAACGTTCTTCAATACGAACGTGAACGCCCTGTCGGCGGCCGCGTAATCAGCAAAGACCCGGGTCAGCATGTAGCCGAAATACGCCGCCCGTTCCGTTTCCAATGGAGTCAACTCGGCTGGCTGTCGCTGCAATGCTGCCTTGAATGCGGCATTGAAGCGGTCGAACGCATCCTCCCACGCATCCCAACCCTCCCGGTAACGACCGAGTTGAAAGAGTTGATCCGCCTTGTTGTGGTACGAATAGGGGCCGTCCTCATCCAGCGCGATCGCCCGGTCATACTGCTCGATCGCATCCAGCGAGCGACCTTTCTCCGACAGGGTAATGGCGTAGCGGAAATGCGCGTCGGCCCAATTGAGCGCCGCGAGCTTGCGATCCCCCGATGACGCAGGCCACAACTTGGCTGCCTTGTCGTAGGCTTCAACCGCTTCGGCGAACGCCTGCTCCTTGACCAGTTCAAACCCAAGGGAGTTGTAGGAGGCCGCATCGCCGGGGTCGGCGGCGATCGCCTGACGCAGCTTCGCCAGCGCATCCGTCGCACGGCCGAGTTCGCCCAATGCGGCGGCCCAGTTGCGAAACGCGAACTTGCGATCCCGCGGGGTGTCGGGCCACAGCTCGCTCGCCTTCCGATAATTGACGATAGCCTCGTCGAAGTTGCGCTGCTCGGCCAGCGCAAGGCCAAGGGCGTTATACGTATTCGCATCGCCCGGATCAGCGTCAACCGCGTCGTGCAATTTCGCCACGGCGTCCGCCGTCCGGCCAAGCGCGAGCAACGCATCGGCCCAATTGCGCAGCGCAAACTTCTGGCTCACGGATTTCTCGGCGGCCCAGAGCCCGCTCGCCTGCTCGTAGTTCTTGATCGCTTCGGCGAAATCCTTCAACGCGGCCAGCGCCAGACCGAGGCTGTTGTAAGTGCTCGGATCGGCGCTATCGGCGTCGCGGGCCTCACGCAGCTTTGCCACCGCAAGCTGCCTGTCGCCCCGCCTGATCAGAACGTTGGCCCAGTTGCGCAGCGCGAACTTGCGATCCGCGGATTTGGCGCTCTGCCAAAGGATGCTTGCGCGCTCGAAATGCCGTTCCGCTTCGGCGTCACGACCCAACGCCGCGAGCGTCAATCCCAGTTCGTTGTGTTTGTACGCGTCATCCGGTTCAAGGGTGACGGCCTTTTGGTATGCGTCCGCCGCGTCGGCATTTCGCTCCAGCCGCCGCAGGATCAGCCCCAGCGTCCAATATGCGGCCGCATAATCCGGCCACGCCTGAATTGCCTCGCGTATGGCCTGTTCCGCTGATGCCAGCTTATCCTTGTCGCGCAGCACCACGGCAACGTTGCGCAGGGAACGCGCCTGTTCGCGCGCATCGGTCCGTTGCCAGATCGTCGCCGCCCTGCGGAACTGCCTGACCGCCTCGTCCGTCTGGCCAAGATTGCCCAGCGCCGCACCCAGAACGTTCAAAGCATGCGGATCGTCCGGGGTGGCCGCGAGTGCGGTCCTCAATCGGTCCGCCGCATCTTTGTATTGGCCTTGTTCGAACAGCGATTCGCCGATGGCGATGTTGTCGTCGAGCATGGCAGGTTCCACGATGATGGCGCGGCGCTGACAAGCCACGCCCTGACAAGCTTCGCCCGGTCAAGCTACGCCCAGTCAAAACGTGGGCGCAAGGAGTGATCGCAGACTACTGTGGCGCCTGATACCACCCCGGCTTGCGCTTTTCGCGAAATGCCGTGGTGCCCTCCTGCCCCTCGGCAGACTGCCGCTGCATCCAACCCTCGTGCGCCAGCAGTTCCGCCTGCCGGTCATCCAGCAGCAGCCGGTTCGCCCCCAGCATCGAAAGCTTGGTCCGCGCAATCGCCCCGGGCGCGCTCAACAGAATCGCATCCACCACCTCGGCCAGCCGAGATTCCAAGCCCGCCGCCGGCACCACCTCGTGCACCATCCCGATCCGCAGCGCTTCGTCCGCGCCGAACCGCTCGCCGGTCAGCGCATAGCGACGCGCCTGCCGTATGCCGATCGCATTCACCATGTGCGTGGAAATCGGTGTCGGTGCGATGCCGTGCCGCACCTCGCTGATGCCGAACAGCGCATCCGGCGTCGCCAGCGCGATATCAACGCAACACGCAATGCCGCATCCACCACCGAAGCACGCACCGTGCACCACTGCGATCGTCGGCTTCGGCAGTTCGTTCAGCACCTTGCTGAACCGCACGGTGATGATCGATGCCTCGTAGTTCTCCGCCGGCCCCTGACGCGACAGCCGGTTCAACCAGTTCAGGTCGGCCCCCGCCTGGAAATGCCGTCCGGCACCGCGAATCACCACCGCCCGCACCGCACCATCGTCCGCCAACCGCTCCAACGCCGCAGTCAACGCCCGCAGCAATTCCTCGTCGTAGGCGTTCGCAACCTCCGGTCGATTGAGCGTCAGGGTGGCAATGCCCCGCGCGTCGACGGCAAGCAGATAACGCTCAGCACTCATGGTTCGATTGCCTTGGCAGGATCGGGTCCGACCACCTTCGCAGGATCGGTATTGGCGCCGCATACCAGCACACCGACCCGCGCGCCGGCCGGCGGAACGAACGCGCCACACAGCAACGCAGCCAACGCCGTGGCGCCGCCAGGCTCGGCAACAAGTCGCACACGGTCCCAGATCGTCCGCTGCGCCGCCCCGATCGCCGCATCCGGCACCAGCACCGCCCCGCCGACGTATGCCTGAGCCAACGGGAACATCAGCCCACCCACCTGCCGCGCGCCAAGGCTGTCGGCCGCCAGCCCGCCCACCGGGGCGGCCACCGGATGCCCGGCCTTCAACGCATCATGCAGCGCAGGGCAACCCTCCGGCTCAACGCTGATCACTGCGGCACTTCCGGCATACCAGGCCGCGATCCCGCCGATCAGCCCGCCGCCGCCGGTGGCGACCAGAATATGCGTCAGATCCGGTGCGTCCTGCTCGAACTCCCGCCCAACGGTGCCCTGCCCGGCGAGCACGTCCGGGTGATCGTAGGCGTGCACTTCCAGCGCCCCCGTTTCCGCCTGCCGGTCCCGTGACGCCGCCAAAGCCTCGGCATAGGTCGCTCCGGTCTGCACCACGCGAGCGCCATAACCGGCGATGCGGGCCACCTTCGCAGCCGGTGTCAGCACGGGGACGAAGATCTCCGCTGTCGCACCCAGCGCCCGCGCGGCGTACGCCACCGCCGCGCCATGGTTGCCGCCCGATGCCGCAATCACTCCGGCCGCCGGCAGGTCCGCCGACAACAGCCGGTTGAACGCCCCGCGAGGCTTGAAACTGCCCGCATGCTGCAAAAGTTCCAGCTTCAGCGTCACCGGAAAGCCCAGCTCCAGTTCGGCCCCGGTGAGGCAAAGGAGAGGCGTGTGTCGCACAAACCCGGCGATCCGGGTGGCGGCGGCGGCAATGGCACTTCGATCGATCATGGCGGCGGCGACGCTGGCACGCGCTCTGCCACACGACAAGCCGCTTCCTTTCCGCCACGTATCGGCCCAGACTGCAGGGTCATGCAGATCCACGGGAGCTGCGCAAGCCGTGATGGCGATGGCGTGCTGCTGATCGGGCCGTCAGGCGCGGGCAAGTCCGACCTGGTGCTTCGGTTGCTTGCGCGCGGCTTCGATCTGGTCGCCGATGACCGCGTGGACATCGCCGATGGCGTGGCGCGTCCCGTGCCGCCGCTGGAAGGCCTGCTGGAAGTCCGCGGCATCGGCATCGTGCACCTGCCGTTCGTCGCCGCCGCGCAGCTCGCCCTGGTCGTCGAACTAGACCCGGCCGAAGAACTAGCCCTGCCCGTCGAACTTGGCGCCTCCCCACGCCTGCCGTGGCCGGAACGCCATGGACTGCTGGACCTGCCCACCGTGCGCCTCGACGCATCCGCCGCATCCGCCCCGGAGCGCGTCGTTTTGGCGCTGGACTGCGCGCTCGGTCGCGTCGCCCAGGTGGCGGGAGCTTTCGCGCCATGAGCCCGGAGCGGCTGCGCGTCGTGCTGGTCACCGGCCTGTCCGGCGGCGGCAAGGCGTCCGTGCTGCGGGCGCTGGAAGATCTGGGCTACGACGCCGTGGACAACCCGCCGCTGCGCATGCTGGAGGAGATGGTGACCCGCAGCGACCGCAAGCTGGCCATCGGCGTGGATGCGCGCACCCGGGGCTTCGACGCGGAGCTTGTGCTGGAAACCCTGGGACGGCTGCGCGCCAGGCCATCGCTGCGGCTGGAACTGGTCTACGCCTGGGCCGACGAAACCACGCTGCTGCGGCGCTATACCGAAACCCGCCGGCGCCATCCGATAGCCCCCCAGGGCCGCGTCAGCGACGGGATCGGCCACGAAGAGTTGCTCACCGCGCCGCTGCGGCTTGGCGCGGACCTCGTCATCGACACCTCGAAACTGCCGCTTTCGGCGCTCCGTCGGCTGATCGAGCGGCATTTCGGCGCCGGCAGCGATGCCGCGGAAACCCGCATGGTGGTATCGTTAATCTCATTCGCCTATACGCAGGGCGTTCCGCGGGAAGCTGATCTGGTATTCGACGCACGCTTTTTGCGAAACCCTCACTACGATACCATATTGCAAAGCCGAACGGGCCTGGACCGCGAGGTGGGCGCCTTCATCGAGGCGGACCCCGATTTCCCGGCCTTTTTCGTTAAGTTAGCCGAATTGATCGACATGCTCTTGCCGAGGTTCCTCCAGGAGGGCAAGAAATATGCTACGATCACGATTGGGTGTACAGGGGGCCGGCATCGCTCGGTTTACCTGGTCGAGAAACTGGCCGATCACCTGGCATCCCGGATTGCGGCCGCGTACGCCTCCGGTGGCGCCAGCCTGGGTTGGCGGTTGCACGTGACGCACCGCGAACTGGCCCGTGAAGGCCATGACGCGGCCTATCTGACCGACCGTTCGGAACCAAGCCCGGGCGGCACTTCCGACGAAGATTGCGGCGAGGCTTTGCAAGCAGCGCCGGTTCAGGCACAGGAGGCCTGAGACGACCCCATGATCTGTTCAGCACACCCTACCACCACGGAAGCCTGCCAACTCCAATGATCGGCATGGTCCTGGTGACCCACGGCCGCCTGGCCGAGGAACTGCGATTGGCCATGGAACATGTGGTCGGATCGCAGAAGAACGTCGATACGGTCTGTATCGGTCCCGACGACGACATCGAAAACCGTCGCGCCGAAATCGAGGCCTGTATCTGCCGCTGCGACCAAGGCGATGGCGTGGTGCTGCTGACCGACATGTTCGGCGGCACGCCATCCAACCTCGCCATCTCCATGATGGAGCGGAAGGGCGTCGAGGTGATCGCCGGCGTCAACCTGCCGATGCTGGTGAAGCTGGCCAAGGTCCGTTCCAACCAGCCGCTGGCCGATGCGGTGAACTGCGCGGAGGAAGCCGGACGGAAATACATTGCCGCGGCATCCCACGTGCTGAACGGCTGCAAGATAAACGGCAAGATAAATGGCTCGTGCGGATGACGCCGGATGACGGCGACAATCCGTCACCAGATACATCACCGCCGGCCAGCGCCCCCGTCCTGACGCGCAGCGTCACCGTTCCCAACACACGCGGCCTGCACGCCCGGGCCGCCGCCAAATTCGTCATGATGGCGGAGCGCTTCGGCGCATCGGTCGAAGTGATCCGCGACGGCCAGGCGGTTTCGGCGCGCTCGATCATGGGACTGATGATGCTGGGGGCCGGCAAGGGCGCCGCCATCGAGCTTCGCGCCGAAGGCTGGGACGCCAAGGAAGCGCTTGACGCCCTGGCCGAGCTTGTCGAGTCCGGCTTCCATGAGCAGGATTGAACCGCCGCCCCCGCAGCACAAGCGTCTCGGCCGCGACCGGCTGGAGAATTCGCGGCCGGAGACCCGCTTTACCGGCATCGCGGTTTCGGCCGGCGTGGCGATCGGTCCGGTGTTTCAGGCCGCCGAACCGGCACCGCAGATCACCCGCCACAAGATCCAGGCCGTCGACAGCGCCGCCGAAGGTGCGCGGCTCGACGCTGCGATCGTCCAGTCGCGCAAGCAACTCGGAAAGCTGCGTGCCCGCCTCACGGTACTGCCGGAGGAAAGCCAGTCGGAAATCGCCCCGCTGATCGATGCCTATATCCGGATGTTGGGTCCGTCTCGCCTGATCCGCGCCGTGCGCCACCGCATCGAGGATACGCTGCTATCGGCCGAAAGTGCCGTGATGGCGGAAACCGAGGCGATCGCAAGCACGATCATGCGGCAGGCCGAACCGGGAATATCGGCCGATGACCGCGCAAGCCTGGCCCGGCGTGGCGAGGAGGTTCGGGAGATCGGCCGTCGCCTGGTGCGCAACCTGACCCGCGCGCCGTATCGCAGCTTTGCCGGCCTGCCTGAAGGCGCAGTGCTGATCAGCGAGGCGCTGCGGCCGTCGGATGCCGCCCTGCTCGATCCGTCGCGGCTCGCCGGCGTCGCCACCGAGGAAGGCGGCGCCGAGGGCCACACCGCGGTGATGCTGCGCGCTCTCGGCGTGCCGGCCGTGCTGGGCGCCACCGCATTGGCCCATGCCATTCGCCCAGGCGATGTTGCCGTGGTCGATGGCTCGGCCGGCACGGTGACGCTCAACCCCAGCAGCGCGACCCTGGCCGCGGCGCGCCGTGCGGTGACCGCGTTCGCCCGCGAGCGGCAGCGCTACGCCAAGCTGCGCCGCCTGCCAGCCGAGACCATGGATGGTTCGGCGGTGGAACTTCAGGCCAACCTAGAACTGCCGCTGGAGCTGCCGCTGATTGCCCAGTCGGGCGCGGTCGGCATCGGCCTCCTGCGCACCGAATTCCTGTTCATGAACCGCGAGACCATACCGGACGAGGACACCCAGACGGAAACCTATCGCGGCATCGTCGAGGCGATGGGCGGCGATCCGGTCGTTATCCGCGTGCTCGACTGGGGCGGCGAGAAGGACATCGAGGCATTGTCCAGCGCCGGCATCGTGCCGGAAGTGGCCGACGCCAACCCGGCACTCGGCTTGCGCGGCATTCGGCTGCTGCTGCGCCGACCTGAATTGCTGGAGACGCAGTTCGCCGCGATCCTGCGTGCCAGCACCGCCGGCACGGTACGCGTCATGCTGCCGATGGTGACGGTCGTCTCCGAGGTGCGGGCGGCGCGCGAGATCTACGAACGCACGGGGCGCCGCCTGCGCCGTCGCGGCGAACGCCTTCCGGAGAAGCTGCCGCCTCTCGGCATCATGATCGAAACGCCGGGCGCGGCCCTGTCAGCGGACGCGCTTGCCCTCGAGTCCGACTTTTTCGCCATCGGCACCAACGACCTGACCGCGTACACGCTGGCGGTGGACCGCGGCGAGACCGATGTCGCGGACCTGTACGATCCGCTGCACCCGGCGGTGCTGCGCCTGGTCCAGTTCGCCACCGAGGCGGCGCTGCGCATGCGGCGGCCGGTGTCGGTGTGTGGCGAGATGGCAGCCAATCCGCGGCTGACCCCACTGCTGCTGGGTCTTGGCCTGCGCAGCTTCAGCATGACCGCGTCGGCGGTCCCTCGGGTGAAGCAGGCGGTGCGCTCCGTCGAGATCGACGTCTGCGCCCGCTTCGCCCGTCACGTGATGGAACAGTCCGACCCGACCCGCATCGACGAGCTGATCGCCGGCTTCGCCCGCCAACCAACGCCCTCCGACGGCCACGGCGGCGGCCACGGCGGGGGCCGCGCGGGGCATTAGGCCAACCCGAGGGGCTGCTGGCACCCGTCCGCAGCGCCGATACAGTCGCGTAGACGCGGATGTTGAACAGTGGAAGACCCCGGACTGGCGGACGGAAACACCAACGGTCTATCCTCGTTCAGCAGTGGGAAGGGACACTGAAATGAGCGCAGCAAAGGGCTTTGTCATACCTGCGGGCGGCGGGAAACATATCGAATCGCCGACACCAGGTCGCTTCTTCGCATTGAAGCTCCTCGGCCGCGAGACAGACGAGAGCATCATGATGTTCGAGGAGACCCTGCCAGCCGGCACCGCGAGCATCCATCATTTGCATCACGATAGCGATGAGGTCGCCTGGGTTATTTCCGGCGAATTCACCTTCAAGATTGGCGACGAGATAACCGTGGGCGGCCCCGGCACCTGCGCGTTCATGCCGCGTAACGTCCCGCATGCGTGGAAGAACACGGGTAATGAAACCGGCCGTGTGCTGTTTCTCTACACTCCCGCGGCCGCCGGAGGCCTCATCGAGGAACTGTCGGAACGCCGCGCAATGAATGACGATGAACGCGCTAAATTCTTTGAGCGGCACCACTGGAAAGTTGTCGGACCAAACCCGCTTTGAAGGACTCTGGTGCAAATGAAAGGCTTGCGTCAGGCATGCTGGCACGCTGCACTTAAAGGCCGGCAGCGCGCCACAGACAATCACATTGGACTGCTATGCGGCCTCGCACCGAGTGGTGCCTGAACTGAAAGCCGATGGCTCGCTGTCCAACGACACGAAGCTGCCTCATCGAAGTACCTGAACAACCTGATTGAGCAGGACCATCGGGGCGTGAAGCAGCGTATCACTGTGATGCTGGGCTTCAAGGGCTTCCGACACGCGGCGATCACGCTCGCCGGCATTGAACTGATGCACCGCATTCGCACGGACCAGTTCGGACTGCGTCGTCTGTCCGTTCAAGGTCGAACTGCATCCGCAGTTTGGCACGCGGTGCTGGCAGCCTGAAGTCTCCACACGCACCGGGGACGCGCTTGTCTGTGCCGACAAGCTCCGGCGTGAACCGGAAATGCGTAGTAGCGGGATTGTCATGGATGCAGATGGGATCACATCCGATCGAAGCGACTTCGCCTCAGACCAGCCTGGTTGCGATGTCGATATTGCCACGGGTGGCGCGGGAATAGGGGCACACTTCGTGTGTCGCCTCGATCAGGCGCAAGGCAACGTCGTGCTCGAGGCCGGGCAAGCTCACATCGAGACGCGCCGCAACTCCATAGGCATCGCCCACGGGGCCAAGGTCCACTTCGGCGTCGACCGCCGTGTCAGCCGGGAGTGCGATCTTCATCCTGCCGGCGACGACCTGCATTGCGCTCAGGAAGCAGGCCGACCAACCGGCGGCGAACAGCTGCTCTGGATTGGTGCCGGTGCCGGCTGCGCCAGGGCGCGAGAGCTTGACGTCCAGGCGACCGTCAAGGCTGCGGGATGCACCCTCCCTGCCGCCGGTGGTGTGAGTTTTGGCGGTGTACAGGATTTTATCGAGCTGGCTCACGATTCATTTTCCTTTTGCCAAGGGTCAGTGGTCGGCGTTCATGCCACCGTCGATGCGAACGGTCTCACCGATGCCGAGGCGCGCTCTCGGGATAGAGGATCGCGCCGACGATATCGGAGATCTATGAGCAGATGTCTGGCACACCACGGACCGACCAACCGGTCACCTAGTGCCAATGGACCTTCGTGCGAATAGCCGATATTCGGCGGACACTCCTCCGTCTGGCGAATGAATAGCTTCGGCGCGGCCAGATTTGGCGGTAAGGCGGCGCGACGGGTGGCCACCCGGATCGAGGACGATGTCCACACTCGTGGAACCCGGTGCCAAAACCTCTCTCTCCGTCAGGCATTAAGGTCGGCATTCGGCCAAAGACCTTCGTTGAAGCCCGCCGCAAATTGCGGTGTTCTTTCCAGCCGAAATCATAATGCGGCGGCCTTCAGTCGGGCACGCAGCCGCGGGGTGACAAAATCGATGAATGCACGCAGCTTGAGCGGCAGGCGGGCGTGGCTGTTGTAGATCAAACTCACCGGCCGGGCTGGCGGCTCAAATGCTTCAAGAGTGAGCGCCAGCGCTCCCCGCCGCACATGATCGACGACCTGATAGGAGTTGGCGCGAGCCAACCCCATGCCGGCAATCGCTGCATCGACCGCTGCATCTGTCGTGTTGACGCTGAGGCGCGAGCGCAGCACCGCATCGAGCTGGTTGCTGCCGGAGTAGAAGCGCCAAACTCCAGGAGCCGAGACACTTTCAAAAGTGATGGCCGGACGATGCCGGAGATCGTCGGGCGTCAAGGGGCTTCCGTGCTGGGCGAAATAGGCGGGACTCGCACAGACAACGCGGCGCACAGATCCAAGGCCGGTGGCAGTCAGCGCACTGTCCGGAAGATTGCCGATCCGCAACGCAACATCCACCTGGTCGTCTACGAAATGGGCAATGCGGTCGGTAAGCACTAATCCAACGTCGACTTCGGGGTAGGCGCTCAGAAATTCCTTCAATACCGGCAGGACGTGCAGCCGACCGAACATGGTCGGAGCTGTCACCGCAAGGTCTCCTTTGGGTGCGGTGTATTCGCCGGAAGCGGTGCGCTCTGCCTCGTTCACCAGCTCCAGGATAGCTTTGGCGGCCGTAATGAAAGAAAGGCCGGCTGGCGTCGGCATGAGTCCCTTCGCCGATCGCGTAAAAAGCGTGGTGTTCAGATAGGCCTCCAACTCGGAGACTTTCCGGCTGACGGTGGCAAGGGGCAGGCCAAGGTTCCGACTCGCCTTCGAAAGGCTGCCGTCCTCCACGGCATGGAGCAGGATCGACATGGCTTCGAGACGGTCCATTGGCCAAAGCCTTCCGGAAAATGAGAGGTTAGTTCTCAAATATGGCGACTGCCGCGTCGCGATGGAAGCCCTCTATGGTGCATCCACCGAGCCAACTCGGCAGGACCTGAAAGGAACAACTCCATGACACGGAATGCCATTATTGCCGCTGCTGGCCTTGCAGCGATCGCTCTCCCTGGTTTCGCACATGCACAGGTGAACCAGCACGGCTATTCGGTCCCGTTCGAACTTGCGAACTCTGCGGCGCAGGAGGCCCTTCGGGCCTGCACTGCGAACGATTATGCCGTGACCGTTACCCTCGTGGACGTTTCCGGCGTCCCGCAAGTCATTCTGCGTGGAGGCCATAGTACAATCCACACGCGGGATAGCAGCTTCCGGAAAGCCTATACGGTCATTACTATGGGGCCGCTCTTCAAGCAGCAAACATCGGGGGGATTTGCTGAAACGGTACAGCACAATCCCGCTGCCGCCCAACTCGCCACATTGCCGAACATAATCGCTCTGCCGGGTGCTGTGGCTATCATGGCCCATGGCGAAATCGTTGGCGGACTGGGTGTAGCTGGCTCGCCCGGGGGTGATAAGGACGAAGCTTGCGCACAGGCGGGTGTCGCTAAAATCAAGACTGAGCTGCCTCAGTAGGTGTCGACGGTTGGCGAGCGACTGCCGTTAAGTTCCGGCATGTCGCTTGCGACCCGCAGTTTGTTCTCTCCCGCAACAAACCTGGCACGCAGTGGTGATTTCGAGACGTGAGGTCACGAAGGACGCAGGTCCCATACGCAGCCAGGATGCGCGCGGACCGTACCCTCTCGCTTCTTGTCGCGCATTCTCGAGCGCCGACAAACTCTCCCATTCGAAAGGTGCTCGCTATGAATACCAGCGAACAAGGAGGAACTGTCACGACTTGGCATGCCGGTGAAATAGCGATGCAGAGCAGTGTCGGTGTTGCCGATCGGATGGCTGAGGTCGGCAAGAGAGCAATCCGCGATCACCTGATCGACCAACATAGCCAATTCTTTCCGTTGCTCCCATTCGTCGTCCTGGGCGCGGTCGATCCGGCGGGGAATGCTTGGGCAACGCTCCGCAGTGGCCGCCCGGGCTTCATGCGGGCGGCCAGCCCTCATCGACTGAGCATCCGCATCCCGCGCGATCCTGGCGATCCGGCCGATGCCGGCATGGAGGATGGCGATGGCCTGGGACTGCTGGGGATCGATCTGTTCACCCGCCGCCGCAATCGGTTGAACGGGCCTGTCAGCCGCAATGATGCCGATGGGTTCGATCTGGTTGTCAAACAAAGCTACGGCAATTGTCCGCAGTACATCCAGATGAGGCAGTTCTCCTTCACCCGTGATCCCGCGAAGCCTTCGGCCGAACCAGGTATTCCGCAAGAGGTGGCAGACGATCGCGTACGCGCACTGATCCAGAGCGCCGACACGCTGTTCGTTGCATCCTATGCCGCGCGCGAATCCGGCCACCGGCAGGTCGATGTCTCGCATCGCGGCGGCAAACCGGGTTTTGTGCGGATTGGTCCGGACGGCGTCATCACGATTCCGGATTTTGCCGGCAACCGGTTCTTCAACACGTTGGGCAACTTCCTGGTCAATCCGAAGGGCGGCCTGGCTTTTCCGGACTGGGAAACCGGGGACCTGTTGCAGCTCACCGGCGACGTCGAGGTCATCCTTGATTCGCCCGAGATCAAAGACTTTCAGGGCGCTGAGCGGTTTTGGCGGTTCAAACCGCGCCAGATCCTCTACCGGCCCAATGCTCTGCCGCTTCGCTGGGCCGCTTCGCCAGAGGGCCGGTCGCCAAACTCGCTGTCGACAGGCAGTTGGGCGGAGGTCGAGCGTCGCCAGAAAGCCGCGACGCTGGCGACGCTGGCGACGCTGGCGACGCTGGCGACGCGATGGCGTCCCCTCCGGGTCTCCAGGATCGTCAAGGAGAGCGCTGTCATTCGGTCCTTCCATCTTGAGCCAACTGACGGTGCCGGAATCAGTCCCCACGTGGCCGGCCAGTTTCTGCCAATCCGTGTTGTGCCGGCGGGGAGCGCTTTGCCGCTCATTCGGACCTACACCCTCTCGGTTGCACCCTCGGACGGTATCTATCGCCTCAGCGTGAAGCGGCAGGGCCTGGTCTCCTCGTTCCTGCATGATTGCCTGCGGGAGGCCGACATCATCGAGGCGCGGGCTCCTGATGGCAGCTTCGTCATCAATGCCGCGGAACGCCGGCCCGCAGCGCTTTTGGCTGCCGGCATCGGTGTGACGCCGCTATTGGCTATGCTGCGCCATATCGTATACGAGGGCATTCGCACGCGGCGCTTCCGGCCGACCTGGTTTTTCTATGCGGCCCGATCCAAAGCCGACCGTGCCTTCGATACCGAGCTGACGGAGCTTGTCGTGGCCGCGAAGGGAGCGATCACTCTGGTGCGTCTGCTCAGCCATGCTGATGGAGCGACAGAAGGGCGGGACTACGACGCCATCGGCCGGATCGACGAGACCCTGCTGACCAAGATGCTCCCGCTCGAGGACTGCGACTTCTATCTGTGCGGTCCGGCCGCCTTCACACAATCGATCTACGACAGCTTGCGCCGCCTCGATGTCCGCGATGAGAGTGTGCACGCCGAAGCCTTCGGACCTGGCTCGCTAAATCGCTCGTTGGACAAGAGCCTCGTGGCGGAGCCCCTGCTACCGGCGGCGACGGTCCCTGTACCCATTGTGTTTGTGGCGTCCGACAAGGTGGCGTGTTGGATGCCCGAAGCGGGATCGCTGCTCGATCTCGCCGAAACGCGCGGCCTCTCCCATGAGTTTAGCTGCCGGAAAGGCCATTGCGGTACGTGCAGGACGCGGATCCTCAAGGGCGCCGTTACTTATGCGAAGTCGCCATCCTACAACGTGCGCGACGGCGAGGCTCTCATTTGCATCGCCGTCCCTGCCGCGACCGACGCGGGCCGGGTCGAGGCCGTCCATCTCGACCTCTGATCCCCATCCGCCTCAATCCTGCAGGATTGTCATGGCCATGCTGAACGGGAAAACCCGAGATCAGGCATGGCAGGTTTTGTCACTGCCGCCTGCGGGCCGCTTCGAGGCGAGGGTCGTAGGCGAATTCAAGCCGAACGCCGCTTGGTTCCCGTACCATGAAATGGATCTTCGGTCCTTTCCCGGAGAGCGCCGGAGCGAATTCCACGACGACGTCCGGCCAACTCGCGACGCGTTCGTGCAGCGCATCCAGCCCTGGGCGATCAGCCACAGCCATCGCGAGGTGATGCAGGCCGACATTGGCGCGCCGGTCAAACGCCACGGCGCTTGCCGGCGACTCGACCTGCCACAAGGTGACGATCAGGCTGCCGTCGGAGACGAAGACGGCGGGATAGTCGGGCCGCTCACCGACGACATTCCACCCGAGGCAGTCGCAAAAGAAGCGGCGGGTGCTTTCAAGGTTTCGGACGCTCAGTCCGATATGATCAACGCCGACTGTGGCAGGGGTGGGATCGGACATCGCGAGCTCTCCAGTCAAACGCTAGGGAAATGGTTTCGGGGTCAAGTCCGTTCCGCCGCGGCTCCGGCTTCGCCCACGAACTGGTTCTGCCGACCCGGCGACAGGCGTGCCGTCGCCTCCGCGGAGATACGCCGCACCAGTTCGCCTGCCCGCGGTATGTCGCGGACAAGTCCGATGCTTTCGCCATGAACGAAGCTCGCTCGGCATAACCGCCACCCAGCAGGCCCAAGCCCCCAGCCTCTGAAACGGCCGATGCGAGGTCCGCTCCGGCTGCCGGTGTCATCGGGGCCAGCACGATCGGATGTTGGAGCCCAAAAAACTCCGTCAGTCTTGTTCTGATTGCCATGCGGCCCTCCGCCAGGCTAACGCCGTTTCCATGACGCCTTGCCGAGCAGCGAGATCATCTGCTCTTTCCAGAGATCGCGAAAATGATAAATAGCGATAAGGGTAATCTGCAACAGAGATGACCACTCATCGCGTTCCAAGGGATTCTTCTCAGGTCGATTTGGGTCAGTTTATTAGGCGACGTTGCTCCAACCAGTCTGCGAACATCGCCCGGCCGGCAAGCGCAAATCGCTTATCATTCTGTTGTGCCTGGATTCGCAATGTCGCTCGGTCGATGCCTGCAGATTCCAATGGAAGCCGTCCAGGCGTTCTGAGGTGATGGCGTCCGGCGTTCTGATCTGATCCCGTCCAGCATTCCAATCTGATGGCGTCCAGCGTTCTGACGAAGCCGTCCACCGGAGTGAAGGGGACGGCCGGGAAGAAGGGGTGGCGTC
>DATKFJ010000459.1:0-4312 GCA_035511435.1 Acetobacteraceae bacterium | reverse complement strand
CTGCGCGCTGGCCAGAAGATGGGCGGGCTGGAGTTCATCGACACGATGCTGAAGGACGGCCTGTGGGACGCGTTCCACGGCTATCACATGGGCAACACGGCGGAGAACGTCGCGACCAAATACCAGATCACGCGCGAGCAGCAGGACCAGTTCGCACTGGCCTCGCAGCAAAAGGCGAGCGCGGCGCAGAAGGCGGGACGCTTCAAGGATGAGATCGTTCCGGTAACGGTGAAGAGCCGCAAGGGCGACGTGGTGGTCAGCGACGACGAGTACATCCGCCACGATGCCAGCATGGAAACCATGTCGCGGCTGCGTCCGGCATTCAGCAAGGACGGCACGGTCACTGCCGGCAATGCGTCCGGCATCAACGACGGTGCGGCGGCGCTGGTGTTGATGAGCGCATCGGAAGCAGCCAAACGTGGCCTGAAGCCGCTGGCGCGGATCGCAGCTTTCGCCACTGCGGGGGTCGACCCCGCGGTGATGGGCACCGGCCCGATCCCGGCGACGCGCAAGGTACTGGCGCGGGCGGGATGGAAGACCGACGACCTGGACCTGATCGAGGCGAACGAGGCGTTTGCCGCGCAGGCCTTGGCGGTGAACAAGGATCTTGGCTGGGACACCGACAAGGTGAACGTGAACGGCGGCGCGATCGCCATCGGCCACCCGATCGGCGCGTCGGGTGCGCGCGTGCTGATCACGTTGCTGCACGAGATGCAGAAGCGCGATGCCAAGAAGGGCCTGGCGACGCTGTGCATCGGCGGCGGCATGGGCGTGGCGATGTGCGTGGAACGGTAGGGGACGGCAAGTTCCACCGCGGTAAGGGAAACGCGATGGGATCCGTTGGTGCGCGCGCGCTGGCCGTTGTTGCGCGCGCGCTGGGTGCGTTGATGCTGGTTGCCGTCGCAGCGCACGCCGCGCGGGCCGCATGCCCCGTGACGGCGCCGACGGACCTCGCGAGTTCCGGGCAGCTCAGCTTCGGCGTCATCGCGCCGCCGCCCACAGCCAACATGCCGCCGATCAACCAGATCGGCTTCGAGTACGACCTGATGGCGGCTCTGGCTGGGCAGATGTGCCTGAAGCCGGCCTATACCGTGCTGGCATTCGCCGGCCTGTTCCCTGGGCTCGATGCGAAAAAGTTCGATGCGGCGGTCGCCGGGATCGGCATCACCGCGCAGCGCGAGCAGAGCTTCGCCTTCGTGCCGTATTTCTTCGGCGGCATCCGCATGGTGGTTCGCAAGGGCAGCGGGCTTTACTTCAAGGACGAACAAGCGGTGTGCGGACACAGCATTGCCGTGTTGGCCGGCTCGGTCGAGGCGCATGACATCGACAAGTACAAGGACGCCTGCCCCGCGGGTCAGCAGATCGATGCGCGCATCATGCCGACCAACAACGAGATCGTGGAGCAGCTTCGCAAGGGAACGGTTGAAGTGGCGTTCCTGGATTGGGCGCCGGTCGCCGATATCGTGGAACGCAACCCAGGTGATTTCGCGGTCGCCAGCCCAATCCTGTCGGGCGACGGACCCGGGCAGCCGCGTCACCGCGTCGCCATCATGCTGCGCAAGGACGACACGGCGATGAAGGACGCGATCGGCAAGGCGCTGGCGTTGCTGCAAGCGGATGGCAGCTATGAGAGGCTGCTGGCCAAGTGGGGTTTGCAGGACGGCAATATCCGCCAGGCTGGCTGACGCGCGCCGATGCGCTTCGATGCCGGCGTCTTCTGGCATCTGCTGTTCTCCGACGCATTTCTTCGGCCGGCGTGGATCACCGTCTGGGTGACGTTCGCCGCGATGACGATCGGCATCGTACTCGGCCTGGTCGGCGGATTGGCCGCTGCATCATCGCTGCGTGCGGTGCGCGTGGCGGTGCGCTGCTATGTGGTGGTGTTCCGCGGCCTGCCGACGCTGGTGCAGATCGTGTTCTGGTATGACGCACTGGCCGAGTTGACCGGCAACTGGATCAACCTGCCGGCGTTGGCGGCGGGCGTGCTGGCACTCGGGGTCAACGAAGGCGCCTATATGACGGAGATCGTGCGGGCCGGGTTGGGTGCGGTGGAACACGGTCAGCGCGAGGCCGCCCGATCGCTGGGATTGTCGGTCTGGCAGGTGCAGCGACTGGTGGTGATCCCGCAGGCGCTGCGGGTGATCGTTCCGCCCACAGGCAACCAGGTGATCAGCATGCTGAAGACGACGTCGCTGCTGTTCACCATCGGCGTGCAGGAGATTTTCGCGACCGGCACCAACATCTACAGCGTCAACTTCCGGTATTTCGAGGTGTTGTCGGTGGTCAGCATCTGGTACCTGGTGCTGACCGGTATCCTGACGCTGATCCAGCGTCGGCTGGAACGGCACTTCGGCGACCACTGGACGGTGACCGATAGCGGACGGCGCGGCGCCTTGTCCCGCATGTTCGCATTCGGCGGCACGACGACGTGACTGTTGCACGAGTTCTCACGGGCGCAATTTGGAACGCGCAGCCGATGGCGGCGGCAGGCGATTACTTCGTCGTGTCACCGCCGTGCATCGGCATGCCCGGCATGGACATGCTGCCGCCGGCCTTCTGCACCGTGACTGTCGCAGTGACCTGACCGGCCTTTGCGAAACTCAGCGTGACCGGAAACGTATCGCCCTGCTTCAACGGCTGCTTCAGGCCCGTCAGCATGATGTGGTAGCCATCCGGTGACAGCGTCAGCGGCTTGCCAGGTTCAACCGGCAGCGTCGTGACATCGCGCATCTTCGCCACGCCGTTGTCGGTGAAGGATTCGTGCAGGTCGGCCTTGCTGGCGACCGGCGAACTGGCCGCCGTCAGTCTGTCTGGCGCACCGGTGTCGGTGATGGTCAGGTAAACCACGCCGGTACGACCCGCCATCGCCGCACGTGACCACGCATTCTCGATCTGAATGCCATTCTGCTGTGCCAACGCGATAGCCGGCACGGCGAACAACATGGTGCCCAGGACGAGATGACGCATGCGGCTGATCCTTTGCTCTTGTCTATGGGAGAGGGGGTTGCCGAAGCATCGCGTGGAGCGCGTCAGGACATCAGCTTTGCCAGATCCGTCGCCATCTGCGCACCGGATTCGTCCGCACGGATCGGTGCGATGAATTTTCCGTCAGGTCCCATCAGATATAGAATGGAACTATGATCCATCGAGTAGTCGTCCGGTCCCGGGCCGGTGCGATGCTCGGCATAGTAGACGCGGTATTCCTTTGCCGCGTCGGCGATCTGTTCCGGCGTGCCGGTGAGGCCGATCAAACGCGGTGTGAAGGCGGCGGTGTACTGCTTCATCACGGCGGGTGTGTCGCGTTTCGGATCGACCGTGATGAATATCGGCTGGAGTTTGGCAGCCTCCGGACCGAGGTGATCAAGCGCGTCAGCCACGTCGTTCAGCGTGGTGGGACAGACATCGGGGCAGTAGGTGTAGCCGAAATACACCAGCATGTACTTGCCGAGGAAGGCGCGGTCGGTGACCTGTTTGCCGTTGCTGTCCTCCAGCACGAACGGTCCACCCACCAGGGAGGCGGTGCCTCCACCACCCAGCCAAATAAAGGCGCCGGTGCCCAGCAACAGGAGCGCAATCAGCAGACCGATCACGCCAAAGATCCAGGCGGGCGGTCTTGCGCCACCGGGGCGACCGGTGGCGGGATCGGATGTCGAACTCATAGCGGGCCGGACCCTAAACCAGTCGTCCAGCGTCAGAAAGCCCCAGCGCGCAACTGACGTGACACGGTGCCGCTACTGCCGGCGGGGCTTGTCCCCAGACAAGCGCGGCCATGACGACGAAAATGTGCATCACTTTCTTGCCAGGAGCGCGGTCACGGCGGGTCAAACCTGCGAGCACGCGATCAGCCTTGCGGAACGAACCGCAAGGCGACGCCGCCTGCGGCATCGGCATCGACCGTCAGCGAATCGCCGGCGCGTCGATGTGCGATGCCCCGTTCGACAAGCAGGCGAGCGATTGCCTGGTTCCCGTCGCTCGTGCGAACCGCGAGGCCGATGATGCGCGGCGCCGGCGATGACAGCGCCGTGTCGGCCACCAGGCGCACGCACCCTCGAGGCAGATCAAGCGCAAGACCACCCGCCGGATGGGGCACCACGGGACATCCGACGAGACGTGAAAACCGCGCCGCCGCTGCCGCGGGATCGTCGACGACGATCAACACGTCGGCC
Organism: Acetobacteraceae bacterium; assembly: GCA_035511435.1. GTDB lineage: Bacteria > Pseudomonadota > Alphaproteobacteria > Acetobacterales > Acetobacteraceae > JAMXLO01. Next base: position 146 of record DATKFJ010000459.1, on the reverse strand, counting down.
AGAGCGACCGCATTGTTGGGATGGTGCAGGAACCGCTCCTGCCACAACGCCTCGGCCGTCAGGTGGCGCACCAGGTTGATGCGCCCCTCCGGCTGATCCGGCAATTGAATGAGCGAGAAGCGGGCGCGCAGGCCAGCCGGGTCCGT
>DATKFJ010000458.1:0-13931 GCA_035511435.1 Acetobacteraceae bacterium | reverse complement strand
GGCGGTGTTGACCATGGGCGGCGACAAGACGGAGGCGGAACATATCCTGGCCCAGGACCTGCCGCCCAACGAGGTGCAGAAGGCGATGGCCGCCTATGCCTCGGGAGAATCCGCCACGACCGCGAGCCTGCTGACTCCAGGGACGGCCACGGGTGACAACCCGGCAGCGGTGCCGATGGCTTCAGCCGAGACCGCGGTGCCGATGGCTACCGCCAAGACTGCGATGCCCACAGCGCCCGCGAAAAAGACTGCGGCAGCGGCGCCGGTGCCGGCGGCTCCTGCTGACACAGCGGCAGCACCTGTTCCGCCGGCTTCCGCCGCGACTGCGGAGCCTGTGCGGAGTGTTGCCGCGGGGGCTGCGACGGCAAGAACCGTCGAGGTTCAATTAGCCGCTGCTCCGTCAGAGAGCGCCGCGCAGGCGGAGTGGCAGCGGCTTCAAAAGCAGATGCCGCAGCTGCTGAGCGATCGTCAGCCGATCGTCGCCAAGGTCGAACTGAATGGCCAGGTTTTTTGGCGGTTGCGCACCGGCGGATTTGCCGATGCCAGCGCCGCCGCCGCGTTCTGCGACCATGTCCGGAACGCCGGCATCGCCTGCGTGGCGGAGCAACGATAGAGCAGGATTTACGGCGGCCACTCAGGCGGCGGCCACTGCGACCCTTGGAACGCCTGTATTCTCTCTGGCCGGCAACGTCGTGCGGCGCCGCCGTGCCCTGGTTGGCGGTAGGATGATCTGCGCGCCCCTGGCGAAGTCGGCGTAGCCTTCCTGGGCCAACGCCATCGCTATCTTGCGCTTCGCGCTCGCTTCGAGCTGACAGATGCGCTCCCGCGTTACGCTGAACCGCGCGGCCAGCGTCTCGAGGTGTGCGACCTCCTCGCCATTGCTCATGCAACGGGTCATGAAGACCGCGCGTTCCCGCTCGCCGAGTATTTCGTGAACGAGTGCCATGATGCGCTTGCGCACCTTGGCGTGGTCCAGCCGCAGGATGACGTCGTCTTCGGGTGATGCGCCGTCGGCGGCGAGGGTATCTTCCAGGTTCACGGTCGCGCCCTGGGTGTTGACCTGGGTGTCCAGGCTGACCGCGCCACCGCTGATCAGCCGGATGCTGCGCGCAACCTCATCGCCGGCCAGTCCGATGCGCCGACCGATGCGGTCGCACAATTCGGACTCGGTGGCATCGACGCGCTCACGATGGCAGCTTTTCCGTGCGTCGGCGAACAGGCGGCCCGTCATCTGGGCAAGTTGGCGATGCGCGCTGGTGGCTGGCAGCCGGACCGGCGCGGCGTTGCGGCGGATGTAGTCCTGGATGTACCAGCGGATCCAGCCGATGGCATAGTTGGCAAGCCTGCCGTCGAACCTGGTGGAGTCGAAGCGTGCGATGGCCGCGTGCAGGCCTAGATGGCCGGCGCCGATCAGATCGGCCAGTTCGATATTTGTCTGGCGGTAGCGGCTGGCAATGGCGATGACCAGCTTGCTGTGACTTTCCCACAGCTCGGTCAGCGCCGCCTGGCAGATGCTCTCGTCTGTCCCGGTCTGGCAAGCCTGCAGCAGATGCCGCTCACGCTCCGCGGTGAGATTTGAGCGATTGAGCTGCGTGCGTATGGCCAGGTCGAGCCACCCGCTGGTTCCGACAATCGCCATCAAGCCCTTCCCGCCAACCCAGGACACCGAACCGCAGACCGGATGGTTGCCCGGCCGTGTCGCGCTTCCGGATTATCGCAAGTAGCGAAAGTTTTCTCGCGGATCGAACAAAGAGCATTGCCCGTTCTTTGAGAAACAGCCGTGTTTACTTGCTCGGTTCAGCGCAACTTCAGGGAGAGTTATACCGCATTCGACATCTCCACAACAAGTTCGGTTGCAGTTAAAAGATCGTTTATTTCCCGGTAACGACTAAACGGGATCAAGCCGAACATTGCCGGAACGCACTATTTGGCGAGACTGTTTCAGGGCGCTTGACCGGATTGATCGGAGTCAGTAACCATTTCAGTCATGCAGGCGCGATTCGAGAACGAAAACCGGCGTCCACTGGCGCCTGGAGCGGTGTGTTCGGGACAGAAAGGACACGTCTCTGACTGGTGAGCACCACCATTACGTGACCTTCCGCGCGAGCTGCCTTCCGGATGGGCGGTCCGCCAGCCTTTACCATGTGCCCGGTGAAGGCTTGCTGAGCATTGCGCGCTTTGACGATTGGTTGACGCAGATCGTCGACCAGTCCTCTCGCGTCGCCGTGCTGGTGATCCGCGAATATCGTGACGCCGATGGGGCGCTGCACGGCTGTATCCTCGAGCGCCGATGTCGGACGGCCGAAGGGGCGTATTGCGGCGACCCGGCGAGGGTAGAGGTTGGTGGCGCGGCATTGCGGGTAAGAGCTTACCGTTCAACCCCTGAGGGCCGCCTGGAGGAGATTGATCCCCGACTGCAACCGCCGGTCGATCGGTCGTCGCGGGACGGCCTGTTCGACAGCGAGGACCGGACCGTCCGGGATGCGTATGGCGAGACGGCGCGCATCGTGTCGGTCCGCGCACCGTCAGCCCGGGAAGAGCTTGTCGGGTTCTCCAGCATGGTGCACCTGCTGACGCAGGACGGGCGCGAGCTGGCCTGCGGTATCGGCTGGCATGGCACGACGCCGTTCCTGATCCAGGGTGAGTTCTCCCCCGACGATGGCCGAACTTCCGATGGCCCGACATCCGGCGCTGCCGACACCGCGGACGGCGGCATTTGGCGAGACCTGCTGACCGCGGACCAGGCGGTATGGCTGCGCTATGCGGAGCGCTATGAGCATCTGGTGATCCTTGACATCCGCGCCGAGGGCACGAACGGCGAAGTTCTGGTGCTGACCGGCGACGCGGGCGGATCGATCGCGTGGCATCTGATCGACGGCGACGGCGTCGATCTGTGGCGCAAGGCGCCGGAGGAGATGATCGCCGACACGCCGCCGCCGCAAGCCACGCCGGCGCGCGAGGCCAATGATCAGCCACCCCAGCCCACCGACGCTGCCGAACGCACCAGGAGGGCTTGAGGCGTCCACCGTATCCGGCCCACAATCCCGCCCCGGTGCGACCTGATGCGGAGTGCCATGCGCGTTCTGGTCATGGGTGGCGGCGTGGTCGGCGTGACCACCGCCTATCAGTTGCTCAAGGACGGTCACCAGGTGGCGGTGCTGGAGCGCAATGCCGGCGTCGCACAGGAGACCAGTTGGGGCAATGCGGGGATGGTCGCGCCAGGGCATTCGTTCGTCTGGTCATCGCCGCGCGCACCCTGGATTCTGCTGAAGTCGCTGTTCCGCAAAGACCAGGCGCTGCGCTTTCGATTCTCGACCGATCCGCGGCTGTATTCCTGGTCGGCGAAATTCCTTGCCGAATGCACCGCGCGGAAGGCGCGCAGCAACACGCTGCGCAAGCATCGGATCGCGATGTATTCGCAGCGCGTGCTGCATGAGGTGATCGCCGCCGAAGCAGTCGATTATGATCGCAATGCGCGCGGCATCCTGTACTTCCATCGCGATCAGGCGGCGCTCGATGCCGGCGTCTCCCACATGCAGCTGCTGGCCGATGACGGGCAGGAGATCCGCGTGCTCGACCGGGCGCAGGTGCTGGAACTCGAACCGGCGTTGCGCGGGGCGGCGCACAAGATTGCCGGCGGCATTTACTGCCCGACCGACGAAACCGGTGATCCGCACAAGTTCACTCGTGCCCTCGGCGCGCGCTGCGAGGCACTCGGCTGTGAGTTCCACACCGACACGGCGATCACCGCAATCGACACGGAAGGCGATGCGGTGACGCAGGTGCGGGCCAACGGCAAAGCATTCAAGGCCGATGCCTATGTGATGGCGATGGGCAGCCATAGCCCGATCCTGGCGCGCCGGATCGGCGTCGCTCTGCCGATCTATCCGATCAAGGGCTATTCGTTGACCATCCCGGTCGGCAACCACGCCGCGGCACCGACCATCGGATCGGTTGACGAAACCAACCTGGTGGCAATCTCGCGCTTCGGCGACCGCGTGCGGGTGACCGCGACCGCGGAGTTCGCCGGCTACGACACCAGCCACAAGCCGGCCGATTTCAGCTTCATGAAGTCGGTCGCGCAGGAACTGTATCCGGACGGCGCGGACTATCATCGCGCCGAGATGTGGGCAGGGCTGCGGCCGATGACGCCCGACAATTTGCCGATCCTCGGTCGCCGGCGGCACCGCAATCTGTGGTTCAATACCGGCCACGGGCATATTGGCTGGACAATGTCGCACGGCTGTGCGCGCATCACCGCCGATCTGATCGCGGGGCGGCCAACGGCGATTCCGGTTGGTGTTTGACGCCGGTTGGTGTTTGACGCCGGTTGGTGTTTGACGGAGGTACGCGATGGATGGCAGTGCCACGTTCAGCGATCTTGGCGTGCTGGCCTGCACGCTGGATGACGGCATCGCGACGCGCGCGGCGCTTGGGCTGCTGGTGCTGGCTACCGATCAGACCATGGAGCATGAGTTCCGCCATCTGATCCGTCTGCCCGGTGTCGCGGTGTACGGCGCGCGCTTGTTCAACGACGCCGATATCACCCCCGAAACGCTGCGCGCCATGCGTGATCGCATTGCACCCGCGGCCGAACTGATCCTGCCGGGAATGCACCTGGACGTCGTGGCGTTCGGCTGCACCAGTGCCAGCATGGCGCTGGGCGAGGCGGAGGTATTCCGCCAGATCCGTCGCGCCCGTCCGGATGTTGCCTGCACCACGCCGGTCACCGCTGCGTTCGCCGCCTTCAAGGCGCTGGGTGCCAGGCGGATCGGCGTGCTGACGCCCTATGCGCCGGCGGTCAACGCCGTGGTGCGCGAGTATCTGGACGCGCACGGTGCGGAGGTCGCCGCGTTCGCGACGTTCGACAAACGCGACGACAGGGAGGCCGCGCGCATCTCGGTGGCTTCGATCGCGGCCGCGATTGCCGCACTGGTGCGGGGTGCCCGGTTGGATGCTGTGTTCGTGTCGTGCACCAGCCTGCGGCTTGCCGAGAGCGTGGCGGCGATCGAGGCGGATGTGGGGGTTCCGGTCACCTCGAGCGATCACGCGCTGGCATGGCATTGCCTGCGGCTCGCGGGAGTGGACGATATGGTGCCAAACGCCGGGCTTCTGTTTGGCTGCGGATTGGCGTGATGGAAGGGTGTCGTGGCGGTTCCGGCGGATGCCGGATTCCAAACGCTCCCATGATCGCCGTCAGCATCGCACAACAGTTAACTTGCCCCGCGCGCCGCGCATCAGCACACTGGCGACATGACTGGCGATTCGCTCAACTGCCTGAAATGCCCGGCGCTGTGTTGCCGGATGGCCGGCTATGTTGAAGTCAGCCGCAACGATATCCGGCGGCTGGCGAAGTTCCTCCATCTGACGGTGCGGGAATTCGAGGAACGCCACATCATCGAACGCACCCGCAAAGGCGGCAAGCGCATCAAGACCGGCTTTGGCACCTGCCAGTTCCTCGGCAACGACCGGCGCTGCACGGTGTACGAGGGGCGGCCGAAAGACTGCCGCGGCTATGTCTGCTGGAACCAGGAGGACACCACGGTGTTCGACTTTGCCCGCTTCCTGCAGGTCCCGGTGGCAAAGCTGCGCAAGCAGGACGAGACCGCGCCATAGCGCGGCGAAGCATATTCTCAAAGGAGACGGGGCCCAACGAGACGGTGCCCAAGGAGACGGGGCTCAAGGAGACAGAGAGATGAGCGATCGAGAAATCACGGCCTTGCGTGCGGTCATATCGGCGCGGCCACGCAGCGATGACATTGCCCAGCGGCGGCGCGACATCGATGCGCGCGGCAAGGCTTACAAGCTGCCAGCCGACGTCAGCATCGAGCCGGTTACCGCCAATGGCGTGAAGGCCGAGTGGACTGCTACGCCGGACGCCGATCGGTCGAAGGCGATGCTCTATCTTCATGGCGGCGGGTATCTGATCGGCTCGCTGGACAGCCATCGGCATCTGGCCGCTGAAGCCGGACGGGCGGCGCGCTGCAGGACATTGGCGATCGACTACCGGCTGGCGCCCGAACACCCGTTTCCCGCGGCGGTGGATGACGCAGTCGCCGCCTATCGGTTCCTGCTGGCCAGCGGCGTGCATCCGGGCGGCATCATCATCGCCGGTGATTCCGCCGGCGGTGGCCTGGTCGTAGCGGCGATGCTGGCGATCCGCGATGCCGGCCTGGCGCAACCTGCGTGCGGTTGGGCGATCTCGCCGTGGGTCGACATGGAAGCTCTTGGTGACAGCATGGCCAGCAAGGCCGCTATCGATCCGACGGTACAGCAGGCCGGCATTCGCGACATGGCCACGCATTATCTGAACGGCGCCAATCCGCGCGCGCCCTTGGCAGCGCCGATTTATGCCGACCTGCGCGGGCTTGCGCCGTTGCTGATTCAGGTGGGCTCGGCAGAGACGTTGCTGGACGATGCGATCCGTTTGGCGCAGGTGGCGGGTTCCGCGGATGTTGCCGTCGATCTGCAGATCTGGCCGGAGATGATCCACGTCTGGCATCTGTATTATCCCGACCTGTCCGCGGGCCGGCGGGCGATCGCCGCGGGTGGTGAATTTGTCCGCGCAATGACATCGCGTGAAGCGCGCTCTGTTGCGGCGCAGTAATGATTGACTGTGTAACGATTGACTGTCTGCTGCGAAGTTTTTTCGACGGTTCTCGCTTTATTTGCATAACGTCCGCAGCTAAATCACGGTCTCGCGACTGTGATTGACATGGCTTTGCCTTTCTGTGCCAACTAGTAACGCAATCGCATTTGGCTTGGCTTGCTGCGCCTCCCGTCCAATCGGGTGCCCTCAAGACTCCAAAGGGCCGGTTGTCTACCGCATTGCGCGCTGTTGCGTGGTGCACTTAAGACGGGGAAGACGCAGATTATGGCTATCGGCACAGTCAAGTGGTTCAACACGACCAAAGGCTTCGGTTTCATCATGCCGCAAGATGGCGGCAAGGACGTGTTTGTCCACATCACCGCCGTGCAGGCGGCTGGTCTTCGCGGCCTGAATGAAGGCCAGAAGGTCAGTTACGAGGTTGCAATGGAGCGTGGCAAGGCCGCAGCGACCAACCTCAAGCTCGCCTGACGCAGCCGGCTTAGCGCCGGCTTGATCCATCCATTCCCCCCCAGCGCGATAGGGGACGCGCACCGGAAGGAGTGACGACGATGGCTGTTGGGACTGTCAAGTGGTTCAACGCTACCAAGGGCTATGGCTTCATCATGCCGCAGGACGGCGGCAAGGATGTGTTTGTCCACATCACCGCCGTGCAGGCAGCGGGGCTGAAAGGCCTGAATGACGGGCAGAAGCTGGATTACGAGGTAGAGATGGAACGCGGCAAGGCCGCGGCCACCAACCTCAAGCTCGCCTGACGGCAACTTCTCAAACTTGATCCAACGGACCGCTGCTGGGGGTTTCGCCTCCGGCAGCGGTCCGCCTTGCCTGCGTGCCAGCTTGTTGTCATTCCAGCATCGGTGGTTGCGTCATGTTCTCGTTGCCGGAACTCGAAAGCGCGCTGTCGCTGGTGCATCAAAGCTTCGCCGGCACGCCGCAATATGCCTGGCCACTGCTGGCGGAACGCAGCGGTGCGGAGGTGTGGGCGAAGCATGAGAACCACACGCCGACCGGTGCTTTCAAACTGCGCGGCGGATTGATCTACGCCGAACGGCTGCGGCGCGAACGGCCGCATGTGCCGGGCATCGTGTCCGCCACGCGCGGCAATCATGGTCAGTCACTTGCCTGGGCGGGGCGGCGATATGGCGTGTCGGTGACCGTTGTCGTGCCGCATGGCAACAGTGTCGAGAAGAACGCCGCTATGCGGGCACTCGGCGCGCGGTTGATCGAGCATGGCGATGATTTCGAAACAGCGCGCGAAGAGGCGGCGCGAATTGCCGCGGCGGAGGGATTGGAATTCGCGCCGTCGTTTGCCCCTGATCTGGTGAAGGGCGTCGCAACGTATGCGCTGGAATTGTTTCGTGGCGCGCCGCCGCTCGATGCGCTGTATGTGCCGATTGGTCTCGGTTCCGGCATTTGCGGCGCCATCCTGACGCGCGATCTGCTGGGACTGCACACGGAGATCATCGGCGTGCAGGCGTCGGGCGCGGCGCCATATACGCGATCTTTTGCCGAGGGGCGCGTGGTGGCGGTGAACCGTGCGGAGACGCATGCGGATGGCGTTGCGGTGCGGCAGCCGGATGCGGAAGCATTCGCCATCATTCACGCCGGCGCCGCGCGTATCGTCAGCGTTACGGACGATGCGATCGCCGAGGCGATCCGTGCGTATTGGACCGACACGCATAATCTGGTGGAGGGCGCCGGCGCCGCGCCGCTCGCGGCTTTGTTGCAGGAGCGTGCGCATATTGCGGGCAAGCGAGTCGGGGCGGTGATCAGCGGCGGCAATATCGATCTTGCGCTGTTCCGCAGTTGGGTACTGGGATGATGCGTTCCGCTAACGGTGGCAATCGATCCGGCCACGCCCGACGATCGGCGATTGCCGGGCGCGACGCACTAACGTAATGACACAGATCGGGCGTAATGACGCAGATCGGCGCGACGTCACCCGCTGCCGCGAAGACGATGGCCGCCGCCGGCGCTATCAGGCCGCAGTGAGCTGTGTCGCCGATTCCGCCGGCACCAAGGCGTGGTCAGAGGACGGTTCGCGGATCATGTAGCCGCGGCCCCATACTGTGCCGATCAGGTTGTCGGCCCCGGCATTCGCCAGCTTCTTGCGCAGCTTGCAGATGAAGACGTCGATGATCTTCATCTCGGGTTCATCCATGCCGCCATACAAGTGATTGAGGAACGCTTCCTTGGTCAGCACCATACCCTTGCGCAGCACCAGCAACTCGAGGATCGCATATTCCTTGCCAGTCAGATGCACCTGCTGCCCGTCAACCAGCACCTCGTGGCTGTCCAAACTGAGCTGCAGCGATCCGACGCGCAGCGACGGCTGGCTGAACCCCTTGCTGCGTCGGACGATAGCCTGCATGCGAGCCAGCAACTCGGCTTTGTCGAACGGCTTGGTGATGAAGTCGTCCGCGCCCAGGCCGAGGCCTTTTACCTTGGCCTGCGGACGCGACAGTCCGGACAGGATCAGCACCGGCGTGTCGTTGCGAGCGACGCGCATCCGGCGCACCACCTCGAAACCCTCGATATCGGGCAGCATCAGATCCAGCACCACAATGTCGTAGTCGTAATGGCGGGCCAGCTCCAAACCTTCCTCACCGGTGTCAGCATGATCGACCACTGCGCCACTGGCCTTGAGCATAAGAGACACGCCACGGGCCGCCACGACGTCATCTTCGATAAGCAGGATTCGCATAGAATGCTTCCTCCGGTATAAGACCGTATTTACCTACCACTATAGCGTGTGCAGCGCTATCATTTTTTCACCATTTGCGTGTATCAATCTGGTCGGCCCAGGATCAAACCATGAAGATCGGGTCGGGTTTCAGTCCCTGTTCCAGGATTTCGGAGGGTCCGGGTTACAATGAGATGCACGTCGTTGTTGGAACGCAGCGCAGCCTGTCGGTCGCAGATGCTCGACATCGCGCCGATACGCCTGGAAGGCCGGGTGACGGGCCTTTCGGGACTGGTGGTCGATATCGATGGCCTGAGCAGCCACATTTCGGTGGGCGACCGCCTGGTGCTGGCGGCCAGGGACGGCCAGGCGATCCCCGCGGAAATCGTCGGCTTTCGCCGAGGATTGGCGCAGGCGATGCCGTTTGGGGCGCTAGACGGATTGGGGCCTGGCAGTGCGGCCCTGTTCCGTGCCGATGCGGGCAAGCTGTCGTCGGATGGCATCGCGTTCAGTTTCGGCGGCGGCGGAACATTGCCAGTGGCGGATGCGTGGCTGGGCCGTGTGGTGGACCCGCTGGGGCGGCCGTTGGATGGGCGAGGCCCGCTGCCACCTGGTCCGCGCGCTCGGCGCATGCGGGCGCCGCCTCCCGACGCGACCCTGCGAGCCCGGCTGGGGCCGCGCCTCGATCTCGGCGTTCGCGCGCTCAACAGCTTTGCTACCTGCCGGCAGGGTCAGCGGCTTGGCCTGTTTTCCGGCTCCGGGATCGGCAAGTCGAGCCTTCTCGCGATGCTTGCCCGGCATACCGCCTGCGATGTCGCGGTGCTGGCTCTGGTCGGCGAGCGTGGCCGCGAGGTACGGGAGTTCCTGGAGGACGATCTGGGAGAAACCGGGCTTGCGCGTTCCGTGGTGGTGGTCGCCACCTCCGATTCGCCGCCGCTGATGCGCCGCCAGGCGGCATTTGCCGCGATGACGGTGGCGGAGCATTTCCGTGACCAGGGAAAGTCCGTGCTGTTGCTGATGGACAGCGTCACCCGGTTCTGCCTGGCACTGCGCGAGATCGGCTTGTCGGCCGGCGAGCCGCCCGCGACCCGCGGTTATCCGCCGAGTGTGTTCACCGAACTGCCGCGCCTGCTGGAACGTGCGGGCCCCGGAGTGGAACAGCCGGATGGGTCCGCCGGTCAGATCACCGCCCTGTTCAGCGTGCTGGTTGAGGGCGACGACCACAACGAGCCGGTCGCCGATGCGGTGCGCGGTTTCCTGGATGGGCACGTCGTGCTGGATCGCCGGATCGCCGAAGGCGGCCGCTACCCGGCGGTGGATGTGCTGCGATCGCTGTCGCGCGCTGTGCCCGGCTGCAACGCGCCGGAAGAGAATGCCCTGACCCGTCGCGCCCGCGCACTGCTGGCGTTGCATGCGGACATGGCCGACATGGTGCGCCTGGGAGCCTATCGCGCCGGAAGCGATCCGGCGGTGGATGAAGCGGTCGCCCTGGCGCCGCGGATCGAAGCGATGCTGCGCCAGGAGCGCGCAGATCGCAGCAGCATCGACGACAGCTTCGCACTGTTGCGCGCGGCCATGGAGCCAACATGACACGAGATCCGCCAATATGACACGAGATCCACTTGAATCACTGTTGCGCCTGCGTCGCCTGACCGCCGATGAGGCGCGCCGTGACCTGGCCGATTGCCTGCGCAAAGAGGACGTGGCGGCGCAGGCGATCACGGCAATTGAGGCCGCCATCGAACGCGAAACCGAAGTCGCGACCAATCTGGCGGCAGGCGATGCGGAGGTGGAAGCATTTGCCGCCTGGCTGCGGCGCACGCGCCCCCGACAGCACGCCGCGCGGGTGGCCAAGGAGCAAGCCGAATCCGAGACCGCGCGCACTCGCATTGTGCTGGCCGCGGCCCGCGCCGCGGTGAAGGCGGCGGAGGATATGCTGGCGGAACACGAAGCTGCACGGCGGGCACAGGCGGAGCACCGGCAGCAGCATGAGCTTGACGAGGTGGCGCAGCGCAGCGGCGGGTGCTGAGGCTTGCGATGGCGGCGGTGTCGTGCCCTGGATAGGGCCGGTACCCGGCCCATGCTGGTCGACCTGCTGATTGCGGCGGTCAGCAAAATGAACGACGCAACGCCGGCAGTATTGATGTCGTCGCGCTGAGCGTGGATCCCCGGCTATCCCCTTTGCTGCAGCAACCGTCCAGACGCCGCCACTCACTCAACTCTGGCACCTCTCGCCCGCTCCGTGCTTTATCCCCGTTGCTTAAGCCCAAGGACCTGTTTCCATGCGTATTGCGATGATCGGTGGCGGCTATGTTGGCCTGGTATCCTCTGCGTGCTTTGCCGAATTCGGCACCGACATCACGGTGGTGGAAGTCGACGACCAGAAATTGGCGGCCCTGCGCGACGGGCGCATGCCGATCTACGAACCCGGCCTGGACAAGCTGGTTGCGGAAAATGTGGCTGCGGGACGCCTGGCCTTTACCGGCGATCTGGCCGCCGCGGTGGACGGGGCGGAGGCGGTATTCATCGCCGTAGGCACGCCGACCCGCCGCGGAGACGGCCATGCCGACCTGTCCTACGTTTACGCGGCGGCCGAACAGGTGGCCCGCGCGCTGACCGGCTACACGGTCATCGTCACGAAATCGACCGTCCCGGTCGGCACCGGCCGACATATCGCGGACATCGTCCGTACCGCCCGGCCGGACCTGCAGTTCGACGTGGCGTCAAATCCGGAATTCCTGCGGGAAGGCAATGCGATCGGCGACTTCATGCGGCCGGACCGCGTGGTGATCGGCGCCGAAACCGACCGCGCGCGCGATGTGCTGCGGCAGCTTTATCGCCCGCTGTATCTGATCGAGGCGCCGATCGTGTTCACCGGCATCGAGACGGCGGAACTGACGAAATATGCCGCCAACGCCTTCCTGGCCATGAAGGTCGCCTTCATCAACGAGATGGCGGATCTGTGCGAGAAGGTCGGCGCAGATGTGCACGACGTGGCGCGCGGCATCGGACTGGACGGCCGCATCGGCCGAAAATTCCTGCATCCCGGGCCGGGTTATGGCGGATCGTGCTTCCCGAAGGACACGCTGGCGCTGATGCGCACGGCGCAGGACTACGGCGCACCATCGCGCCTGGTCGAGGCGACGGTTGCGGTCAACGATGCGCGCAAATCCAGCATGGCGATGCGCGTGATCGCCGCGTGCAGCGGCTCGGTGCGCGGCAAGACGATCGCGGTGCTGGGTCTTACGTTCAAGCCGGAGACGGACGACATGCGCGATGCACCGGCGCTGTCGATCGTGGCACGGCTGGTGGGCGACGGCGCCACGATCCGGGCGTATGATCCGGAGGGCATGCAGCAGGCCAAACCGCTGCTGCCCGCCGGCGTGACGTATTGCAGCAATGCGTTCGATGCCGCGCAGGGCGCGGACGCGCTGGTGCTGATCACCGAGTGGAACGAGTTCCGCGCGATGAGCCCAGCCAAACTGCGCGACACGATGCGGGGCCGCGTGCTGGTGGACCTGCGCAACGTCTACGATCCGGTGGCGATGCGGCAGGCGGGGATGGACTATCATTGCGTTGGCCGCCCAGCCGAACCGCGCGAGTAATCCTTTATCAACGCCGCGGCGATAAGCCTTGGCGGCATGGACATCACAGTCTGCATCTGCACGCGCGACCGCCCTGGCTATGTCCGCGATTGCCTGGGCGGGCTGGCGCGCCAGACGGTCGGTTCGGACTGCTTCGACATCCTGGTGGTGGACAGCGCATCAAGCAACGACGCTGCTGCGGAACTGGCGCGGATCGTCGGCGAGTTCGACAATGCGCGACTGCTGCGGCTCGAGCAGGCCGGCCTCAGCATTGCCCGCAACGCCGGCGCGTGGGAAGCGGATGGCGGGTACATCGCGTACATCGACGATGACGCGATCCCAGCGGCTGACTGGATCGAACGGATCGCGGCGGCAATCGATGAACGGCAGCCGCCTCCGGCAATGATCGGCGGGCGCATCCTGCCGCACTGGGAAGCGCCGTTGCCGATCTGGTGGCCGCGGACATTGCGCGGCTCGCTGTCGATCATCGAATACGAGGGCGCGGGCGAATACCGCACCAAGGCGCTGCCGGCGGGGCTGGAACCGTATGGTGCGAACATGATCGTGCACGTGCTGTCGCTGCGTGCGGTCGGCGGTTTCGCGACGTCCAGCGGCCGGCTGGGCAAGGCATTGCTGTCGGATGAGGAGGTGCAGCTCGCCTGGCGCCTTCAGGCGAGCGGGCATTCGGTGCGCTTTGATTCGCGGATCGTGGTGCAGCATCAGATCCAGGCGACGAGGCTGACGCCCGGATGGCTGCTGTCGCGGCTATACTGGCAGGGTGTGTCCACAGTACTGACGCGCCGGCTACTCGGCCAGCCCGGCGCGGTCTGGCGCGAATTGCCGCGTCGCATCGCAGTCGCTGCGTTGATGGCGCCTGCCGGTCTGCTGCCACGCCGCAGTACGCGTCTGGTGCACTGCCGCTGGCGGCTGGCCTACGCACTCGGCTTCATTCGCGCCGCACTGGGCCGGAAAGAGGTTGCAGCAGTGGCGCCTCCCGGCGTGTAGCGACGTGCTGCTGCATCGTTGGCGGGGACATGGCGCCGCGCGGTCCGATGCG
>DATKFJ010000457.1:0-6495 GCA_035511435.1 Acetobacteraceae bacterium | reverse complement strand
CGGACAATGTTCCTGACGAAACGAATATTCGCTGATCACGATTGTGTCGCGATCAACCACGTCACGCAGACAATGGTTCAGCCACGCCAGCGTGTTTTTGTCGCCGCGTCCGGCCTGTTCCGCTTCCTTGCGCCAGTCCTTGTGCAACGCTGCCGAACGCTGGACTAGCCGCGCACGCCGCTCGTTCACATGCTTTCCAGTGCGGCCGTGCAGAGCCTGTTCCAAAGCCTCCAGGACCGACAGCGCCGTCGCAGTGATTGTCAGGTCGGACGGGAAGCTGCGCATTGGATAGCGCGAATACAACGGATCCTCGCCAATCTGCACAATCCGTGCGTCGGCCGGCGGCTGCTCCCTGCTTGGCAGCCACGGTACATCGGCTTCGATCACGATCACCAGGTCGGCATCGTCCAGCAACGGGCGCGGCATTGACCCCTGGAACATCGAATGATTCGCGGAGATGGCGAAGTAACGAGTGTTGTAGGGGATTACCGGCAGCGCCCACTGCTCTGCCAGTCGCGACAGCACCACAGCGTCGCGCGGATCCTGCCCAAGCAGGCCGGTGATGATCAACGGCGCGCGTGCCGTTGCGATCCAGTCAGCCAATTGGTCGATGTCCGCTGGCGCGGGTACTGGCGCGCGCGGCCGGGCACGGTGTGCACGACCGCTTTCCGCCGGCGTTATCGCGGCCTCGCCCAGGACCTCGCGTGGCAGCGTCAGGTAAACCGGCCCTTTCGGCGACGCCATCGCGAGTTCCAGCGCGCGATCGACCACGGTGGCAGCCTGGTCGCCGCGCTTCATCTCATAGTCCCACTTCACAACTTCCCGCAGCATGCCGGCCTGGTCGTACATCTCCTGCGCCCAGTGGATATGCGCACTGCGTGAACCGCTGGCGCCAGATTCGGTGAAGGGCGTACGGCCGGAGGTCAGCAACACAGGCACTCGGTCGCGACTGGCATCGATCAGCATGTTGATCGAATTCGCCGTGCCAACATTGGTGTGCAGCATTACCGCCTGCGGCTTGCCCGTCACCATCGTGTAGCCGTGTGCCATCGACAGTGCGGCGTTTTCATGTGGTACAACCATCGGATGTGGCACGGCGCGATTGGTGCGCGCGGCACGGGCGAAAGCTTCAACGATCGGCGCGAAGTCGGTCCCCGGGTTGCAGAACAGATGTTCGATGCCGTGCGCCGCCAGCGCATCCAGATAATCTTCCGCCGCGATGCGTGTCTGCGGTTCGCTATCCATGTCCGATTCTCCTGATCGCGCGCCAGATGTGCTCTGGCGTTGCCGGCATGTCGATATGCGTCACACCAAGCGGAGCCAGTGCATCCAGCACTGCGCAGATGATCGCCTGCGGTGCCGCCATCGCGCCGGCCTGGCCGGAGCCTTTAACGCCAAGTGGATTAGCGTTGGTCTGCACGCCGGACAGCGTGATGTCGAATGCCGGCAGGTCATCCGCGCGTGGCAGCGCATAGTCCATGAAGGAGCCGCTGAGCATCTGACCTGACTGCGGATCGTACACCGTATGCTCCAGCATCGCCTGGCCGATGCCTTGCGCAACACCGCCCTGTACCTGGCCGACAGTCAGCATAGGATTGATCAGCGTGCCAAAATCATCCACGGCGGTGTAGCGTTCAAGCGAAACGGCACCGGTGTCCGGATCGATCTCCACTTCCGCGATGTGGCAACCGTTCGGGAAGGTTATGACGTCCAGCAGGTTCCAGACATACGTGTCCAGGCCTGGGGACATACCGTCCGGGAGGTTCGCAGGATCCCACGCGGCATGGGCAACTTCCATCAGGCCAATCGCGCGATCGGCTTCACCGTGTACCGAAAAGCGGCCGTCGCTGAAGTCAATCCGCTCGACGGAGGATTGCAGCAGGCGTGCGGCAATCTCTCGTCCTTTGGCCAGCATCGTATCCACCGCTTTGCACAGCGCCGCGCCGCCCATGTGCATGGAGCGCGCGCCACCATGACCGTTGCCGGCGCGCACCTTCCGCGTATCCGCCTGCACGTATTGGAATGCCTCGATCGGCAGCCCGAGCAGATCGGCAGCGATCTGCGCATAGGCGGTTTCGTGGCCCATGCCGTTGGATTGCGTGCCAACGTGCAGTGCGATCCGGTCGTTGTCCTGGAAGCAAATCTCCGCACCTTCGTTCGGAGCGCCGCGTGCAGTCTCCATGAAGCAGGTGACGCCAATACCGCGCAGCCTGCCACGCTGCTCTGCGCCATTTCGGCGCGCAGTGAATCCTGCATGGTCAGCGATGCGGACCCCGTCCTCGAGATTCGCGGCGAAACGGCCGCAGTCGATCACTGTGCCGAGCGCCTTCCGGTAAGGAAATTCCGACACCAGATTACGCCGGCGCAGATCGATCGCATTGAAACCGCAGCGTCGCGAGGCTTCGTCGATCAGACGCTCCATCATATAGTTTACTTCTGGCTTGCCGGCGCCGCGATAGGCATCGATCGGCACGGTGTTGGTGAACACGCCCTGCACGTCCATGAATATCGCGGGAACAACGTAGCCGCTGCCCATCGCGTTGGCCGGTGCATTGGTGGAACTACCTGGGCCGCCAGACGACAGATACGCTCCCAGATTGGCAATCGTGGAAACATCCAGTGCCAGAAAGCGTCCTTCCTCATTCAATGCCAACCGCGCGCGTGTGACATTATCGCGGCCTTGTGCGGTGGTGATGAAATCTTCCGCCCGTTCGCTCAGCCACTTGACCGGCCGGCCCAGTGTGCGCGCAGCCCACAGCAGCATCACCCATTCAGGATACAGCGCGTTTTTTACACCGAATCCGCCGCCGACATCGGGGCAAGCGACGTGCATTTGTTCCGGCGGGATTCGGAATATGCTGCCGGCGAGCACGTCTCGCAACGCATGCACGCCGGCACCGGAGAACAGCAGGTGGAATCCATCGGCATCATAACGACCTATGGCCCCGCGCGGCTCCAGGGCGGAAATCACGATTCGGTTGTTGATCAGCTCCAGCTCAACGACGTGTGCCGCAGTGGTGATCGCCGAATCCACCACCGACTGGTCGCCCTTCCGAAAGCGGTAGGACAGATTACCTGGTGCCTGCTGCCAAAGTTGTGCCGAGTCCGGCTGCAATGCCGCGCGAGTATCTGTAACCGACGCAAGAGGCTGCCAGTCCACCACTACAAGTTCAGCAGCATCGCGCGCGGCCGAGCGACTCTCCGCTACCACAAATGCAACCGGATCGCCGACATGACGTGCGCGGTCCGAGGCCAGCGTGTGTCGCGGCGGTACGATCATTGGTGCGACGCTTGCCACCGGGACCGTGCAGGGCAGCGGGCCGAGTTCGGCCAGGTCCGTCGCGCTGTACACGCCCAGAACGCCGGGTACCGCTCGCGCCGACGCTGTGTCGATGCGCCGGATCGTTGCGTGCGCGTGTGGCGAGCGGACGACCTGCATCCAGGCCTGGGCAGAAAGGTCGATATCCTCGATGAAGCGGCCGCGCCCGGTCAGGAAGCGCACGTCTTCCAGTCGACGCAGTGATTGGCCCCGAAATGTCACGTCAGGCTGGCGCAGCGTGGGCGCCGCGCACAAGCCGACCAGGCAAGGCACCTGTCGCTTCACCGTCGCGATACACTGGCACTCCGGAGACGATTGTCGCCACGTAGCCGTCGGTGCGCTGCACAAGGCGGCGCCCGCCGCTTGGCAAGTCGTAAATGACTTCGGGCGGCCGCAATTGCAATCGATCGTAGTCGATCACATTGATGTCGGCTTTGTAGCCCGGTGCGATCGCGCCGCGATCGCGCAATCCGATGGCATTCGCAGAATCCTGTGTCAGGCGCTTGATTACCCACGGCAGCAGGAATTTCGCACCGCGCGTTCGATCGCGCGTCCAGTGCGTCAACATATAGCTGATCGCGCTGGAATCGCACAGCACGCCGACATGCGCACCGCCATCGCCGAGGCCGACGATTGTCGCATCATGGCAGAGCATGTCGTGGACTGTATCGAGATTGCCGTAACTGTAGTTGGACAGCGGGCGATACAGAATCGCCTTGCCGTCGTGTTCCAGCAGCAGGTCGTAGGCGACGTCTTCCGGTGCGCGGCCTTGGCGCATTGCCGCCGCTGCTACTGATGCATCGGGCGGCGGTTCGTAATTGGGCGGATCGCCGAGTGGGAAGATGCGATCCCATTTCGCGACGCGGCGGCCCATTCCGATGTCGCCGCTTGTCTCGGCGATCAATTGGCTGCGGAATTCCGGCTGACGCAACATCGCGATGCGCTGTTCGAACGGTAGTGAAGCGATGCGCTGGTAGCTTGGGCGGTTGACGAACGGGTTCTGCGATATCTCGAAGCCCAGCAATATGCCGGTCGGCCGCGTCAGCACCTGGCCAAGCATCGGCAGTCCCGCGGCATTGGCCTCCGCGATCCAACCGGCAAGACGACGCCATTCCTCCGGCTTGTTGTCGCGTTGCAGCAGTGTAATGGCCATTGGGCGTTGCGAGATGGCCACCAGACGTCGCAGCATGGCGAACTCGTCTTCCACATCGTCGAAGTCGGAGATCACCTGCATCCAGCCTTCGCCGAGCTCGCGCAGCGCACCGGCGATTGCTGCAAGCTCCGCCTCCTCGGCGTTCAGCGTGGGTATGGAACGACCATCCAGGGTCTTGTGGTTCAATGTGCGCGAGGTTGAGAAACCCAGAGCGCCCGCCTTGATCCCTTCCGCGGCAAGCCGCGCCATCTCCGTGCGATCCGGCTGGGTGGCGGGTTCACGATCGGCGCCGCGTTCGCCCATGACGAACACACGCAGAGCGGCGTGTGGCACCTGGGTTGCGATATCCATGTCGTACGGGCGCGCGTCCAGCGCATCGAGGAAGTCGGGGAAACTCTGCCAGTTCCATGGCAGGCCTTCGGTCAGCACAACTTCGGGAATGTCCTCCACACCCTCCATCAGCTTCACCAGCATGTCGCGCTGTGATGGCAGACACGGCGCGAAGCCGACGCCACAGTTGCCGAACAGCGTGGTGGTGACACCATTCCACGATGAGGGCGTGATGTGGCTGCTCCATGTCGCCTGAGCGTCGTAGTGGGTGTGCGGATCGACAAAGCCAGGCGTCACCAGCATGCCGCGCGCATCGATTTCTTCCACGCCGCTGACGGCAATTTTGCCGACCTCGACGATCTTGCCGCCGGTTATCGCTATGTCAGCTTCGATCGGCGCGGCGCCGGTGCCGTCAATCACCGTGCCATTGCGGATGATAAGGTCAGGCATGGATCACAGGCCCAACTTGCTGGCAATGCCGAAACCTTGAGCCAGGTCCTGCAACTTCTTCCAGGTGGCGTCCTCCACTGGGATGCCGTTCTTGCGGCGGTCCTGTTCGCGGCGGAACTCGATCTCGCCCGGGTACAGCACTTCGGTAAAACCCTGTGCCGGAGGAGTCGCTTTCAGGTACTGCGCGAACTCCGTAACCTCATTCCTGAAGGTATCAAGATTGCGGAACGCCGAGACGTTGAACACGGCTATGAAGCAGCCGTCATTGTGACGTCCCGTCGGCTCCACACCGAAGCCGAGTCCAGTGAGCAATCCGGACAATATCTCCACGATCGTCGCCAGCCCATAGCCCTTGTAGCCCTCGGCGCCGCCGACCGGCAGCAGCGCGCCACCCTGGCGAAGCACGCGGGGATCAGTCGAAGGCTTGCCGTCGGCATCGATCAGCCAGCCCGCCGGCACCTGCTCGCCACGTGCTGTCGCAACGTTGATCTTGCCCGCGGCCGCGGCGGAAGTCGCCATATCGAAGAACAGCGGCCCCTCCAGATTCGACGGGATAGCGAAACAGATCGGATTGGTGCCCAGTCGCGCCTTTGCACCTCCGAACGGCGCGACGGCTTTCGCGCTGCGACCGGAATCGGCGGTGATCATCGCGATCATGCCCTCGCGCGCCGCCATAAGCGGATACGATGCAAGCCGTCCGACATGGCTCTGGCGATACACGGTCGCGGCGGCGACCTGCTGCTTCTTGGCCTTGTCGATCGTATAGCGCATCGCGCGATCGGTCACGACATAGCCAAAACCCCAGTTGCCATCGATAACCGTTGTGGTCGGGGTTTCCTCGATGATGTTCCACGGCGCACCTGGCACGATGTGGCCGACCTTGATGCGCTCGATATACGTCGGGATCAGGATGATCCCGTGCGAATCATGGCCGACCAGATTGGCGCCGATATTATAACGCGCGATGGTGGCGGCTTCTTCCGCGGATGCGCCGGCGGCCAGCAGCAATCCGTTGGCGATGTCTATCAGACGATCGGCTTGCACGTTCGGCATGGCGTCCTCCCTGCCCGGTTGCCGTGAGCAAGGCGGTGAAGCCGGGCACTGTCAACCCCGGCCGGAATGGCGTAGCCTGATAGCCACCGATGATGGAGGAAGCGGACCATGGCAAGCCAAGCAAACGTCTATGCCAGCGTGGCCGGAACTGTCGGCCGAAGCGACAAGGACAAGGGAGCTGTCGGGGTGT
>DATKFJ010000456.1:0-43737 GCA_035511435.1 Acetobacteraceae bacterium | reverse complement strand
GCTTCTCCCAGCGTGCCGCTGCCACCGGTGACCAGGGCGCGTTTCATTCCGACGGATCCGCGTCAAGCACCACGGCGGCTTGTCCGGACAGTACCGCCGTGACATCGCAAGTCAGGTTGAAGCGATAGATGACCCGGCCCGCATCCGCGATCAGCAATTCGGCCGCCACCAGCAACGCATCCTCCAGCACATCAAGCCGTTCGACGAAGCAGGTCACGTCGCGCAGGCTCGCCAGATAGCCTGCGGCAGGACGGCGCCCGCCACCAACCAGTGCGCCGTGCACCGCCATCGCCTGCGCTGCGTACTCGACGCCGCAAACCGCGTCGAGACGGCCATGCACTGCCAGCGGATTATCCGTCGCGCGATGACTGGAAGCCACGCACGCGATGGTCGTGCTGTCCCAGGCGAGTACGCCATCCAGCAGGCACATTGCGCCGCCATGTGGGATCAGAGCTGCGATCTCCGCATGATCAAGCATCAGCTTCACGCCGGCAGCACCGCGATATCGATCCCATCGAGATGGATCGTGCCCTCGTCGCCGCGTGCGATGGCGGCAAGCAGCGGCAGACCGCGGGCAGCAGGGTTGCCGAGACGCAACCGTTCGAGTTCCGCATCGGCCATGCGGGTTGCCGGTGATTCGGTATCCGCCGCTGCGACCGTCACTGCCGCGAGCACCCGATCGCTGCCGCGCGGTGCCAAAACCAGGGCCATGCCGAACAACGAACCGATCGGGCGCGCCGCGTGCAGCGGATCAGGGTACGGTACGTCGTAGGCGATCAAGGTGACCGGACGATTCTGTACCGTCGCCTGGGCGGTCGCTTCCAGCAGGCCTGCGACGAAGCTCCGATCGTACGCGCTCAGGCTGGTGCTGGGTGCGCGCGAGCCTGTCGCGACCGCCCAATAGCCTGAAGGTGCATTGTGCACGGAGTTGTGGAAGCGCGTCGGTGATACTTCGCGCTGCTCGGTGGACAGTACTGACAGGATCTCATGGATCGTCTCGCCGTCCCCGCCGGAAGCGGTGAAGACCATGGCCATGTCGGCGGGGTCGCGTGCGGCTTGCCTTAACGCCTCGATGCCGGCGGCGATTGCCAGCCTGACCGTCAAGCCCGCTCGCCGGCGTTCCGCGGGTGGCAGCAGTTCGACGGGTGGTGGACGAACTGGCTGGTTTTCGTAGGGCGCGCGACCGGCCAGCACGAAGCGTGCAGCGGACCAGCCATCGAGACCGGGAGCAATAATGCCGATGCCCTCGACGAACACCTGCATCACCGCGTCCGCCCAAAGATCAGGCTGCAATTGCCACCGCCGAAGCCGAAGGAGTTGCTGAGCACCGTATCGATCCGTGCCGGCTCGCTGACCAGTTGATAGCGGCTGCTGAACGATGGATCGACCGTTTCCGTGTGCGCGCTGCCTGGCAGCAGGCCGTGGCGAATCGCCAGCACGGATACTATCGCCTCCACGATCCCGGCGGCGCCCAGGGTATGACCGGTCTGGCCCTTGGTGGAACTGCATGGCGGCCGGTTGTCGAACAGCGCGGATACGGCGAGATCTTCCGCCGCATCGCCCACTCGCGTCGCTGTACCATGCAGGTTGATGTAGTCGATGTCGGCCGGCACCAGGCGCGCCGCGGTGAGCGCCCGCTGCATCGCCAACGTCGCGCCGATGCCCTCGGGGTGGGGCGAGGACATGTGGTACGCATCGTTGCTTTCGCCGACGCCAAGTAGCAGGACGTCGTCGCGGCCGTGAACCTCTTGCGACTTTTCCAGCAGGGCGAATCCGCCAGCCTCGCCGATAGAAATGCCGTCGCGCGCCTCATCGAACGGACGGCAAGGTCCGGGCGCGTTCAGTGCCAGCGCGTGGAAGCCATACAGTGTTGTAAGACACAGCGAGTCCGCTCCACCCACGACAGCGGCATCGCACAATCCGGCCTCTATCATGCGTGCGGCGCTGCCGAAAACCTTGGCAGTCGATGCGCAGGCGCAGGATACAACGAACGATACGCCGGCGATACCAAGCCGTTGCCGAAGATACGCGGCGAGCGAACCCGTATTGTGCGTCCGGCGATAATCGAAGTCCGCCGGCAATGCCCCGGTCGTCGCATCGCGCGCTCTGTAGGCCAGTTCCGCTTGCAGAATGCCGGAGGTGCTGGTGCCCAGGAACAAGCCGATGCGTCGCGCGCCATGCTTCGCCACGGCGGCTGCCACCGCGTCCCGGAACCCGTCCTGACCCAGTGCCATTTCGGCAAGACGGTTGTTGCGGCAGTCGAATGCGGCAAGCGCCTTCGGCAGTTCGCACGCGTCCAGTGCCTCGACCTGCCCGACATAGGTCGGCAGCGCCACAGTTTCGAATCCGCAGGCGCGCAAACCGCTGGTGCCGGAGCGCAGGGCGGACAAGGTGGCCGACTGGCCTGCGCCAATGCTGGAAACGATCGATAGATGGCTGATCAGCAGCGGGAGCATGTATGCCGCACACTAGCCGATGTTGCGCCGATTGGCATCTTTACGGCTGGACCAACCGAAGGGTCGTGTCTACCGTTGTTTTCGCGCGCGCAATGGCATCGTAATAGGCTTGATAGAAAGCCGCGCGACGGCCATTCGGTTCCGGCGCTCGCCGCGCGTTCAGGATCGTGGTGTAAAGCGCCGAGAAATACGACAGATTCGCCGCCAGGTCGGTGTAGCGCGGTTCTCGAAGGATCCGTTCGAAGCGTTCCTGGTAGTGACCAAACATCGCTTCGTCGTAGAAGATCAGCCGCAGATGGGTGCCATAGATTTCGTTCGGCATCACCACGCGCCTGGCTTCGGCCAGCGCGCCGGGCTCGGTTGCAATCCACCCCTGATCGAGCAGCGTGGAACGCGCCGTCTCGTCGTCATACAGCGCATCCGGCTCGGCGATCGGCATATCGTTTGTGCGCCGCATCAAATTGACAAACTCGTTCTTCGGTACCGGGAAGTCGAACGCAGCCACCAGCAAGGGACGATCCGTCCGCAATTCCGGCCAAAGTCCAACGGCTGCCAGCGCGTTGTGCGCGAGATAGGCACAGTTGTCGCGCAATACGTTCCAATGAAAGTCCTTCTGGGCTGAACGATACGGCTGGTTCAGCGCATTGAGGTAGTGCACGATGACGTCCATCTTGCCGCGATCCAGCGGTACGCGCGCGCAAAAGCGATCCCGCGCGAAATCCACCGCATAGTCGGTAGCAATGGAGACCTCATACATGTAGTCCCGCACCGACATGTTCGCGGGCTTGTCCGCCATCGCCTCGCGATGGAACGCCACGCCATCCAGGATGCCCATCGCCTTGGCCGTGTCCTGGGTGCGGTCGTAACTGTCGCGGGTCACGGCTTCACCCGGAAGCAGATCACCGTGAAAGAAG
This sequence comes from Acetobacteraceae bacterium, assembly GCA_035511435.1. Taxonomy (GTDB): domain Bacteria; phylum Pseudomonadota; class Alphaproteobacteria; order Acetobacterales; family Acetobacteraceae; genus JAMXLO01. Next base: position 40,367 of record DATKFJ010000456.1, on the reverse strand, counting down.
AAATCGCGGCCCTGCGTCGCTGTCCAGTTGGCGTTCCGATAATGGTCATTGACGCTCAGGCCAACACCTTTTCCCGCCATGCCGTCCGGTGACTCACTGCAGAGCTCAAGCACCGGGTATCCGGCATCAGGGAGCCGGCACGCACCGTTCAGGTAGAACACAGAATGGCCGCCCGGGCCACCGCCCTCGATATCAACGCCAAAGCCCTTCTTCTTATCGAACTCCGACTCGGCACAATACTCAGCATAGTAAGGATAAATCGAGGTATACAAACGCTCGTTCAAAGCGGTGTGCGGTGCGTCGAAGTAGGCATGAACGCACCCTGTGAGCCCCATCGACGCCACCATCGCGCAAGCAAGCCTGAGCGTGACCCAGCGGTCGCCGTCAACCATTCCGATACCAGACCGGTTCGCCGTCATGCGCACTGCTGTCATGATCTCCATTTAAGGTTCACCTGCACGGTGTCCAACCAGTACCCGGCCGTGCGCTCAGGATCGCACCGAACAGCAGACTGAGGCAGGCGCCGATCGCCACCGTCAGGCCGATCCCATGCAAAACCGGAATCGCGGAGAACGACAGAATGCCGAATCCGATCACCGTGCACAGATCGGCCAGCACCAGCGAAGCGATCATGCGTCGCGCTGCTGGATCATGCTCATCGGACACGTTGCGTTCAAAGAACAGGCAATAGTTGGAACCCACGGCGGCGACCAGCAGCAGGCCAAACAGGTTGAAGATCGACAGTCGGCCAGTTGCCGCCAGCAGAAGTCCGGCCGTGCAGAGCACCGCGGCCGCCAGCGGCAGCAGCACGGCGGCGGTCCTGCGAAGGGAGCGCAGACTGACAGACAGAAGCCCGACAATGACGAGGCTGCCTGCTATCGACAAGGTCAGTGCTTCGTGCAGATAGGTGCCGAGCAACCGGTCGGATTCCGCCTTGAGATCGAGAAACACGAGCGTCTTGTCGTCAAAATCAGCCACAGTCTTTGCCACGGCCTGCGCGTTCGACACACCATGCAGCGGCAGCATCGCAAGCCAGCCGCGATCGCCTTGCACCAGCAGTCCATCGAGCCGGAGTGCCAGGCTGGTGCCGTTCAGGTCCTCGCGTCGCAGCAAATTCTGCGTCCGTGCAGCTTCCACGTCCGCCAGGAACGGCAAGAATGCGTCCCGCCGGAACGGTGTGCCCGCAATCGCCTCCGTCAAACTGGCGTCAAGCGTCGCTGCATCCGGCAGCGCCGCCTGCCGCGCGCGCTGCGTCGCCAAACTCGGCAACCATGTGCCGGGTGCGTCGAACCCGGTGATCGTGTCTGCTGCGACAAGCGGCGTGATCCTCTCGGCAACATGCTCGCTTGCCACCAGCGCGGCCTGCCGATCGGGCGCCCGCACCACCAGGAGATAGCGTACGTCGGGAGCGCCGATCTCCCGGCGCAGTTGCTCGTCCAGCGATTTTTCGGCGGCAGATAGCGGACTCATGCTAGCCAGTGCGTGGTTCCAATACGGACCGGAATGAAAAACCAGCGAGACTGCCGCGGCAATCGCCAGGCCGAGTACGACGTAGCGCAGCGCGGGCCCGATACGAATCAGGGCAAGCACGGGGATGGCGAACATCGTCGAACCGGTTGCAGCGAAACGCGATGGCAGCAGCGTCGGCAGTACCCATCGTGTGACAGCCAGCGCAACGACGAGCCCGGTGATGGTGAACAGACCTAGTTGGGCGAAGCCGGTGAAACTCGATAGTAACATCGCGCTGAAACCGCAGATGGACGTCAACATACCCAGCCGGAGCGTGGGCCAGATCCGCGGCATCGTCGCGGCAAGTTCGGCGCCTGGAGCGGTCTGCGTGAACAGGTAGATCGCATAGTCTACTGCCTCGCCGATCAGCGTGACGCCAAAGCCGAGTGTGATGGCGTGGACGAAGCCGAACGCCAGGCTGACCGCTGCGATCCCGCCGATCACCCCGCTCAGCACTGGCAGAAGTGCCATCACCAGCATTCGCACAGAGCGGTACGCGAACAGCAGGATGCCAGCGACCAGCACGGTGGCAATCAGCGAAAACCGCTTCACGTCCGCCTTCATGTGCGCGCGTGTCCGCACCGCGAAGACCGGCGGCCCCGACTCGATCAGCCTCGCCTGTGTGGCGTCAGGTCGACTTGCCGCCAGGACACGCTGCTGCGCTGTGAAGGCTGTCTCAATTCGGTCGAGCGCATGTTGCTGTGCATCGATGTCGAACCCTGCCGCGGCAGTCTGAACCATCAGCAGCGCGCGACGGTTGTCGGGGGAGAACCACACGCCGTCGCGCATCGCGGGATGCGCCTGCGCACCAAATGCGCTGATCAGCCGCAGCATTTCGCCGGTCGGGTCGGCGGGAATGCTGCGCTTGACCAGAACGCCCAGCTCCGAGCCGAGCAGCCCCACATCCGTCTCCAGCGCCGCGTGCAGGGCAGCCGGTGCGAAATGCCCTGGCACGACTGCGGGACTGAGCAGGTAGCGGTTATGCCACAGCAGATCACGGTCGCGCGCAAACGCCGCGTCATCGCCGTTACTGACGATCGCGAACGCGGGGTCCGCCCGCAGCTCGCCGGCCGTAGCCTTGCTGAGCGCGGCCAGTGTTTCGCGTGGTGCATCCTCGATCGCCAGCAGGATCAGACGAGAGACGACGCCTTCATGGAGTTGATCGACCAGGACGCGTTGCGCCGCACTGGGCGAGCGCGGCAAGAAGGCCGACATGTCGGTGCTGAAATTGGTCCGCGCGATGACTGCGCAGCCGGCGAGAAGTCCGACGGCCCAGATCGCGATGATGATGACGCGGCGGCCGGGCATCATCTCAGAAGCATCATCCCGGCTCCGTCGTGATGGTCATCTCGGTCCGGTCGCCGTCACGCTCCATCGTCTCGATGCTGCGGATCGTGTTCCCTTCGCCTTGGATACGCACCGTCGTCAAGAGATCGCGCAAGCGAGCGTCCTTCGGTTGCAGCAGAAGCGACCAGTCCCCGACGCTGCCCGTCAGCGTGGGCATGTAGTATCGGCTCAGCGTGGCACTGTCGCCGGCGAGCGTGGCGCGGATACTGGCAACCAGCGCGCCGGCCTCGGGAACCTCCGACAGCGATAGAGTGCGTAGCTTGCCGTCCGGCTGCTCGACAGTGAGACGGTCGCCGACAATGGTCAGCTGCGATGCCGCAGGCGCAAGCGTCTGCTTTTGCAGCCGGTCCGGCGCAACGAACGTCAGCGTGCCGGAAGACAGCAGGGGCTGGTTGAGCAAGCGGTCGAATTTCTGCTCTACGAAGTGCGCGGTAGCGGTGTGCACTGTCTGCATCATAGCCATCAGCTGCGGCAATCCCCAGTCCTGCGCACGCATAGGGGGATCGGCTGCGGCGCTACTGGCAAACGCCAGCAGCAACATCGGCAATACGATGGTCGGTACCAGCGCCACACGCAGAAGGGTACTCCGCGCAACGCCACAGCTCTCTCCCCCAAACCGAACCCGCCAGTGAAAAGTACCCCGCCGGTGAAAAGTACACTGACCGCGCGCCGCAACACAAGCGAAGCGACCGAATCGACGATCCCTCTGGATCATGCCCAGAAATCGTAGAAGTTGAACCAATTGTATGGCGCCCTGCGGCAATGGAATTCAAGCCGCGTGACATAGCGCTGCATCGTCTCTTCGAGCGTTTCATCAGCAGGCCTGACAGAGATCGTCTCGAAGACAATCTCGTAGCGCCCGCCGCCGTGATACAGACCCAGCATCAACACGACAGGCCGCCGAAGCATCGCCGCCATACGGAACGGACCGGCGGGAAACCACGCCAAAGCACCGAGAAACGAAAACCGCAGCCGCCGCTCGCTCTCCAGCGAGCGGTCGGCAAGCATCCCGACAAGATAGCCTTCGTCCAGTCGATCCTTCACGGCCAGCATCGACCCAGGCTTGCCCAGGCCGATGACGTCTACCGCCAGGGTCGGGTTGATCGCATTCAGCACCGCGTTCGTCTTGCGCGCGTTTTCTTCATACATCACCAGGCTCGTCCGGACGTCCGCCATGCGGCGCCCGACCGCGCGCACCACCTCGAAGCTGCCGAGGTGGGCGCCGAAAAGGAATCCGCCGCCACCCTGCCTGATGATGGACGTGACCGCCTGTTCGCCAAGCAGCGTGACATCGAACAGATCGATGCGGTCGTTGAGCAGCAGGACGCGATCCAGCAGACAGGTGGCGAAGCAGCGGTACTGGCGCCAACGATCGGCCGCCGTCGGCCGACGGCCCAGCACGCGCGTGAGATAATCCAGCGATGTCGTGCGCGACCGCGCCGAAAACAGGAAGAAATAAGCACAGGCTGGCAACAGCAGCAGTTGAGCGGTTGGCCGACCGACGCGCAGAGCGATCCAGACAAACAGCCTGATCAGCGGCAGCGCGCCGCGTTCGCGACGCGTCGCCCATTCCTCCCGCGTGGACGCCAACCGCATCATCGCGTTCGCATGCGGAGCGTGCCCACGAGTACGCGGCGTTCGGGGCTGCCCGTCGAACAGGTGAAGCCGATTTCGCCAGCCGTTTTTTCCTCCCAGCCGATGGTCAGTCGGTCGCCCGGGCGTACCGGATGGAGAAACCTGGCCGAGCGGATCTCGCAGCAGGTCATCCTGTCGTCGGCAGCAACGATCCCGACAATGGTCCGCAGCAGTACCGCGCCAGGTATGATCGGATTCCCCGGAAAGTGGCCCTCGGCCGAGCGATCGTCGACCGGCAGAGACAGTTCGACGCAATGCGAGGCCATGGCTATGTCACTCGACCGATCGCGCCCCTGCTTTCAGCGAGCAGGCGCATGACTTCCTCCCGCGGCAGCTTGCCCAGTGTGTTGCGGGGCAACGCGGCGACAAGATGCAGCGGCCGCGGCAGGAAGGCTGCATCGATCCGGCATCGCAGTGCAGCCATGATTGCGTCAGCGTCAAGACCCGGGGCAACGGCGAATGCAATGAGCCGGTGGACCGCGTCGCCGTCGTCGTCGTCGGGCGCAACGAAGACGCCGTCCAGCACGCCATCGATCGCATTCAGGTGGTGGTTCAAATTCGCCAGCGACGCACGCTTGCCCGCAATATTGACGAGATCGGCAATCCGGCCCCGCAGCAGGAACCGTTCGGCATCGCGCAGCACGATGGCGTCCGACAGCAGGGTCTCCTCCGCGATCGGCACGCCGGATGCCCAGGTGCCTGCTGCATCCTGACGCAGCACGATGCCATCCAGGCAGCGCCATTCCTCTGTGAGCGCGGTGCGTCGAACGGCGATCTGTCCGGCCTCCGAGCAACCATAAATCTCGAACAGCGCCGCGCCGAATCGGATTTCAGCAGTCCGCGCCAGCTCGACCGACAGCGGCGCGGTGGCCGACAGCAGCACGTCAACCGGTGGCAGATCGCGAGGTTCGGCCAGCATTATCCGCAAATGCACCGGCGTGGTCACCAGCAGACGCGGGCGGCAGGCAGCGGCAAGCTCGGCGATGATATCATCGGGATAGAACGGCCGGCCGGCATGCAGCACCAGGCCGTGCTGCAACGCGAGCATCAGCAGGGATTCAAGACCGTAGCTGTGCTGATGGGGCACCGTACCAAGCAGCGCAGCCCCATGAAGTGACTCCCGATGCAGCGCAGCCCCACGCAGTGACTCCCCATGCAGCGAAGCAAAGCCGAGCCGCTGCCCCGCTGCCAGCGTACTGGTGACCAGATCGCCCCAACTCCTGCCATGCGGCTGGGGCCGCCCCGTGGAACCCGAGGTGAACAGCACCGCCGCCGGCTGATCGGCTGCAAAAGTCGGAATCTCCGGGCTGGCGGAGCCATGAACCAGCTCTACCGGATAACGCAACAAGGCGGGAGCTGCGGGCGCTGGCGTATCGGCGAGGCAATAGAGGTCCGGATAGTCGACGGCAAGCTTATCCAGCATGTTCGCCGCGTCATGCGGCGGCAGCAGATTGACCTGGCGACGACACAGCGCCGCGGCAAAGCCGACCGCGAAGCGGTAGCGGTCCCGACACAGATTGACCACGTAGCCGCGCTCAGGCAGCACCGCGGCAAGTGCGGCAACGTCCTTCAGGAAAGTTTCCACAGTGATCGGCTCACCGCCGCGCCAGGCGAAGCTCGCTTCCGGGCGGAACGCGTGAAGCAGCGGATATTCAACCATCACATGCCGCTATCGGTCGTCACCGGTCGGCGCCGCCCTGATCTGCCGAAACACCCGCAGGATATCCGTCAGGCGCTCGGTTGATCGCGCAGCATACCTCCACTGACGATACACGTACTCGGTGCAAAACATCGCAGCGATCAGCGGCAGGTTGCATACGTTGATGAAGCACGACCAGACCTCACGCGACGCGAACAGCAGCAACAGGAGCGAAGCAACAAGCTGTGCCACAAAAAACCAGCACCATGCCCACGTGACACGACGGGTGTATCGCACAATTTTCGCCGGTAGAGGACCCCGCGACCTGCGCGCGAGGATTGTCACCACCGGTTCGCGCCCGGGTCGGAGCGAGGCGGCGAACAGCGCGAGGACCGCCGCATAGGCCATCGCGTGGGGCACCCCCGAAGCGATGACAGGACCGCCATCGGTCCACCGCGACAGGAACAGAACGAACAGGAAAACCCCACCGCAAGCGCCCGCGCGAAGCGTGCGTCGGCTGATCGCGGACAACGCGATCCAGGCGACGAGTGCGGCCTGGGTGGCGACCAGAATGCCGGCGAGGCCATTGGCGCGATGCATCACCAGCGCGCCATGGACAGCCAGTGGAGCCGCCAGCAGCACGAGGATGAGCAGCGCGCTGCCGAACCGGTGTGCCCGTGCTGGCATCTACTCCAGCCGGCGCCGCTGGATGTCGGTGGTCAGACTGCGCAGGGACTGGAAGATCGTCGCGTTGTTTTCGTCGTCCGACCGCAACCGCACGCCATAGGTCTGCGACACCGCCAGGGCGAGCTCGAGTATGTCGATGGAGTCCAGGCCGAGCCCATTCTCGAATAGCGGCGCCTCCGGATCGATGGTGTCAGGCGCGAGCTCGAGATTGAGCGTCTTGACGATGAGCTGTGCCAGCTCGGCTTCTTGCGGGGACTGGACGGCTGGGTCCGGCATCGTTGGTTCCATTGGGTGCACGTAATCAAGCAGTGTCCGGCACTGCGGCATGCCGGCACGGCCTGTGTTTCATCCATGCTACAGCCGTCGCCTCGCAGACGCCACGGTGCAGGACCATGGCGTGGACACCTTCGCGCGGCGACTGGTGCACAAGTCCCGTGCGGCCCCAGCCTCGTGCATGGCGGCACGCTTGTGGACCATGGAGTGGGCGCATCCAGCGGATACTGGTTCTCGTCCCCAGATCACGCTCGTCCGGATTACGCGGGATAGTCGCCCTCGGCGGAGCCGCCGCGCAGGCGATGCAGCACACCGGCGGCAAGGATGCGGCATTGCGTTCAGGCTGACCGGAAACGCATATACCTTCGCAGGTCGTTATGCGTTTCGCTGCGCAAGGGACCCATCCAGCGATGCCGCTGGCCCTGTCACGCCGTAGGCCAGCTAGAGCGCAGCGAAACGCATCGATGCCGTGCCGCCAACCTGATCAGCCAGCAATCCCGAGCGCTCAATCCGCCGACTCCGGCACCAGCACGTCATGTCGCAGGGTGCCACCCGAATCCTCGCCCAGATCGGCCTCGGTCAGCATCCGCCACGCCCCACCCGCCAGCACCTCGGCCGGCCGAAAGCGCGACTTGTATGCCATCTTGCGGCTCTCCGGTACCCAATAGCCGAGATACACATATGGCAAGCCCAGCGACTTCGCGCGTTCGATCAGCCACAGGATCGCGTAAGTGCCCAGCGAGCGCTTCTCCAGGCCCGGCCCAAAGAATGAATAAACCGCCGACAGCCCGTCCCCCAGCTTGTCCGCCAGGCACGCGCTGACCATGCGGTCATCCGGATCGCGGAACTCCACGATGAAGGTCTCGATCGGCGTGTCCTCCACCATGGCGCGGTAGTCATAGAAACTCATTGTCGCCATGTCGCCGTCGCCGTGGCGCGCCTGCTGGTAGCGTTGGAACAACTGGAATTGTTCGGCCGTTGCGCGCGACGGCACTTCAAATCCCTCGACCAGCGCATTGGTGCGGACGATGCGCCGCAGGGTGCGGTCGGGCTGGAACGTCGCCACCGGAATGCGGATCGGCACGCAGGCCTGGCAGGACGGACAGACCGGCGCATAGGCGATGTTGTGGCTGCGACGGAAGCCGGCGCGCGACAGTCGGTCGTGCAGGGCGTCCGCGTCGGGGCCGGTGATTTCCGTCACCACCTTGCGCTCGGTCCGGCCCGTAAGATACGGGCAGGGCAGGGGGGCCGTCGTGTAGAAGAACTGCGGCCGGCGAGGGGGTTTGTAGGTCATGCGTAGGGTGATCCGCCTTGCATGTTCCAGGACCCGAGGCCGCGGGTCAACGCCCGCGATCGCACCACCACCAATCCGCTGATCAGATCGTGCAGCGTACGCCGGCGCACCGTGAACAGCGCGACCAGCAGCAGCAGGCCGCTGGTCGCCAGGGTGGCGTAAAAGACCAAGGTTGAAACCGCCGCCTGCCCCACCGTCGGATGGCCGAAATCGTCGTTGCGGCGGACCACCAGCCCAAACGCCGACTGACCGGGCGTGGCCGATGGAGGGCCCGCCAGAAATAGCATATGGTAGCAGAACGGCACGAACGGCAGAACGCCGAGAAGCGGCAGTCCGATGCCCAAGGTCAGCAGGCCGAACAGCAGCAGGACGAACCACAGCAGCGCGCAGATCAGCCCGATCAGCAGCAGGTCGATCAGCCAGGCGAACACGCGGCGCGTCAGCACGCCGCTGGTCAGCGGGTAATCGTCGATCATTGGCGTGCGATAGATCATGGGGTCAACTGGATGGTTGCCGTGGTTGTGTCGGGTTTGGCGCCAAGCGTGATCGTCGTCCCGTCGCGCCAGCGGGTGAGAAAGTCGCGGGAATGCCGGCTGAGCAGATTGCCCGATTGGCCGGGTGCCATGATGAACAACGAACGGTCGAGATCGGCGAGATCATACACCCCTCGATACTCCGGCCCATGCACGGATTGAAACTGATTATACGCCGGACCGCCGCGATCGATCGTGGTGTCGTCGCCGGGGCTTGGGATGCTGAGCGTGCTGAAGGCGCCCAGGATCGGCAGGCCGCGCAGCACCGGGTGGGCAAACACCGCCGGGTGTGCGTCGCCCCAGCGCCATTCCGCCGGATTGTTGCCGAAGCGGCCGGCCATGTCCCGCACGGCATCGGCAAGCGCCTGCTGCAATGTGGCGGTGCAGTCGCCGCCGCACCAGTGCGCTCCGGCCGGTGACAGCACGTAGGCGACGAACTCCGCCAGCGGGCCGCTGTCGTTGATGCCGATGCCGGCCTGTTGCAGCACCAGGCCGAAGAAGTGATGCACCCAGGCGTTGAAGATCAGCGGCTGCGGCGCGTTCATCGTCATGCTGCCATCCCAGTCCTTCAACAGCGCCTGGGACCGTCGTGCCACGTCGTCCGTGGCGGCGGGAACCGCCAGCAGCACGGGCAGGATCTGCCTGGCGAACGTCGATCGCACATCGAGCTGCATGCCGGCGAAATCGGCAGCGGTGAGGCGATCGGAGCGATCGAGCAGCTCACGGATCCGCTGGGAACGCCAGTCGCCGAACCAGTCGCGCCCCAGGAACACCGGAAAATTCGCTGGCGCGATGCGCTCGTTGCCGTTGACCAGCCGTCCACTCGGCGGGTCGATGTAGTGCGGCAGCTGATCGCCGGATGCCCAGCCGGTCCAGTCGTGCGAGCCATCGCCCGGCACCGGCGCCGCTCCGTCGCCGGAGCGGCGGATCGGCACGCGGCCGGTGACATACAGCGCGATGTGCTGGCGATCGGCCACCAGCAGGTTCTGCACCGGCGAGGTGATCAGCGCCGCGGCCTTGCCGGCAGCCTCCACGTCCTTCGCCCGGTTCAGCGCGAGCAGTCCGGCGGCGGCGGTGTTGCCCGGCGCGAGATTGGCCATCGCCACGGCAAGGATGCGATCCCCGTCGGGATGCAGGTCGCTGATGACGGGGCCATGGCGGGTTTCCCGTACGGTCAACATCTGGTCGGGCTCGCCGCGGATCTTGATGCGCTCTTCGTGCACGGTGAACGGGCGCGGGCCATCCGGGGTCTGGTACTGGCCGTCGCCGGCCGGCGTCTCGATGAACACGTCCTGCACATCGGCGCCTGTGGTGGTGAAGGTCCAGGCGATGTGGCCGTTGTGGCCGAGTACCAGGAACGGCACGCCCGGCGCGGTGGCGCCGGCCAGCACGCCGTCCGGCGTCTCGATCCGTGCCAGATACCAGATACCCGGAAAGCCGAACGCCAGATGCGGATCGCCCGCGAGCAGCGGCGCGCCGGTCGCGGTGTGATGTCCATCCACCGCCCACTCGTTGGAGGCGGTGTCAGGCAGGGTGAACGGATCGGGAAAGCGCGGCAGTATGCTCAGCAGGTCACCGACGGCCAGCAGGTCACCGGCGGCACGGGCAAAATTCCGCATCGGTGCGATGCCTGCTTCCGGCTGCCCAGGCCCGCCCGACGGCGGCCACAACTCGTCGATCTTCGGTTGCGGGACGCGGCCTGACAGCGCGAGGCGGGACAGTTCGGTGCGCCAATTGTACGACAGCCACAATCCCATGGTCTCGCCCCACAGCAGGCTGTCGGACGGCTGCCACGGTTCCGGCGCGCCGAGTACAAGGAACTCTGGCGCGCTGAAGCGCCCGCGTGCCGCGATCCAGGCGTTGACCCCACGGGCGTAGGCTTCCAGCACCGCGCGCGTGTCGGCAGGCAGCGCGGCGTAGTCGTCTACCGCGCGCCGCCGCAAGCCGAGTGTGCGCATAGTGCGGTCATAGTCGAGCGTCGCCGGACCGGCGATCTCCGACAGCCGCCCGGAGGCGGCGCGTCGCATCAGGTCCATCTGGAACATCCGGTCGCGCGCATGCACAAATCCGAGCGCCGCGGCGGCATCGATCGCCGATGCGGCGTGGATGCGCGGGATGCCATCGGCGTCGAAGCCGATGTCCACCGGACCGGTCAGCCCGGGGATGCGGGCCTGCTGGGAACGTGGCGGCAGGGTCAGCCAGAGGATGCCGGTGACAACAGCAGCCACCATCAGCAAGACGATGCCCAGGCCGGTCAGCAGGCGACGGAGATTGCGGAGAAGACGGCGCATAGCGGCAAAGTGACCGGGTGGTGCGGGAAAGGGAAGTGACCGGAGGGTGATCGCCGGTCCCGGCGCTTACGGATCGGTTCTGCCCGCCGGGACGTTGCCTCCTGCTGCCGCTGCTGATCGCTATCGTCGCCGTATCGGCCCCTGGCCATGGCGCACGGTGCGTGCATTACCGGCGCGGACACGCCGGTTTGCCCGTGGCCGTGTTCGGCACGCCGTGCATGCAACGGTTGCCCGACGCGCGTCAGTAATTCACGCGATGGCCACAGGTTCGACGCGTGGCGTGCCGGAATTGCGCGATGATATATCCTGTTACCATTCGCACAACTTGCAGCAATACGCGTCCCCCTACACTGGCATCGGTTTTCAGGGCGAGGGCATCATGTGCGCAGGATCGACGTGTGCAGAATGGATGGGTGCAGAGGGTTGCGATGAATTGCTCCGGGATCCACTCATTCGGCTTATAATGGACAGCGACGGCGTGACGATGGAAGCGATGGTCGGCGTCATGCAGCAACTACGCCAGGCACTGGCTTCTCGTGACAGGCGGGCACCGGATTGCCGCATCGCTACGCTGCTCGCAATGACAGGTGATGCCCTCGCGACGACAACTCATCCTGCCGCGTGCACGAACACGCACACGCTCTCCAACCGCACCGACCACAGGAATTGATCGATCGGTGTCGCCGCTTGCAGACGGTAACCGGCCTGCGACAACAGTCTTGCATCGCGCGCCAGCGTGGTGGGATTGCAGTTCACGTAGATCACCACTGGGACTTTTGCCGCTGCGATCTGCGCGACCTGGATGGCGGCGCCGGCGAATGGCGGGTCCAGCACCACGGCCGCAAACCCCGACAGTTCTTTCGCTTGCAGCGGTTGACGCGTCAGATCGCGTTGCGTCACCGTGACGCGGCCTGCCAGTCCGGCATGATTGGCTGCCGCGCGCAGAGCGGACACTGACGCCGCGTCGCCCTCCCATGCGGCAACGCGCACCCGCTGCGCCAGTGCGAAGGTGATGGTGCCGCAGCCGGCGAACAGTTCCGCGATACGACCCTTGGCGGGAAGCGCATCGAGCACAGCGGCAATGACGGCTGCCTCGCCCGACGGCGACGCCTGGAGGAAGACGCCGGGCGGTGGGGTGACGCTGATCCCGGACAGCAATGTGCTCGCCGGGCGCAGCACCGCGATCGGCTCCGGTTCATCGTTGCCCTTCGCGGCGGAAATGCGCGGCAGCCTGTGTGCGCGGGCAAATTCGGTTGCAGCGAGCCGGTCGGTGACGTCCAGCGTGGCATCGGTGCGCAGCAACACATCGGCGCCGGTATCGAGCAGGTTCGCGATCACCGAGCCCTCGCGGCGGAAGGCGCGAAGCCGCGACAGCAGCACGCGCATTGGTGCGATCAGCGAGACCAGCGTCGGATGCAGCACGTGGCATTCGGCAAAATCCACCACCGCCGTGCTGCGCGGCCGATGCAGGCCGAGTACGACCTTGCCGCCGGCGCGACGTATGGCGAGGTCCATGCGGCGGCGCTGACCGGGTAGCGTGCGCGCGGGCGGCGCCAGGACCGCATCGGCGTATCCCGCGCGATGCAGCGCGATCCGCAGCAGGTCGGTCTTCCAGGCGATATACGCATCATCGCGCCAGTGCTGCAGCACGCAGCCACCACAGGCGCCGAAATGCTGGCAGGGTGGTTCGACGCGCGCCGATCCGGGGTCGGGAAGGGAGGGCGCTGACCCCTCCCTCCAGCCTTGGTCCGCTTCGCGGTCCAAGCGCGCCGGGGAAGGCGGAGTGTTGGCAGACCTGCTCCCCGTCTCTTTGCGGAGCGGGATTGGGGGCATCGGGGGTGCTTCGGTGTTCAGGCGCCGAAAGCCGACAGGCCGGTCTGCGCGCGCCCGAGGATCAGCGCGTGGACGTCGTGCGTGCCCTCGTAGGTGTTCACTGCTTCCAGGTTCATCACATGGCGGATGACATGGTACTCGTCGGACACGCCGTTGCCGCCGTGCATGTCGCGTGCCTCGCGTGCGATGGCCAGCGCCTTGCCGCAGTTGTTGCGCTTCAGCAGGCTGATCATCTCGGGTGCGGCGTCATGTTCGTCGATCAGGCGCCCCAGGCGCAGTACCGCTTGCAGGCCCAGCGTGATCTCGGTCTGCATGTCCACCAGCTTCTTCTGGATCAACTGGGTCGCCGCCAGTGGCCGTCCGAACATGATGCGTTGCAGTGTGTATTCGCGCGCCGCATGCCAACAGAATTCCGCCGCGCCCAGACATCCCCACGCAATGCCGTAGCGCGCGTTGTTCAGGCAGGAAAACGGCCCGCGCAGCCCCTTCACGTTCGGCAGCATCGCATCGGCAGGGATCGACACGTTGTCCAGCATGATCATGCCGGTGACCGACGCGCGCAGCGAGAATTTGCCCTCGATCTTCGGCGCGCTCAGGCCCGGCATTCCCTTCTCCAGGATGAAGCCGCGAATGTCGCCGGCGTCGTCCTTCGCCCACACCACGAACACATCGGCGATGGGCGCGTTGGTGATCCAGGTCTTCGAGCCGTTCAGCACGTAGCCACCGTCGACACGCTTCGCCCGCGTGCGCATCGACGCGGGATCGGATCCCGCGTCCGGTTCGGTCAGGCCAAAGCAGCCGACCCACTCGCCACTGCGCAGCTTCGGCAGATATTTGTCCTTCTGCGCGTCGGAGCCGAAATCCCAGATCGGATACATCACCAGCGACGACTGCACGGAGAATGCGGAACGGTAGCCGGAATCGACGCGTTCCACCTCGCGCGCGATCAGTCCGTAGCTGACGTAGTTGACGCCGGCGCAGCCGTAGCCTTCCAACGTGGCGCCGAGGAATCCCATCTCGCCCATTTCGTTCATGATCTCGCGATGGAACGTCTCGTGCCGGTTCGCCTCGATCACGCGCGGGAAGAGTTTGTCCTGGCAGTAGTCGCGCGCGGCGTCGCGGATGGCCCGTTCGTCTTCGGTCAACTGCTGATCGAGACGCAGCGCATCGTCCCATTGAAAGCTCGAAAAATGGCTCCTGGGCCGCGGTGCGTCGTTCATGCTTCGCTGTCCCCTTCCTCCGCGGCGGGCTTTGCCGCACGGCGGTGCCGAAGCATCATGAATGCCGGCAGGTCGTCGCCGAAGCCCTTCACCGCCGGACCCAGATCGTCGTCGCGCCGGCGCGGTTCGCGGCGCGCTGCATCCCGTCGAGCCGCAGGGTCACGCCGGGCGTCGGTCTCTCTCACCGGCTGTACGGGCTGCGGTTGCGATTGCGGTGCTGGCTGGTCCTGCGGCTCCGGCCTCGACCTGGCCGCGCGCGGCTGCGGCGCCGGCTTCTCGCGGGTAGGCGATTTCTCGCGGGCGGGCGGCTTCTCGCGTGGCCCCGACTTGTCACGTGACACTGGCTTCTCACGTGGCGCTGCCTGCTCGCGTGGCCCCGACTTCTCACGTGGCACTGACTGCTCGCGTGGCGCAGACCGCTCGCGCGCCGCTGGCTTCGGTCGTGCAGGCGCGCGGCCGCGGCCACGCCGCCGACGCCCATCGTCCTCGGACCAGTCAACCGGATCGAGGCCCGCTACCACGATCGGCGGAATCGGATGACCGGTCAGCTTCTCGATCGCCTCCACTGCGGCGCGGTCGTCCGGCGCGGCGATGGTGAACGCATGTCCCTCCAACCCCGCGCGCCCGGTCCGGCCGATGCGATGCACATAGTCCTCGGCATGATGCGGAACGTCGAAGTTGAACACGTGCGACAACCCGCCAATGTCCAGTCCGCGCGCGGCGACGTCGCTGCACACCAGCAGCCGGAGATCATTCGCCTTGAACTTCTCCAGCGTCGCGAAACGCACGGTCTGCGCCATGTCGCCGTGCAGCGCGCCAACGTCGAACTTATGCCGCGTCAGCGACTTGTGCAGGATGTCCACGTCGCGCTTGCGATTGCAGAAGATCAGCGCGTTCTGCACCTTCTGGGTACGGATCAGCCGGCGCAGCGCCTCGCGCTTGTCATGCTCCGCGACCATTGCCAGGCCCTCGACGATGGTGGTCGCCACAGAGGCAGGGCGCGAAACCACGATCTGCTTCGGGTTTTGCAGGAACGCATCGGCCAGCCGGCGAATTTCAGGAAACAGCGTGGCGCTGAAGAACAGCGTCTGGCGGTTGCGCGGCAGCAGCGAGACGATGCGCTCCACGTCGGGGATGAAGCCCATGTCCAGCATGCGGTCGGCTTCGTCGATCACCAGGATCTTCACGTCGGACAACAGGATGGAGCCGCGTTCGAACATGTCGATCAGCCGGCCGGGCGTGGCGATCAGCACATCCACGCCACGCATCAGCACGTCCTTCTGATCGGACATGCTCTCGCCGCCGATGATCAGCGCGTGCGTAAGCTTCAGGTATTTGCCGTATTGGACGAAATTCTCGGCAACCTGCAGGGCGAGTTCGCGCGTTGGCTCCAGGATCAGGCTGCGCGGCATGCGTGCGCGGGCGCGCGCGCCGGTCAGGATGTCCAGCAGCGGCAGGGTGAAGCCCGCGGTTTTGCCGGTGCCGGTCTGCGCCGCGCCGAGTACGTCGCGCCCCATCAACACGCTGGGAATCGCCTGCTCCTGAATCGGCGTGGGGTGCCGGTAGCCCATCTCGGCGATGGCGCGCAGCACCGGCTCGGATAGGCCGAGATCGGCGAACAGCGCGCGTGAAGGTTCTCCGATGATTGATTCCGGTGTGGGAACGGCCTCGATCGGCGCGTGTTCGGTCGGTTCCGCCTGGGCGGTCGTGTTATCGTTCAATTCTGGTCCAGTCGACTGGCTGGTTGCGGCGCTGCGGCGCAACACCTGCGCATGGGACAGCCTGGGGGCCGCCCGCGCGTAACGAACGGGGTATCAGGAGGAAACCGCCGAAAGTCAAGTTTCAGTTGTCGGTGAGTGCCTACTGGCGCGTGCGCGCATGGTGGCCCCATATAGCCCGCAACATGAGCGCGTTGCATTCCGGCGATCGAGGCGAGACGAGGCGATTGGGCATGATTCAGGCATTGATGACCACACTTCACCGCCGACTGGCGCTGCCAGTGCTCGGCGTCTTTCTGGGCGTCTTTTTCGGCGTGTTGATGGGCGTGCCGGCGCCTGCCAGCGCGCGGATATGGGTCGGCTTCGGCTTTCCGATATATGGCTATGGCCCGCCGGCGTATTACCCACCGCCGGTCTACTACCCGCCGCCAGCCTACTATCCACCGCCGTCCTATTATCCGCCGCCGCCATACTCGGCGGCGCCGCCCTACGCTCCGCCGGCGACGCAGTATGCCCCGGCATCGAGTGCCGCTTCAGCAGGCCAGTCGTGCAACACCGGCAATACCGTGTGTCCGATGGAACGCGCGGTTCCGGCAGGCGCATCGTGCTACTGCACGACCGCTGCGGGCCGTTTCTGGGGCCGGGCAAACTGATGGCAGTGCCACCAGGTTCCGGTCCGCTCGAGCAGGGTGGGGAAACAAGCCCGGCGACGTACATCCCGCAGCCCATCCCGCAGCCGAGTGGCAGGACCAGCGACAATCCACGTGCCCGGCCATCATCCGCTGACGCAGTCCATTACAGCGGGCGGATCGAGGACTATGCGCTGATCGGCGATTGCCACAGCGCGGCGTTGGTCAGCCGCGAGGGCTCGATCGACTGGCTGTGCTGGCCGCGCTTCGACAGCCCCGCCTGCTTCGCCGCCCTGGTCGGCACCGTGGACAATGGACGCTGGCAGATTGCGCCGGCCGAACCGGCGATCCGCATCACTCGCCGGTACCGCCCCGGGACGATGATCCTGGAGACGATTTTCGACACCAAGGATGGCAGCGTCGCGCTGATCGACTTCATGACCGCCGCTACCGGCAATTCATCGGTGGTGCGTATCGTCGAGGGGCGCACTGGCCAGGTCGCCATGCACCTCGAACTCGCGCTGCGCTTCGACTATGGCTCGGCCATCCCGTGGGTGACCCGGTTGCAGCATCGCACCGGGTTGCGTGCCATTGCGGGTCCCGATGTCGTCGTGCTGCACAGCGACGTGCAATTGCGCGGCCGCAAGCTGACGACAATCAGCGACTTCACCGTCGCGCCGGGCCAGTGCATTCCGTTCGCGTTGACGCATGGCCAGTCGCATCTGCCTGATCCGGTGGTGCCGCAAGCCGAAGCGGCACTGGAAGAGATCGAGGCGAGCTGGTGCGGCTGGTCATCACGCTGCACCTACAACGGTGAATGGCGCGAGGTCGTGCAGCGGTCGCTGCTGACATTGAAGGCGCTGTCATATTATCCGACCGGCGGTCTGGTTGCCGCGCCGACCACCTCGCTGCCCGAGCATATTGGCGGACAGCGCAACTGGGATTACCGCTACTGCTGGTTGCGCGACGCGACGTTCACGCTGCTCGCGCTGATGCATGCCGGCTACCGGGAGGAAGCCCAGGCCTGGGGCGCCTGGCTACGCCGCAGCGTCGCCGGCACGCCCTCGCAGGTGCAGACGCTGTATGGCCTGGCCGGTGAGCGCTGGCTGATGGAATGGGAAGTGCCGTGGCTTGCCGGCTATCAGGGCGCCAAGCCGGTGCGCATCGGCAATGCCGCCAGCGCGCAGGTGCAGCTGGACGTGTACGGCGAGCTGATGGATGCGCTGTATCAGGAAATGCACAATCATCTGGTACGACCCAGCGCAAGTTGGAACCTGCAATACAACCTGGTGACGCATCTTGCGGAGATCTGGGATCAACCGGACGAAAGCATCTGGGAAGTGCGCGGCGACCCACGGCATTTTACCTTCTCCAAGGCGATGGCCTGGGTGGCGGTGGACCGGGCGATCCGAGGCGCCGAGGAGTTCAATCTGAAGGCACCGCTGGATGAGTGGCGCGCGCTGCGGCAGGGGATTCACGACTCGGTGTGCCGCGACGGTTTCGATACGGCGAAGAACAGTTTCGTGCAGTACTATGGCGGCACCGTGCTGGATGCCGCGTTGCTGCTGCTGCCGCTGGTCGGTTTCCTGCCCGCCGATGATCCGCGCATCGTGGGCACGGTGGCGGCCATTCAGCAGGAGCTGACGGTCGATGGGTTGGTGCTGCGGTATCGCACGGCTGAAACGGACGACGGGTTACCGCCGGGAGAAGGCGTGTTCCTCGCGTGCAGCTTCTGGCTGGCCGACAACCTGGTGCTGCAAGGGCGGCACGATGAAGCGCGCGCGCTGTTCGAGAGGCTGCTGGGCCTTTGCAACGACGTCGGCCTGCTGGCGGAGGAATACGATCCTCGCGCTCAGCGGCAACTCGGCAATTTCCCGCAGGCGTTCTCACATCTGGCGCTGATCAACACGGCATTGAATCTGGAGAACCATGGTCCGGCGAAGCAGCGCGCCGCGCGTAAGCGGCCGGCGCAAGGGTAGGGCCAGTATAGGCTCGGGGTTGGCATCAGCGGTGCTCACATACGAAAGCCAGCGAGCCTGAGTTCTGCATCATCGGTCGCGCTTGGCGCAAAAAAGAATATTCGACCACAGATGCACGCAGATGAACGCAGATAAGGTCAGGGACAATGTACCGAGGCTGGCGATCCTCGCACTGTTGGCACTAACCTTATCTGCGTTCATCTGCGTGCATCTGTGGTCGAATACCTTGCTTGCTATTTGGTCCGGACGGTAAGGAGCCGCCGGGACGTCGACACGCGACGGCGGTGAACGTCCATGGGAATCTGCGTGCTGCTGGAGCCTACTCCCCAGCCAGCCGCGCCGGCATCAGCGGGGCGGCCAGGCGCATCAGGTTGGCGACGTCGGATGTCGTGTCGATCGCCAGCACCGCATCAGCCAGGCGCGCCGCGCGATCCGCTCCCAGCACGGCATCGGCGAGGCCGGCGAATTTCGCGCGGAGTTCGGCCTCGGTGAGGAAGTTGGTGGGCTCGCCCTTGGGCACGACGACCTTCTGGCTGAAATTCTGGCCACGCGCGGTGATGGTGAGCTTGCCGGACATGTTGGCGGGGAATTCCGCCTCGATCTCCGGATCGAACTCGCAGCGCACCTTGGGCAGCAGCGCGCGTATCGAGGCGTCTTGCAGCAACTGGTAGCTGTCCCAGCCCATCGCGCCGGTCGCCAGCGCGGCGGAGATCACGAACGGGCCGCTGAACTGGCCGTCCACTACGTTTTGCGGATCCGACTTCTTCGCCGGCGGGTCGCCGATCAGCATCATTCCGGCGCGCGGCAAGCCGAATGTCACGGCCGTTATATCGGTCGGCTGCAGGTGGTTGGCGGCGCGCAGGGCGAGCGCGGCGTCGATGCCGGCATGGCCGTAGCGGCACGATGGATACGGCTTCACCGCGGTGTGCATCAGTTCGAATACGCGGCCGAGGTCCTGCACCGCGCGGGCGGGGTTCGGATTGGGGGCGTAGGCGTGCAGGAAGCCGTGGCGACCTTCCAGCGCCTCCGTGGCGCCCTTGAAGCCCTCGCGCACGAGGGTGGCCGCCATCAGCCCGTTGCATGCCGCCCAGCCGACCTGGAAACGCTTGGTCCAGGCGCCGTTGACCAGGAACTGCAGGCTGCCGGCGCATTGGCTGAGCACAGTGCCGAGGGCGCCTTCGATCTGCTCGGCGGACAGGCCGAACACGCGCGCGGCGGCTGCGGCTGCGCCGAATGCGCCGCAGGTGGCGGTAGGGTGGAAGCCCCGGTCGTAGTGCTCGCCCGCGGGCAGCGCGAGCGCGACGCGGCAGGTGATCTCGTAGCCCGCGACGATGGCGGCCAGCACATCGGCACCGGATGCGCCGACCATCTCGCCGGCGGCCAGCGCGGCGGGGATGACCGGGGCGCCGGGATGCAGCGAGCCGGGTGCGTGTGTGTCGTCGAAGTCCAGCGAATGGGCCAACGCGCCGTTCAGGAACGCGGCGCCGGCCGGCGTGTAGCGTGCCGCATCGCCGAACACGCCGGAGTTGCCGGCGGCCATGCCCATGGCGCGCGCGGCGGCGACGAACGATGGCGTGCTTTCGGCGTCGTGGCGCGCGCGCACGATGTTGCCGACCAGGTCCAGCACCAGGAAGCGCGATCGACGCACCACATCGGGCGGCAGTCGGTCGAGGCGGATGTCGGCGGTGAATTGCGCGAGCTGTGTGGTGATGCCCATGGCTTGGGTTCCTCCGGTCATTGCAGGCATTGTGACGCAAAATGGGGGCATCGGCCAATGCGGCGAGATGTCGGACCAGCGCCAATCTGATGGCAGGCTTGGCGAATACGACGGGACGGTGCACATCCGTCGGGGTCCACGCATTCGCGGCGATGACCACGGCAGCGGGACGTGGCGATCAACCGACGCACTCATTGCGTTTCGGGGTTTGAATTAAGCGGCTTCAATGTGGGGATGCGATGCTGGTTCTGGTGGTTGGGCCGAGCGGGGCTGGGAAGGACACGCTGTTGATCGCGGCGCAGCGTGCGCTGGCGGATGACCTTCGGTTCCACTTTGTCCGTCGTGTGATTACGCGCCCCGCCGATGCCGGTGACGAGGCACATGAAGCGGTTACGCCGCAGGAGTTCGCCAGACGCGAATTCGCGCTGGAGTGGCAGGTACATGGCTTGAGCTACGGGATCCCGGCGGATGCGATCGGACGTGGTGCGGTCGCTGTGGCAAATGTCTCGCGCACGGTCATCGCCGAGGCGGCGAGCCGTTTCCAGGTGCGCGTGATCGAGGTCACCGCACCTGCGGACGTCCTGGCGGCACGTCTCGCTTCGCGCGGGCGAGAGAGCGCAATGGACGTCACCTCTCGGCTCGCGCGCAGCGTGCCGCTGCCATCGCATGTGATGGTTGATACCGTGATGAACGATACTTCCGTCGAAGACGGTGTGGCGCGCTTCCTTGCAGCCCTCAGCCGTGCAGCTTCAGACGATGTTGGATGACGAAAGGCGTGCCGGGCGCCGGCTGCACGAACAGGCAGATGTCGGTCACCCGGCGGGGCATGGCGACGGCGTGCGATACGTGGGCCTCTGCCGCCGGTTGGTAGCGGCGCTTTTCCTCCGCGGTCAGGCGTCGCGTCAGCGTCATGTGGAAAAACCATTTATCGAACACGTACGGATAGCCCCAGCGCATCAGCATGGCGTCCTCTCGCGCGGTGAGATTGCCGCGCCGCCGGCGCGCAAGTTCGGCATCGGATGGCGCAGCGCGCAACGGGTCGAGATGCTCGACGCAGGCATCGGCCAGCGCCTGCAATGCGGGGCACGGAACGGTTTCGCGCAGGGCAAGAAAACCGAACAGATCGTGCACCGCCAGCGGCGGCAGATTGAACGGTGCGGTGCGGTCGGCGAGCTCGGTTGCGGCATTCACCACATCGAGCCATTGGCGTCCTTCGGCCAGACGCATCGGCGGTTTCAGGGTGGCGTGAAATCCGTAGAGACGCGGTTCCGCAGTGATGTCGGCAATGTTGGGTATGTCCGGCTGCGGCAAGGGCGCACCGCTTTCTGGATCGCGGCCCAGCCAGCTTGCGCCTGCCGTGAACAGCGGATCATCGGGCAGCGGCGCGTAATACACGGCGACCCGCGCGTCGGGCTGCATCAGGCGACGCGCTCACCCGCGCGCCACACCTGGCGCACCACCGGCAAGCCATCGTGCACGCGCACCCTTACCATGTCGGCGCGTTGGCCGGGCACAAGGCGGCCGCGATCGGGCAGTCCGGCGAGCCGTGCCGGTCGATCGGTGATCAGCGCGACCGCCGCCGGCAGCCCAATGCGCTGGGCGCACTGGAACGCGGCTTCCACCAGGCTGTTCGGCACGTAGTCCGACGCGAATGCATCCACCGCACCGACTTCCAGCAGATCGGCCGCGGAAACGTTGCCGGAATGCGAACCGCCGCGCACGATGTTCGGCGCGCCGGCGATCACCTGCATGCCGGCGGACTTTGCCGCCTGCGCGGCGATCATGGTGACGGGGAATTCGCTGATCGTGATGCCATCGGCAGCATTTTCCGCAATTTCTTCCGCGGTGCGATCGTCGTGGCTTGCCAGCATGATGCCGCGGCCCGCGACGCGATCCAGCAGCGCGCGCCGATTGGGCAGCCGCGTGTGTGTCCGCTGCGTCTGCAATTCCACTATGCGGCGTTCGATGAATTCATCGTCCAGACCGCCACGGCGGCGCAGCGCGCGATAAAAATCCAGGTTGGCGTACTGACCGACGCCGGGGCTGTGGTCCATCAGGCTGACCATGCGCACCCGCGAATGGTCGGCAACCGTGTCGAACAGCGACAGCATATCGTGTGCCGGCACCTCGCAGCGCAGATGCAGGAAGTGCTCGGCTTTCAGCAGATCGGCATCGGCCAGCGCGTCGAGATCGACCACGCCGTCGCGAAATGTGCGGATGCGCTCCTTGTCGAAACCCAGATCGCCAAGACACAGCGCATCGAGCACGGTGGTCACGCCGGCGCCGGCGCACTGCGCATCGTGCGCCACCATGGCGGAGCGTGACGGCCAGCGCGCCAGCGCCCGAGGCTGCACCTGGCGTTCGAGATTGTCGGTGTGGGTATCGACGATGCCCGCGATCAGGAAATCGCCATCCAGGTCCTGCGCCGACGGCGTGGCGGAACGGCCGGATTGCACATCCGCGATGCGGGCGTCGTGCAGCACGATGGTGCCTTGCAATGTGGTATCGGGCAGCACCAGAACGGCGTTCGTGAGAATCGTCTCGTTGTTCATGCGGCGTCCTGGAGAGGCATCAGCGGGAACAGTCGGTCGGCGATGGCGTCGCGCACGTCGGTGTCGTGGCAGATCGCGATGATGGCGATGCCCCGGCTCTTCGCTTCGTTGATCATGGCCACCACCACCGCGCGGTTGCCGGCATCGAGCGATGCGGTTGGTTCATCCAGCAGCAATACCGGATGGCCGCCGATGAAGCCGCGCGCCAGGTTCACGCGTTGCTGCTCGCCGCCGGAGAACGTGGCCGGCGGCAGCGCATGCAGCCGGCGTGGAATGTTCAGCCGCAACAGCAATTCGGTGGCTGCGCGACGTGCTGCGTCCTGCGTGGCGCCGCGGCCGATCAGTATTTCCGCCACCACGTCGAGTGCCGGCACGCGTGGCACCACGCGAAGGAACTGGCTGACGTAGCCGAGAGTGTCATGGCGGACGGCGAGAATGGTGCGTGGGTCGGCGGTCGCGAGATCGACCAGTTCGCCGCGATGGCGGATCAGGATGCGGCCTGATTCGGCGCGGTAATTGCCGTACAGGCTGCGCAGCAGCGTCGACTTGCCGACACCGGAAGGGCCGGCCAGCACGACGCATTCGCCAGCGCGCAGTTCCAGACCGACGCCCGCCAACACCGGTATGCGCACGCCGCCTTGCAAATGCAGCGTGAAGCTTTTTGCCAGTGCGTCGGCATGCAGCATGACCTGGTTCATCGGCTTACCGTTCCAGCAACGCTTTGTTCAGTTGCGGCGTGCATGATGCCGCGATTGCCGCCTGATGAGTCCCGAAGGACGAAACCGCACGCCAGCGTATGTCGGCCTGACGGTCGCGGCTTGCCCGGATGACCGGGCATGGTGCCCAGCCACCGAGGCGAGACCGTCATCGGAGGGGAACCATGCGCATTCGCGTGTTGGTACTGCTTCGGTGGGGGAAGAGGCGGATCCGAGTCCTGATCCAGATCCGCCTCTGAACCACCGGGTTCCGGAGGGCGGCATCATCCGCTCTCCGGTTCCTGGATACCACGCATCCATCCACCGCGGCAATCGCAGATAGCCATCCACCCGACTGCCCTGGCTCATGCCTGCAACACCGAACTGACCAGCAACTGCGTATACGGATGCTGCGGATCATCCAGCACCTGATCGGTCAGTCCGGTCTCCACCACACGTCCGCGCTGCATCACCATGATGCGATGCGCCAGTAGCCGCGCCACACCGATATCGTGTGTCACCAGCACTGCGGCGATCTTCAGCCGCGTCACCAGCGTACGGATCAGATCGAGCAGCCGGGCCTGCACCGACACATCGAGCGAGCCCGTTGGTTCGTCCATGAACACCAGCCGAGGATGCGTGACCAAGGTGCGCGCGATCTGCAGGCGTTGCAGCATGCCGCCGGAGAAGGTGCGCGGCAGATCGTCCACGCGGCCGGCATCGATCTCCACCTGCGACAGCCAGTCGATCGCCTGCTGACGGATATTGCCGTAATGGCGCGCACCCTGCGCCATCAGCCGCTCGCCGACGTTGCCGCCGGCGGTGACATTCATGCGCAGGTTCTGCCGGGGATCCTGGTGCACGAAGCCCCAGTCGGAGCGATGCAGCGTGCGCAATGCCGGCGCCGGCATCGCGTGCACATCGTGCAGCCGGCCGACCGGATCGCGATACCACACCGCACCGCGTTCCGGTGCCAGGCGGCCGGACAGCACGTTCAGCAGCGTCGTCTTGCCGGATCCGGATTCGCCAACCACCGCCAGCATCTCGCCCGGCCAGAGATCGACGTCCACGCCGACCAGCGCCGGAATGGCACCGAACGCGAGGCAAAGCCCGCGCGCGGAGAGCAGCGTAGCGTCGGTCATTCCGCTGCCTCCTTGAAGCCCTCGGTGCCGACGTGGCCTGTCGATCGTCGTTCCGCGCAATGGTCGGTGTCGGAACAGACGAACAGCCGCCCGCCGCGATCGTCGATCACCACTTCGTCCATGTATGCGTCCGTGGCACCACAAAGGCCGCACGGCTGCGGTGCGTTGATCGTGCGGAATGGATGATCGTCGAAGTCCAGCGAGCGCACGTCGGTATAGGGCGGAATAGCATAGATCCGCTTCTCTCGCCCCGCGCCGAATAACTGCAACGCCGGCATCCGGTCCATCTTCGGATTGTCGAACGCCGGAATCGGGCTCGGCGACATCAGGTGGCGGTGGTTCACCATCACCGGGTAGTCGTAGCTGATGGAAATCTGGCCGAACCGGGCAATATCCTCGTAGAGTTTGACGTGCATCAGGCCGTAGTCGGCCAGCGCATGCATGCGCCGCGTTTCCACGCGCGATGGTTCCAGACGAAACAATGGTTCCGGCTGCGGCACCTGGTAGACGATGATCTGGTCCTCCCGCAGCGCCCGTTCCGGGATGCGGTGACGGGTCTGGATAACGGTCGCATCCGCGGTGTGCGTCGTTGTGCGCACGCCGGCGGTGCGCGCGAAGAAGCGGCGGATCGACACTGCGTTGGTGGTGTCATCGGCGCCCTGATCGATCACCTTCAGCACATCGCCGGCGCCCAGGACCGATGCGGTGACCTGAATGCCGCCAGTGCCCCAACCATACGGCAGCGGCATCTCGCGTGAGCCGAACGGAACCTGGTGCCCGGGGATCGCCACCGCCTTCAGCAGCGATCGGCGGATCATCCGCTTGGTCTGTTCGTCGAGATAGGCGAAGTTGTAGCCCTTCATGAGGAAACCTCGGTGACCGGCAGCGAACGCGGTGTTTGGATGGTCATTCCCGTGAATGCGGCAACCCGGCGGAACAACCCAGGGCCAGCGCTTGCGCGCGTGGGTTCCCGCCTTCGCGGCAATGACGGCGAACGCGGGGATGCTGGCGAACAAGTCGCCGGGGACGAACCAGTCGCCGGGGGCGACGCCATCACTCCGCCGCCTCCGCGCGTTCCGCCGCGCGCGCGACCTCCCGCTGCATCCGGCGTACGTTCTGCAATTCACTCTGGAAATCGACGTAGTGCGGCAGCTTGAGGTGCTCGACGAAGCCTGTCGCCTCGATATTATCCGAGTGGTACACTACAAACTCGACATTCTGTGCCGGCGCGGTGACCTCTTCCCCCAACTCCTCGGCCCGCAGCGCGCGATCGACCAACGCCATCGCCATCGCCTTGCGCTCGGAGAAGCCGAACACCAGGCCATAACCGCGGGTGAACTGCGGCGGCGCTGTCTTCGAGCCCTTGAACTGATTGACCATCTGGCATTCGGTCACGGTGATGTCGCCGATATCGATGGCGAACCCCAACTCCGGTGGCTCGATCTCTACCGACACCTCGCCCATGCGGATTTCGCCGGCGAACGGGTGCGTGCCGCCGTAGCCGCGCTGCGTCGAATAGCCGAGTGCCAGCAGGAATCCCTCATCACCGCGCGCCAAGGCTTGCAGGCGCACATCGCGCGTCGCGGGAAACGTGAGCGGCTCGCGCGTCAGATCGCCCGGTTCCGCACCGCCATCGCCGTCGGGTTCGATCAGTCCCTCGTGGCCCAGGATGTCCGGCACGCGTGGCATGGCGGTGGTTTCCGCTGCAACCATCGGTGCAGGTGTTCCGTCGCCACCCTCTGCCAAACCGAAGTCCAGCAGCCGGTGCGTGTAGTCATAGCTCGGTCCGAGCACCTGCCCACCAGGCAGGTCCTTGAACACCGCGGAAATGCGGCGCTCGATCCGCATGGCCGCGGTATCGACCGGCCGTGCATGCGCGAACCGCGGCAACGTGGTGCGGTAGGCACGCAGCAGGAACGCCGCCTCGATCAGGTCGCCCTGCGCCTGCTTCACCGCCAACGCGGCAAGTTCCCTGTCGTACAGCGAACCTTCGCCCATTGCGCGATCCACCGATCGGCCGAGTTGTTGCTCGATCTGCGCCAGCGTCAGTTCTTGTGTGGCACGATCGCCGCGCCGTTCCTCGGCGAGCCACGCATGCGCATTGTCGATCGCCTGTTCGCCGCCCTTGACCGTGACATAGGCCATCGCTCAGGCCTCCTTGATCGATACGCTGCGCGGCAACGCGGTCAGCGTCGTGCCGGCACACAGCACGATGTCCACGCCACGCGGGTACAGCGCACGGTTCTGCTGCCAGAGTGCCACGAAATCCGTCGGCAGGCCGGTTGCCGCCAGCGCTGCGGGTTCGCGCAACCCTGGCCCGGACAGGTGATAAGTCGCTCCACTGCCAAGTGCCGCGATCTGCAGGATCAACGTGGCGGAATTTTCCGGCGTTTCGTGCGAGCCGGCCGGCAGCGCAGTGAGATCGGGCAACGACAGCGCCAGTGCGAATGCGGCGGACGCGGGCGCATCGACGATCTCCGCGCCGCAATGAAATGCCAGCCAGTCGCGTGCAGCCATGGCAGCGGGGTCAAGCCACAGCGGCGTCTCGTTGTCGATCAGCGTCAGCAGCACCGCCGCCGTCGCGCTGTCCAAGGGCAGCGGTGCGGTCAGTCGTTCGCCGACCTGATGCAGCCGTCCCGGCCGTGACATCGCATCCAGCACCGCGCGAAACGTGGCCTGCGCCTCGCCGACTGGATCCGCGAAACCCGGCAATGCGATGTTGGCACTCATGCGCGCATGTTCCGCATGGCAAAGAACTGCACGCGCGTTGCCGCCGCCTTTGCCGCAGTCGCGTCGCGCCGCGCCTTCTGCGACTCTGCCAGCGGTTCGATCACCTCGGCCAGCATGCGCGATTGGCATGCGGGGTCTTGCAGCAGCGCATCGGCCACTGCGGCCAGTTCCGCCGCGCGTTCGTTGCGTCCGGCAATATACGCATGGCCGACGAAGCCGCTGGCAGTACGCACGCTGCAGCGCGTCGTTGTCATTTCGCCCAGGTTGAACGGCGCGCCACCACCGCCGACGCGACCGCGCACCATCACCAATCCGGCTTCCGGTCCACGCAGCACGCGGTATTCCGGCACATCGCCCAGAGCGTCCAAAAGTTGCTCGGCACCCGCGCGCGCCAGCACCGCCATCCAGCGGCGGCGGGCTGCGTGCGGTTGATCCGGCGGTAGTGCATCGGGCATGAATGGATCCGCTGTTGTGCAGATGTCTAGACAGCTAGCCCGAGACTGGGCTATCGTCAAGCGGTGAGTTCCACGAATGGCCGCGCCGATGGATGACGTTATGATGAAACCGCCAGGGGCCGTGCTGCGACGTGACGGCGTCGCGCTGTGGCGGCAGATCGCCAGCAGCTTGCAGCACGATATCGGTGCCGGCGTCTATCCGCCTGGCGGCCGGCTGCCGACGGAAGCGGAACTGTCACAGCAGTTCAAGGTCAATCGGCATACGGTGCGTCGTGCGCTGGAGGAACTGTCACGCGGCGGCCTCGTGCGGGTGGAGCAGGGGCGTGGCTCGTTCGTCGCCGAGGACGTGCTGGAATACGCGGTCGAGGCGCGCACGCGATTTTCGGAATGGATCAGACGGCATAACAAGGAACCATCGGGACAGGTGCTGCAGCTCAAGGAGACGGCGGCCGAGTCGCATGTTGCCGGCGCGCTGGATATCCGGCCGGGCAGCCGCGTCGTATTGCTGGAGCGGCTGGGGTTCGCCGACGATCGGCCGGTCAGCCTGTCGCAGCATTATTTTCCGGCGGTGCGGCTGCGCGGTCTGGCCAACGCATTGCGCGCCTCGCCCAGCATTACCGAAGCGCTGAAGGCGGTCGGCGTGTCGGATTATCTGCGCGCGGTCACCCGCGTCACCGCGCGCCTGCCGAGTGGGGAGGAAGCGGAACTGCTGCGCATGCCGCGCAACCGGCCGCTGCTGGTGACCGAGAATATCAACGTGGACCGCGCCGGCATGGTGGTGGAATTCGGCATCTCGCGCTATCCAACGCCGCGCGTGCAGATCGTCTTCGAACCCTGAAAGTGAACGTGATGGACAGACTGCGGATTACCGGCGGGCGCGTCCTGCTGCGCTCGGACGGCGAGCAGATGACGGACCTTATGCTGGAGGACGGCCGCATAGCCGGCATCGGGCGCAACGGCCGCGGCGCGGAAGTCGATGCGCGCGGTCTGCTGGTGCTGCCGGGCATTGTCGACATTCACGGCGACGCGTTCGAGCGGCAGTTGCAGCCGCGCCCCGGCGTCGGATTCACCGCCGACATCGCGCTGCACGACACCGAGTCGCAGTTGCTGGCGAATGGCATCACCACCGCGTTCCATGGTGTGACGCTGTCATGGGAACCGGGGCTGCGCAGCCTGTCGGCGTGGCAGGCCTTGCTCGATGCGCTGGAGGCGCGGCGATGGACCTGCGACATGCGCGTTCATCTGCGGTGGGAAGCATTCAATCTTGCCGCGCTTGACACGGCACTTGCCGATATCGCGGCGGGGCGCGTGCACCTGGTGGCGTTCAACGACCATACGCCGTCGATTCTGCAGAAGCTGAAGGACCCGGTGGCGGGGGCGAAATACAGCGACCGTGCCGGCATGGGGATCGATGAGTTCCGCGCGCTGGCCGATCAGATCAATGCGCGCGGCGATGACGTGCCTGCCGCGTTGGAACGGGTTGCCGCGGCGGCGCGCGACGCGCGCGTTCCGATGGCCAGCCACGACGACGCGACGATCGCCACGCGCACCGAATTCCGCGCGCGTGGCGCTCGGATCTGCGAATTTCCGATGGCCGAGGAGGTCGGGCAGGAAGCCCGCGCGGCCGGCGACTGGGTGGTGATGGGCTGTCCGAATGTGGTACGCGGCGGTTCGCATCTCGGATGGGCATCCGCGGCTCGTCTGGCGGAAGCGGACATCTGCAGCGTGCTGTCGTCGGACTATTTCTATCCCGCGATGCTGCGCGCTGCATTCGTTCTGGCCGGACGCGGAGTGCTTGATCTGTCGCGCGCGTGGGGATTGATTTCGGCCAACCCGGCGGCGGCGACCGGCCTGGTCGATCGCGGTGAAATCGCGGAAGGATTGCGCGCGGATCTTGTGCTGGTCGATCCGACGGTACCGCGCATTGTCGCCACCATCGTCGGTGGCCGTATCGCGTATCTCACGGCGGAGGGTGCCAGGCGTTTGTCGCCGGCCATGGCCGCATGATTGACGCGCGAGGGGCGCAATAGCGTTGCGCCGGACACGTTCCGCAATAGGAGGCGGAGGATGTTGCGCTGACGGTGCTTAAGCTGGTGTGCGCAGTCGGCGCACCGGGAGGCGCCCAGCCCCCCGGTTCACCTTTCCTGGTTGCTACGCGGCGTGCATCAGTTCGAGTGCTTCCTCGTAAACAGCCATGTTCTTGCCGAACGAGATCGCCGCGGCCTGCGCGCCGCAGACCAGATGCATCCAGCGCCACGGGTCACGGGTCGCATGGAACTCCTCGACGATCGCCTGGTGGTGCTTGAACGCGTGCATTTCCGTAAAGTTGTCGTGGCACACGATCTCGCCGAGACGCTTGATGAACGCCACTGAGTCGTAGCCCAGCTGCACGTACTGCTGCGCCAGGTTCACCGTGCCCCGGACTTCCGGCACCGCGCGCATCTGCCCGAGATTGGACACCTTCGACCAGTCGGTCGGCGGCTGGTTGTAGATGCTGTGCGTGATGGCATCCAGCAGATCGTCCTGCGAGCGATGCGGCAGGGCGGCGACGGCTGCCATGTCCGGCTGCGGCGCCGGCTGCATGCGGTACTGGGTCGATTTCACTTCCGGCCCGGTATGCCAGAGCAACAGCGCCAGGAGCTTGTTCTTCGGGCTCAGGCCGTCCATCCGCAGCAGGTAGCGCCGCAGGTTGGCGCTGGTGTGCAGATGCACGTCCATCGGGTTGCCGGTCAGCGAGCGCAGGAACAGACTGGCGGCACCGATCGACAGGGCCTCGCCGGCGCCTTCCAGGGACAGCCCCTCGGACAGCGCCTTGGCCAGCAGTTCGGGGATCGCGGTATAGGCGTCGCACTGCCCGATCGCTTCGCCGATCTCGCCGATCTTGGTGGTTTCATCGTCGCCGGTGCGCTGGCGCATGACGCGCCCCAGCAGGTCGTACTTCTCGATGATCGCGTCGACTTCCGGCACCATCCGCTGGGACGGGAAGCGCGCCGCATAGCGCACGGCCGGGCGCATCAGGACCGGAAGATATTCATGCCCGATGATGTCCAGGCCGCGCCAGAGGTAGCCGGGGAACAGGAAGTAGTGATCGTCCAGGGTATTCTTGGGGATCGCCACGCTCATCAGCAGATCGAACGCCTCGGTCTCCGGCACATTCTTCCACAGCCACTGGAAGTAATGATCCGCCTTGTGGCTCTCGCCGCGGCCGACGGACTTCAGGAAGGCCTCCTTGGTCGCTTCGACGCCACGCGCGTGAGACACGTCGCCGGAGCCGTCCTGGGCGAGGTCTTCTTCCGCCGTCATCGCGCCGCCCTCGGCATCGAGGGGCGCGAACTCCAGCAACTGGTACGGGCCGGTCGCCGGGTCGTTGATGTGCTTGTTGGCCAGGGCGACGTGCTGCAAGACAGGGACGAAGCGGTCTTCACCTTCCAGCCGCTCGACCAGCTTGAACACCGCGTACATGCCGGCCAGGGGATGCAGCGGGCCGCCGTGATGTCCGGGAGGCAGATCGGCGGAGCGTGTGACCGCGAGAGCCGAGGCGGTCAGCATGGTCTTGATCGGGACGCCGGCGCGCAGCTTCTCCAGGGCGCGGTCCACGATTTCGCTCGGGGGCGTATCTTCGATGAACTGGACTAGCGGTTCTATGTCGGAGGCATATTGGACACGTTGCAGCTTCATGATGGACTCCCGTCCTGCGGTTATGTCTGGTTCAGCGTTTTCACTCTAGACAATGGGCGACCTCGAGGTACCGCGAACGCCGGAAGCGGTCACGGACGGGGGGCTTTGGTGGTTATCGTCCTGCTTGGCGGGCTGGGTGTCAATGTTTGAGGGGGACTCGCGTCGGAGTCATGGGGGGGCGGCGGTGGCGCGGGGGGCTTTTGGTCACCCGTTCGACCCCCGTCTGCGGTGGCTGAGCCAAGCTAGCGCGACACAGCGCGAAGCATTGGCACAGCCCAATAATGCGTAAATGGCGCGCTCGCACGGCTGACCGATTGGACGTGAGCCCCGATTAGACGTGAGCCATATTCGGTGCTGCCGAAATTTGCGTTCGCACCGGATATCAGCAACCGGGTAAAGACGCCCGTGTGCGAAGTGGTCATTTGCCTTCTTTGTGAAACTCGATGTGCACTTGGTGTAACTCTGTGTCCGACTTGCTTGCCTTGCCACCCGACCACAGCCCAACCAACGCCGATGCGACATAACCGGTGAAGGACAGCGTGCTCCGATGAACTTCGATTTCTCCGATGAGTTGAAGCAGTTGCGCGACCAGGCACGGCGGTATCTGGTGGAACAATCGCCGCGCGCTGTGGTCCGCCAGGTGTTGGATGGAGGCGAACGATATGCGACAGCGCTTTGGCGCGGCATGGCGGAGATGGGTTGGTTGGGCGCTGCCATTCCGGAACAGTACGGCGGCGAGGGACTCGGCTACGAAGGGCTGTGCGTGCTGGCAGAGGAACTCGGCCGCGCGGTCGCGCCAGTGCCGTTCGCGTCGTCTGCCTATCTCGCGACCGAGGCGATCCTGCTGGCGGGCAGCGATGCGCAGAAGCGACGTCTGCTGCCGAACTTGGCGGACGGCTCGGCCATCGGCTGCTTCGCGTTGGCGGAAGGCAGCGGAAACCCGGATCCTGCCAATGTTCGGCTGCGTGTGGTTGGCGGCAGGCTGAGCGGCAGCAAATGGCCGGTGATGGATGGCGGCGTTGCCGATTTCGCCATCGTGGCGGCGCGCGATGAGGCGTCCGACGTTGCGTTGTTCGTGACCGATCTCACCGCGGGGACCGTAAGCCGGCGCAACCTGACAACGATCGATCCCAGCCGCAATCACGCGCGAATCGAATTCACCGGAACAGACGTCGAGAAGCTTGGTGCGACGACGGGTTGGCCGGTGGTGCAGCGGCTGCTGGAGCGCGCGGCGATCCTGCTGGCATTCGAACAGGTTGGCGGCGCGGATGCCTGCCTGGAGATGGCGCTCGGCTACGCGATGGAGCGGTACGCATTCGGCCGCCCGATCGGTTCGTTCCAGGCCATCAAGCACAAGCTGGCCGACGTCTATGTTGCGATCGAGCTGGCTCGTTCGAATGCATATTACGGCGCGTGGGCGCTGTCCGCCGATGCGGCTGAACTGCCGCTGGCCGCTGCCACCGCGCGTGTATCGGCGACCGAGGCGTTCCATCTGGCATCGAAGGAAAACATCCAGACGCACGGCGGCATCGGCTTCACCTGGGATGTCGATTGCCATCTGTACTACCGGCGGTCGAAGCAGCTCGCGCTGGCAATTGGTGCGGCGCCGTACTGGAAGAACCGGCTTGTCGAACTGATCGAAACGCGCAACGCGGCGTAGGGGGAATCGACATGGACTTCAACGACACGCCCGACGAAGCCGCATTCCGTGCCGAGGCGCGCGCGTTCCTGGTGGCCAATGCGGCACCCAAGAGTCGGGCGCGGCCGGTGCTGCGGCTGGGCGACATGGGCGCCGATGCGGTGCAGCAATGCAAGGCGTGGCAGGCGAAGAAGGCCGATGCAGGGTTCGCCGCCATCACCTGGCCGAAGCAGTTCGGTGGGCGCGAGGCGTCGCCGATCCTCCAGGTGATCTATCAGCAGGAGGAAGACAATTACGCAGTGCCGCGCGGCCTGTTCGAGATCGGTATCGGCATGTGCATCCCGACGATGATGGCGTACGCCCGGCCGGAGCAACTCGATCGCTACGTGCGTCCGGCGCTGCGCGGCGAGGAAGTGTGGTGCCAGTTGTTCTCCGAGCCCGCCGGCGGATCGGACCTGGCGGCGTTGCGCACGCGGGCGGAACGCGACGGCGACGACTGGGTGATCAACGGCCAGAAGATCTGGACATCGGGCGCGCATTTGTCCGACCTCGGCATCATCGTCGTGCGTACCGATCCGAACCTACCGAAGCACGAAGGCCTGACGTTCTTCTTCCTCGACATGAAATCGCCGGGGATCGAGATTCGCCCGATCCACCAGATGTCCGGATCATCGCATTTCAACGAGGTATTCTTCACCGACGTGCGGCTGCCGGATGCGCAGCGGCTGGGCGCGGTGGGGCAGGGGTGGACGGTCTCGCTCACCACGCTGATGAACGAGCGTCTGGCGGTAGGTGAGGTGCATCGGCCGGATGTCGAGGATCTGGTCGAACTCAGCCGTTCGCTGCTGGTCGACGGTGCACCGGCAATCCGCAATGGCGCAGTGCGCGAGCGCATCGCCGAATGGTACGCGCGGACGCACGGCCTGAAGTTCACCCGCTTCCGCACCATGACGGCACTGTCGCGCGGCCAGACACCCGGGCCGGAGAATTCGATTCACAAGCTGGTGAATGCCGGCAAGCTGCAGGACATCGCGTCGTACGGGCTGGACCTGATGGGCATGGCGGGGCTGGTGATGGACGATGACATGGCGGAGGCGTACGCGATGTTCCAGCAGGCGCTGTTGTCGTCGCCCAGCGCGCGCATTGCCGGCGGGTCCGATGAGATCCTGCGCAACATCATTGCCGAGAGAGTACTCGGCTTGCCGGCGGATATCCGCGTCGACAAGAACCGGCCGTTCAATGAAGTGCCGACCGGGGCGCGGTAGCAGCCGGACGATTGATCGGTTTCGCCGCGCTCTGCCCATCTCACGTCACGTCACGACATCATCCCGCCGTCACCCAGGATGAGCGTCACCCAGGATGGGACGTCACGTAGTATGGCGCGTCACGTTGCTATCCGCAGGATGGCTGGAGCGCAGCAAAACCCGTAGTCCCGGTTTGACCCCGCCTATTCCTCCAGACGGAACCCGGCCTTGATGGTCACCTGATAGTGCGACACCTTGCCGTTCTCGATGTGGCCACGGACGTTTGTCACCTCGAACCAGCCGAGATGGCGGATCGTGAGGGCAGCCTTCGCGATCGCCTTGTCGATGGCCTTGCTGACGCTCTCCTCGGATGAGCCGACCAGTTCGACGACCTTGTAAACATGCTCCGGCATCGGCGGTGCTCCTTCTGTTGGTGGTTACGCCGCCCAGGCGAACGGCGCGAAGTGACCGTTGTTCCCCTTCCCCGCGAGATCGAGGTCGAGGCCGAATCCGTGGAAATGGGCCTCCTTGGCACGAGCCAGGGCCAGGCGGCGGTTCGCCGGATGCGCTGTGTTGTCGATGTAGAATGGCTCCCCGCTGCGGTTGCGCGATGCAACGCCCTCGATCTCGAATGCCAGGATATCGGGGATGGTCACCGCGCGTCGTAGCCCTTCCATCGTGAACGTGATCGGCTTGTAGGCGACACCGCGAAAATCGCTGACTAAATTGCTGCGGATGAATGAGGGCGGGCCGCCCGCCTCGCCACTGGTGATGGCGGCGAGCGCGCGGCGCTGCGCATCGTTCGCTGTTTCGTCCACCACCGTGGCGAACAGCCAGTTGCCGTCCGCCATGATGCGGCCGGAACGGATCACCAGGGCGAATTTCAGACCCTCCAGGCCAGTCTCGCCGTGATGGCCGGCGTCAATGCGGAACGCCATGGCGGCGATGCAATGCTCATGCGTTGCCTCCGCCTGCGGATTGGTGAAGATGCAGGGGCAGAGATAGTCGCAATTGCAACTTTCCATGTATTCGCCGGTGAGTTTCCAATTGGTCTCGGGCATGGCGGCTTCCTCCACGAGGACGGTCGCAGGCAGCATGACAGAGTGGGATGGGTTCGCAAGGTTCCTCCTGGGTTGCCTCAAGGAGCTGGGGCAATCCAGCAATCAAGCCCGACACGGATTATGCCGATCGAGTCAGGGAGTCGCGCGGATCAGGACCCGGTATGCTTCGCGCCGGGGATGACGACGCAATGCTGAAATCCGGGCAATGCTGAAATTCGGGCAATGCTGAATCCCGGATCAGGCGGTGCGTGCTACCGCGATGCCTGGACGCACTCACCGCTTTGCCGCCGGGTGTTGAGATAGGGGCCGAGAATGTGGACGATCTGACAGGCGGTGAATGGATGGCGTGACCGAGCGGCAGGTTGGCGATGTACGTTGATCAGCGCCACCTTGCCGCCACCCAGTGCCAGCCGCAGCGTGCCTTGACGAATGGCGCGCACATAGAGCGGCACGCCACGGAGAACGCCGTGCAGCACGCCGGCGCCGACCAATGCGACACGGTCACGGTACTCCGCGGCCAGTATCGGCGTTTGTGAGTGGTACAGCCCTACAGCGATGTCCCAGTTGCCGGCCGCCTCGCCGTGGTACAGGTCAAGCAGAAGCCGCGCTGCATAGTCCGCGTTGGCGACCGGATCGAAGGCATCGTCGAGCGAGGTGAACGCGCTGGGATGGTAATGCAGATCAACCTGCATGCAGCCGACATCGACGAAGCTGTGGCGATGCGCCTGCTGGCGCATCCAGGCGACCGCGGCAGCCTTGCTGTCGAGAAACAGCCCGGTGCCGTCGGCGTCGATTGTCCATGGCCATGCCCGTACGTCGCTGAACGCGGTGATCGGTCGCCCGCTCTCCGCCTTTGCAATCGATTCCAGCAAATTGGCCGGCAGGTGGTAGCGCTGCTCGGCCTGCCGCAATGCAGCGGAGCAGAGGTCGCTTTGCTGCACATCCCAGTCCGACGCGGCGAGTTGGTCGGTTGCCGGCGTCGGATCGGCGCGCGCAGCTTCGGCGTGGACACCCGACAGCCACAGCAGGGCCACCGCGACGACAGCGACGGCGCCACGTGGCCAGAGTCGTCGTGATACCGTGCGGGCGCTGCTTTCAGCCAACGCCTTCGACGATGCGGATATCGCGCTCCGCTGCATCGCCGAGTGCCGCGAGCGCGGCCTGGTAGCCGGGGCTGTCATGGGCGGCGATCGCCTGCGCGACGCTGTCGAATTCGATCAGGACAGTGCGTTGATCGAGCCCCGCCTCATACGTCTTGGCCACGCCGCCGCGCGCCAGGAACCGGCCGCCGGCGCCGGCGATGGCGGGGCCTGCGAGCTTGGCGTAGTCGGCAAGCGCCGCCGGCCTGGAGATAGAGCGATAGCAGGCGATCCAATAAGCCTTTGGCATGATCCGTCCTTTCCGCGATGTCGTCGAAGCGCGGCCAGGGGCACGCACCCGCTGGCAAGCGCAGGGCGTTTCCGGTCGCCGATAGTGGCCTTACGATAGGGCGCCTGCCGGGATCAGGCCACATCGACGGTCGGCGGATCACTCCGACGTGTGGTCCGCTTGGAGGCTACCGGCGATTGCAGGGCTGGATGCCGGTGCCCGTGACACAGTCAAGCGTTTGACCGCCGATCCGCCGGACTGGCGCGAGCTATTGGATTAACACATCCGCCGGCATCCCGATTGGGACGGGGCCACTCCGAAACGACGCTGTAGCCGTCGACGTGCTTTATGATCCCCACGCCGCCGATAAGGCGTAATCTGTGTGCCTGGCCGCCCCGGTCCTCCGCTGGGGCGGCCTTCTTCGTTGCCCCATATATTAACACTTGATTGACGATAGTTTAACGAGTTGAATGTTCGGACTACACAGACGTGGCCTTAGAGCGCGCACCCCAAATTGCGCGCGCCCCTTTAAGCGGTCAGCCGATGCCGACATCGAATATCTCCACGTGATGGGCATATCGAACGCCAGCTATTGGTCACGACGCGCTGCGCGGATGAGGCAGCGTGCCGAGCATGTCGCCGACCTGGATCAGCGGGTAGGAATGCTGGAGACGGCCCAGCACTACGAAACGCTTGCTCATTACAGCCGCGAGACTACCCCATCCGAGGCGATAGAGGAGAAAGCCGGCCCTAACCCTAGGGCAGGCCGCGTGTCGATTTAGTCGGGGTGCGATGTCGTTCCGCCGCATTATTCCCACGCTTGCGGGGCCGTTCCTTTGGCCGTTCGTGCACATCCGGGATGCGCGCGATTTGCGGCGATTGCGCCGTGCGATGCCGCGTGCGTACCGAGGGTGGGTTTCTAACGCTGGGCGCGGCGTACGGCCGGAAAACGATGCTGAATACTTGGCGCGACTTCGACGCTTGGCCCGCGAACGTTTTGGCGGGTGACAGGTGGTTCGGCGCTGGCGGCGATCCGCGAGTTCCGTCACCACGAAGCTTTGCCATCTTGCGGCGGCCGGTCCATGGTAAGGGTCGGAGGGCGCGCCAACGGCCGATGCATCGGAATGGTTGGAATTAGCCAAGCAGGCGAGGGCCATCGCCAACGCCATGAACGATCCTGTCTCCAAGCAGCACGTGCTGGAAATCGCGGTCCCTGTGTACTCGGAATTTCTTGCAGACCAAGAGCCGTTAGGTCGTGAATTCGAGCAGGTATTGCACGCGAATTTGTGGGACCTCTATGTTCGATCGTGAGGTGTGGGCGACATGACAGACCCCTGGATCAAACCGCTCTGCCGCTTCATGGTGACGACGTACACGGCGACGCCGTGGTATCAGTCGCCGTCCGGTACCTGCCAAGTCTACAAGGGCATCGTGCAGGATCTGGTGACCTACGGCTTCGGCGCAACGCGCACCTGGCAGGAATGGATCGTCGATTTCGAGGCCCTCGACGTGCCGGTCCATAACCACCCGGAGTTCGGCCCGATTCACCTGGGGCTCTGGGACGACATGCAGGGTGCACTCGCGGCAATGGCTGCCGATCTCGCTGCGCTGGGATGGCCGTCCTGGCTTATGGGCTGTCACTCGAAAGGTGCGGGGCAAGGCATTCTGGCACACGCTGCTTTCCAGTCCATGGGTCACGCGCCTCTGGCTGGGCGTTACTTCGAGCCCCCGATGGTCGGGACGAAAGTGCTGATCGACCACATCGACAAGCACGGATGCAATGACCAGGAAGTCGTTTGGACGCAGACATGGAACAAGAATGGGCCTGACGTTGTTACCCGCGTGCCGCAGTGGCCCGAGTGGCATCAGCCAGACGTGGTGACGCACCTTCAGGTACCTGACCCAGATGACGTGTCGATAAAGCACGAGTGGCCGGCTGTGCTGGCTGCGGTCGAGGCCCTCCCTTGAAGCGGGAGGCGGGAATTTTGTTCCTGAAATTATTCCTGGCCCCGTGCTTCTGACGTTCCCAGCCATCGCAGTGCGCCGGTACTTCACTGTCGCCGAGGTCGCCCGTGCGCTCGGCGTGGCGTAGCAGCGATTGCGTGCGCTGGTCGACGCGGGCAAGGGTCCACCGGCGACGCGTCTCAGCAAGGGGCGGCTACTGTTCCGCGACGATGCGCCGGCGGCGTGGCCGACCAAAGAGAGGCGCGCCGGTTAAGGCGCGCCTTAGGCGGGAGGAATGCCTTCGAATGCTGCCGATTCGCAGCAACTCATCGGACCACGGAATTTACCCAAGGGCAAATCACTTCATTCACGAATAACCGGCTGCCCTCCCGCAGCTACACACAAGCCGCCGGGCGTGCGGGGATCGTCCAGGGCGGCGGCCCAGTCATGCGACTTGTGGCCCCGATCGTTGCCCCTATGTCGGATAAAGTCTGACCGTGCCTCGAATTCAGCCATAAGTGTTTGATTTAGCTGGCTCGGGCGGTAGGATTCGAACCTACGACCAATCGGTTAACAGCCGATTGCTCTACCGCTGAGCTACGCCCGATCAGTGCCAGCCGGCTATCTAGTCGGCCGGCATGGTCGGGTCAACGTGGCGCCGTGCCGACCACCATGGCAAGCTGGGCCGCTCGTCAGGAGACCCGGAATGGACATCCCCGTGACTGAAACGTCGCTGGATATCGATGCGATCGCCCACTACCGCCGCGACGGCTATGTGGTGTTGCGGCGGGTCCTGCCGCGCGATCACGTCGAACAGTGCCTGGTCGCGCTGACCGCGCTCGCGGCCGATCCGGCGCTGGAGCCGGGACGCCGCGACGGCACCGGCGCGTTCATCGCGCTGGAACCGACCGCCGACGCCGGTGCCGTCAGCGTCACGCAGCGCGCCGACCTGATTCGCAAGTTCGGCGACTTCACCGACAGCTCGCCGGCGCTGCTGCGCGCGGCGATGTCGGCCCGGCTGCACGCCGCGCTGGACGCGCTGATGGGGCAGGGGCGCGTGCTGTTGCAGGAGATGGCGCTGGTGAAGCCGCCGAAGGTCAGCGGCGACAAGCCATGGCATCAGGATGCAGCGTATTTCCGCGGCAGCGATCCCGGCCTGATGTTCGGCGTCTGGATCGCGCTCGATCCGGCGACGCGGGAGAATGGCTGCATGGAGGTGATCCCCGGCTCGCACCTGCGCGGGCCGGCGCCGCACGTGCCGGCGGAGGATATCAACCTGTGCACCATCCGGCCCGATCTGGTGCGATTGGCCGACCGTGTGGCGCTGCCGATGGATCCGGGCGACGTGCTGGTCTTCCACAGCCTGATCCACCACTACACCGCTGCCAACCGCACCGACCAGCGGCGGCGCGCGCTGCAGTTCCACTATCATCAGGTCGGGCTGGAGTGGACGTCGCTGGAGGCGCACCGGGCGATGTATCACGACGCGGACGGCGCCTATGCCGGCTGCACCGTGCCGAAAAGCGCACCGTTCGCCGAGGCGTCCAGTTTCGTG
>DATKFJ010000455.1:0-5685 GCA_035511435.1 Acetobacteraceae bacterium | reverse complement strand
TGGTCTATGGTCGATCGGCACGTCGCCACTGCGGATGCGATTGCACACCGCCTTTACCGTCGATCTGGCGGACGTCATCGCTTCGGTTGCTCGACTGCGCGGTGCGGGCTTTATGCCTCGGTCGCCTGATGGCGAGCCGGTCGATGAACCTGTCGTGTTGGCCTGGATGCCGGCGGCGAGCGTGTATTTCGATGACCCGGACGGTAATTCCCTGGAGTACATTGCCATGCTGCCGGACACGCCTCGTCCGGAGCTTGGTCGCGTGGCGTGGTCGGATTGGCGGAGGGATCGATGAGCGACGAGGTTCGCGTTGAGCGGCGCGATGGCTGGCGGAAGCTGGTATTGAACCGGCCAGAAAAGTTGAACGCCGCGAATGCTGTGCTGCTGACCGCGCTGCTGGCGGCGTTGGATGAGGCAGAGGCGGATCACGCCTGCCGCGCGGTTTTGCTGACCGGTGCGGGGCGCGCGTTCTGTGCCGGGCAGGAGCTGGGGGCGGAAGTGTTGCCGACAGCGGACGGGCCGCCTGATCTGGTCAAGGTGATCGAACTGCATCACCGGCTTGTGCGCCGGCTGCGTGCTATCCCGTTGCCGGTGGTGTGCGCGGTGAATGGCGTGGCGGCGGGCGCGGGGGCGAGTTACGCGCTGGCGTGCGACATTGTCCTGGCGGCACGCGGCGCAAAATTCATCGAGGCATTCGTGAAGATCGGGCTGGTGCCGGACTCGGGCGCGAGCTTTTTTCTGCCGCGATTGATTGGCGACGCTCGGGCGCGTGCGCTGGCGATGCTTGGTGAGCCGGTGGACGCGGCAAAGGCCGAGGCTTGGGGAATGATCTGGCGGGTTGTGGATGACGCTGCGTTGCAGGCGGAAGCCGAGGCGCTGACGGCGCATCTGGCGAAGCAGCCGACCGAAGCGCTGGCGGCGATGAAGCTCATGTTCGCCGCGTCTGCGACCAACACTCTGGATTTGCAACTGGACCTGGAACGCGACCTGCAAGGTGCGGCGGGGCGTAGTGCGGATTACGCAGAGGGCGTGCAGGCTTTCCTGGAGAAGCGTGCGCCGGCGTTTCGGGGACGCGCATGAACGATCAGGTGCGGGCGCGCGCCGAGGCGATGTGGGCGGAGGATCGCGCGAGTTCCGGGTTGGGCATGCGACTGGATGACGTGGCACCAGGCCGGGCGCGCCTGTCCATGGCGATCACCGAGACGATGGCCAATGGTCACGGCATTTGCCATGGCGGCTTCATATTCGCGCTGGCGGATTCGGCGATGGCCTTTGCGGCCAATCCGCGTGGTGAGGCCGCCGTGGCGCAGCATGCCGCGATCACCTTCGTGCGTCCGGGGCGCGTG
The DNA here is from genome assembly GCA_035511435.1 of Acetobacteraceae bacterium. Classification (GTDB taxonomy): domain Bacteria; phylum Pseudomonadota; class Alphaproteobacteria; order Acetobacterales; family Acetobacteraceae; genus JAMXLO01. Next base: position 4,339 of record DATKFJ010000455.1, on the reverse strand, counting down.
GGCGAGATGCTGGTCGCTGACGCGGTGGAACGGATGCAAGCTGGCCGTTCGGGGATGTACGATGTGCGCGTCTGCACTGCGGACGGCAAGCTGGTGGCCGAGTTCCGGGGGCATACGCGCACGATTCGCGGAACGTCGGAGGGATAGATGGCCGGCTGGGATCCGATCGAAACCGCGTCGCGCGACGAGATCGCCGCATTGCAATGCGAGCGGCTGGCGCGGACGTTGCACCATGCCTATACGAACGTAGCGCATTACCGTGCCGCGTTCGATCGCGCCGGTGTGCATCCGGACGATTTCCGGACACTCGACGATCTGGCGAGGTTTCCGTTCACCAGCAAGCAGGACCTGCGCGCGAACTATCCGTTCGGCATGTTCGCCGTGCCGCGCGAGAAGCTGGTGCGCGTGCACGCATCGTCCGGTACTACGGGCAAGCCGACAGTGGTCGGGTATACGGCGAAGGACATCGAGGTTTGGGCACACGTCGTCGCGCGTTCCATCTACGCGGCGGGTGGCCGGCCGGGGATGATCGTGCATGTGGCGTATGGCTATGGATTGTTCACCGGTGGTCTGGGCGCGCACTACGGCGCGGAACGGTTGGGCTGCACGGTGGTGCCGGTGTCGGGTGGCATGACGGAACGCCAAGTGCAGTTGATAACCGATTTCCGACCCGACGTGATCATGGTGACGCCGAGTTACATGCTGGCGATTCTGGACGAATTCCGGCGGCAGGGGCTGGATCCGCGCGCGTGTTCGCTGAACATCGGGATTTTTGGCGCCGAACCGTGGACCAACGCGATGCGCCGCGAGATCGAGGACGGGTTCAAGATGGATGCCGTCGATATCTACGGTTTGTCGGAGGTGATGGGACCTGGTGTGGCGAACGAATGTATCGAGACGAAGGATGGGCTGCATATCTGGGAGGATCACTTCTACCCGGAGGTGATCGACCCGGAGACCGGCGCCGTCATGCCGGAAGGCGAGCGCGGCGAACTGGTGTTCACCACGCTGACCAAGGAAGGCATGCCGGTGGTGCGCTATCGCACGCGCGATCTGACTCGCCTGCTGCCGGGAACCGCGCGGACAATGCGGCGGATGGAAAAGGTCACCGGCCGGTCGGACGACATGGTGATCGTGCGCGGTGTGAACATGTTTCCCACGCAGGTGGAAGAGCAGCTGCTGAAAAGCGAGGCGCTGACCGGGCATTATCAGATCGTGCTGACTCGCGAGGGCCGGATGGACGATGTCGCGGTGCACGTGGAGGCTCGGCCCGAGTATTTCGATCCGGTGCTGCTGGAAGCGGAGGCGAAGGTGGTGGTGGCGCGCATCAAGGACACCATCGGGCTGACCACGCGCGTTGTCGTGGAGCCGCCAGGTGGGATCGAGCGGTCGGTGGGCAAGGCGCGGCGGGTGGTTGATCGGCGGCCGAAGGAATAGCGCGCGTCCGCCCTCTGGCATTGCGGGTAGCGCAGCGACCCGGCGATCCCGGTCCAGTAAGCGCCGGCTCGAACGGGCACGAGATTGCTTCGTCGCTGCGCTTTTCGCAGTCGACGCGGACTGTGATGAACTGTGGGCAGACGATTTTTCTCTTGTGTGCCCCGGCGTCTGTTCGCTATAGCGCAATGATGGACCAGCGATTTCGGATGACGAACGCAGCCGGCAATTCGCTTGCATCGCAAGCGAATACACTGTCCGTTCGTCGCAACTCCGAAAAAGCTCCGTGCCATGTCACCGATCATCACAGTCCGCAATCTCCGCAAGCACTATCGCTACGCTAGATCCAGCGGACTGCTGGCTGCGGTCTTTCCCGACTACCAAACGATCGACGCGCTGGACGATCTGAGCTTTGATGTCTCGGCTGGCGAACGCATCGCCATCATCGGACCGAATGGCGCCGGCAAGTCCACCACGCTCAAAATCCTTACCGGCATCCTGGAGCCGTCGGACGGATCGGCTGCGGTACTCGGCCTGATCCCATGGCGTGACAGGACGGCGCTGGCGCATCGCATCGGCGTAGTGTTCGGGCAGCGCTCTCAACTGTGGGGCGAACTGCCGGTGCGCGAGTCATTCGACTTGCTACGCCACATCTACGCACAGGAGAAACCGGCATTCACCGCGCGGCTTGGCCGTCTGGTAGAGCGTTTCGCCCTGGCGCACCTGCTGGCACAACCGGTGAACCGCCTGTCGCTCGGCCAGCGCATGCGCTGTGAATTGGTGGCGAGCCTGTTGCACGCACCGTCGGTTTTATTCCTGGATGAACCGACGATCGGCCTCGACATCACGGCCAAGGCGGCGATGCGCGACCTGATCAAACAGCAGGCGCACGATGAGGGGCAGACGGTGCTGCTGACCTCGCACGACACGCGCGATATCGAACTTGTGTCCGACCGGGTCATCGTCATCAACGCCGGACGCATCGTCGTCGATCAGCCGACAAGCGAGCTGCGTCGACGCTTTCTTGGCCGCAAGCTGGTGACGATCCGCTCGGTGGCGATGGCGATCGCGCTGGACTTGCCGGGCGTGACAATGCGATCAGCCGAACCGCATGAAACGCTGTTCGATGTCGATACCGGCAAGCTGCACGTGGAACGGTTGATCGAAGCGGCACTCGCTGTTGGCGGCATCGAGGACATCACGATCGAGGATCCTCCGATGGAGGAGGTGATCCATGAAATCTATGCATCCGCCGATCGGCTGGCGGATTGAGCGCACGCTCGCGATGCTGTGCATCGGCGCCGCCGCCACCTGGGCGGGGCGCACGGTGCTGCTGGGGCGCGGCGTGTACTACCTGCTGCTCATCACGCTGCTGTCGGCGTTCTGGGACCTGGTTGCGGCGGAACGCCTGCCCGGCACGCTCGCGTCACTGCTGCCGGTGGGTGGGCTTGCGGTCTACATCGGCGTGACGGAGTGGATCGTGCTGTCGGTGCCTTCGATTCATCTGCGCCTGGAAGACGATATCCGATCGGGTGCAATCGAGGCACATCTGCTGCGGCCGGTGTCCTATCCATGGCTGCGGGTGTCTGAAACCTGCGGCGGTCTGCTTGTGCGACTGGGGGCACTTGGGGTGGCCGGAATGGTCGGACTTGTAGTGTCCAGACATGCCTGGCCGTCGCCCGCGATCTGGTGCTGTCTCTGCATACTCGGCGTGCTGGGCGGGATGGTTGGCGTGCTGACTTACGCATTGGTCGGGATGTGCGCGTTCTGGGTGCGCCGGACAACGCCGATCTATCTGTGCGTGCAGAAGCTGTCGTTCCTGCTGGGCGGTCTGCTCGCGCCGTTGACCTTGTATCCCGATTGGTTACTGAACATCGCCGAAAACAGTCCGTTTGCCGCGCAACTGTATTGGCCGGCGGTCATCGTTATTGCACCCACCGCAGCAACAGTTTCCCATGCTCTGCTGATGCAAGTGCTGTGGATCGCGATCCTTGCGATGCTGCTGGCATTCATCTGGCGCGTCGGCCTGAAGCGCGTGTTGCGGAACGGCGTGTGAGATGCGCTCACTCGCATTATATCCGTTGCAGGTTGGCGCATTATATCTGTTGCAGGTTGGCGCGGCGATCCGCCTGTCGTTCTCCGACCGGGCGAACTTCTGGCTGCAGCTTGGCGGCATGGGTCTCAACAATGGCTTTGTCCTGCTGATGTGGTTTCTGTTCTTTGCCGGATTTCGCAGCGTGGGCGGCTGGCGGCTGGCCGATGTCGCGCTGATGATCGGCATTCTGGCGTTCACCGTCGGCACGGCGGGCGTGTTCGCCGGTGGCTATCGCGACATGGCGGCAGCGATCCTGCGGGACGAGGTGGATGCGCTGCTGACGCAGCCGCGTGCTGTGCTGCCGCGATTGCTGGCACAAGAGAGCATCGCCAGTGCATGGGGCGACGTGATCGTGGGTGCGGTCCTGCTGGCGCACTTCGCGGCGCTGCAGTGGCGTGACCTGCCCGCGCTGATGTTCGCATTGTTTGGCAGCCTAGCGGTGTTTTTGGCAACCGGCGTGCTGGTGGCGAGCCTGGCCTTCTGGCTGCGCGGTGCGCGCAGCTTCGCGCGGGATGTGGTGGATCTGGTTATCCTGCTGTCGAGCTATCCCGGGTCGATCTATTCCGGGGCCATGCAGATCATCGTATATACACTTGTACCTGCCGGGTTCGTGGTGCTGGTGCCGGTGGCGTTCCTGCGCGAGCCGGGCGTGGCAGGCGCGATGATATTGGCTGGCGCGGCCGTTGCCTATGCGGGACTGGCCGTTGCAGCCTTCATGTTCGGCGTGCGGCGGTATCGGCGGGGGTGAAGGGCAAAAGCCACGTCAATGGAGGAACGGAGGAAATTTTGCGGGCGTTGGCAAGGCATATC
>DATKFJ010000454.1:0-9734 GCA_035511435.1 Acetobacteraceae bacterium | reverse complement strand
ATCGGACCCCAGACCGACGATTTCAGCAAGCGTCGAAGCGGCCGTCCGGCTCGACTTACAAGTGACTAAAATTTGGTCATGCGGCAGCCCAGTGCCCGGATAATCCGCAACCACGGAAACCACTCGCAGCTTTCGCCAGTTCCCTGCTCACAAATTCGTGGCATGGGGGTTGCACTTCCCTGTTTGGTGACGCGGGGCGACGGCCTCGCCATAAACAGAACGGACAGGGAACAGTCTCATGGCATCATCCACTACCATGCTCACGCGCCGCGGCTTCGGCGGTCTGGGCGCGGCGGCCATATCGTTGGCTGCGGTCGGCGCCGCCAAAACCATGGTCACTGCAGCCGAAGCGCAACCGGCAGCCACACCCGCACCATCCGCGGGCGCTCCGATCAAGGTCGGCATTCTGCACTCATTATCGGGCACCATGGCGATCAGCGAGACGACGCTGAAGGACGTCATGCTAATGCTGATCGACCAACAGAATGCCAAGGGCGGCGTGCTCGGACGCAAGCTGGAAGCGGTGGTGGTCGATCCGGCCTCCAACTGGCCACTGTTCGCCGAGAAGGCGAGGGGCCTCCTGTCGGTCGACAAGGTCGCCGCGGTGTTCGGCTGCTGGACCTCCGTGTCGCGCAAGTCGGTACTTCCGGTGTTCGAGGAACTGAACGGCATCCTGTTCTACCCCGTGCAGTACGAAGGCCAGGAATGCAGCCGCAACGTGTTCTACACCGGGGCTGCGCCGAACCAGCAGGCGATCCCCGCAGTCGATTACCTTATGTCTGAGGAAAAGGTGCAGCGCTGGGTGCTGGCCGGCACCGACTACGTGTATCCACGCACCACCAATCAAATCCTGGAAGCGTATCTGAAGGTGAAGGGCGTGCAGCCGCCCGACATCATGATCAACTACACGCCGTTCGGCCATTCGGACTGGCAGAACATCGTGGCGTCGATCAAGAAGTTCGGGTCCGCCGGCAAGAAGACCGCCGTGGTTTCCACCATCAACGGCGATGCCAACGTGCCGTTCTACAAGGAACTCGGCAACCAGGGCATCAAGGCGACCGACATCCCCGTCGTGGCGTTCAGCGTGGGCGAAGAGGAACTGGCCGGGCTCGATACCAAACCGTTGGTGGGCCATCTCGCCGCGTGGAATTATTTCGAGAGCCTCGACGATCCCGACAACAAGGCGTTCATCGACACTTGGCACAAGTTCACGAAGAACGACAAGCGCACCACCAATGACCCGATGGAAGCCCATTACATCGGCTTCAACATGTGGGTGAAGGGCGTGGAGAAGGCAGGCACCACGGCACCGGACGCGGTGATCGATGCGCTGATCGGCGTGTCGGTTCCCAACCTGTCGGGTGGCTTTTCGGCGCTGATGCCGAATCACCACATCACCAAGCCGGTTCTGATCGGCGAAATCCAAGACGACGGCCAGTTCAACATCGTTTCGCAGACCCCTGGTCTCGTCGTTGCTCAGGAATGGTCGCCGTATGTCGCCGACACCAAGGATCTGATTGGCGACTGGCGCGCACCGCTGTCATGCGGCGCGTTCAACGTAAAGACCGGGAAGTGTGGATCGGGCGGCGGCAAAAAGGCGTGATGGCCTGAGCTGACCGCCTCCATGGGGGTGGCCCGTCTCCTCCCCGGGCCACCCCCAACGGCTTCCTGAAAGCGCACGGATGCAACGTCTGGCTTGGCTGCTGCTGATTGTTCTGCTGTCGCTTGCACCGGCGGGTGCACACGCCCAGTCGGCCGATGAGGGCCTCGCCGCGCTGGCATCGCCGAGTTTCGACACCATCCGCCATGGTGTCGAACTGCTCGCCTTCTCCGGTGATCCGCGCGCTGCCGCGATCCTGTCGGCAATGCAGGGCGGCATGCTTTATGCCCGCACCGTCGACCACACGCTGTTCGTCAAAACCGCCGATGGTTCATTCGTCGACGAGGCAACCGGCAAGCCGGCAACCGACGTGATGGCAAGCGGGCTGAAGCAGGTGCGGATGAATAATCCGGTTCGCGGCGCCGTAGAGGCGGCCCTCGGCAGCCTGCGGCTGTTCGCGCCGGACGCGTCGACGCGTCTGGATGCGGCCGAGGCGGTGTTTCATTCGCATGATCCTGCGGCATTGCCAGCACTGGAACGCGCGCTCGCGCACGAGACCGATGCCAACGTCAAACTCCGTCTCCAGCAGGCGCGTGCCGCGGCTATATTGTCTGACCCAGACAGCAAGGAACCTGATCGATTGGCCGCCGTAGCGGTACTGCGCTCACGCGGCGACATCGACAGTCGCAGCATGCTCGACGCGCTTTCCGGTCAACCGCCGCCGGTCACGGCCGCCGCCGCCGCCGCGATCGCATCGATCGATCGCGATCTACAGATATGGAGCATCGCACAGAGCGTATATTATGGTGTTTCGCTCGGTTCAGTATTGCTGTTGGCCGCGGCGGGATTGGCCATCACCTTCGGCGTCATGGGCGTGATCAACATGGCGCACGGTGAGATGGTCATGATCGGTGCCTACGTGACGTACATGGTGCAGCAGGTGATCCGCGAAAGCGCACCCTCGCTGTTCGGCGGCAGCCTGCTGATTGCTGTTCCACTCGCCTTCGCGGTCTCTGGACTGATCGGCATAGCAATCGAACGAACCCTGATCCGCTGGCTGTACGGCAGACCACTGGAGACACTCCTCGCGACGTGGGGGCTGTCGCTTGTTCTGCAACAAACGGTACGTTCGATTTTCGGTGCGAACAACCAGGACGTGAGCACGCCCGATTGGATGAGCGGCGCCACGCAACTCGGCGGACTGACGCTGACCTACAATCGCCTCTACATAATTCTTTTCGCGTTTCTGGTCCTGGCCGCGCTGATGGCCGCGTTGCGCTTTACTTCCCTGGGCCTCGCGATGCGCGCGGTGACGCAGAATCGCCAGATGGCGGCGGCGATGGGCATCCGTACGCCGTGGATCGACGCGCTGACCTTTGGCCTGGGATCCGGTGTTGCCGGCATGGCCGGCGTGGCGCTCAGCCAGATCGACAACGTCTCCCCCAATCTCGGCCAGAGCTACATCATCGATAGCTTCATGGTTGTGGTGTTCGGCGGTGTCGGCAATCTTTGGGGCACCGTGATGGGTGCTCTCACTCTCGGCATCGTCAACAAGTTTCTCGAGCCGGTGGCAGGCGCAGTGCTTGGCAAGATCGCCGTGCTGATCATGTTGATCCTGTTCATCCAGCGCCGCCCGCGAGGCATGTTCCCACTCAAAGGCCGCGCGGCGGAAGCATGATGCACATGTTCCCGCGGCCCCTATCGTCTTCGCCCTGGCCCTCGTCCCCGCGAAGGCCGGAACCTGGTCAATGAACTTCGACCGCACAACCTCGATCACGCTTGCGCTGGTGCTGGGCGGCGCGCTGTTGCTTGCTATACTGAACTTTGCCACCCCGCCAACCGCGACGCTCCACATCTCCACCTATGTCGTGGCATTGACCGGCAAGTACCTATGCTACGCAATGCTCGCACTGGCGGTAGACCTGGTCTGGGGTTTTGCCGGTATCCTGTCGCTCGGACATGCAGCGTTCTTCGCCCTCGGCGGCTACGCCATGGGCATGTATCTCATGCGTCAGATCGGCGCGCGGGGCGTGTACGGCAACGCCAATCTGCCCGACTTCATGGTGTTCCTGGGTTGGCACGACTTGCCGTGGTACTGGCACGGCTTCGAATGGTTCGGCTTCGCCATGCTTATGGTTCTGCTCGTGCCCGGTCTGCTGGCACTGGTGTTCGGTTGGCTGGCATTCCGCTCGCGCGTCAGCGGTGTGTATCTTTCGATCATTACGCAGGCGCTGACCTATGCACTGCTGTTGGCGTTCTTCCGCAACGACATGGGCTTCGGCGGCAACAACGGGATGACCGACTTCAAAGACCTGCTCGGCTTCCCGGTGCAAACGGAGGCGACGCGCTGCGCCCTGCTGGTGATCACCGCGCTTTTCCTTTGCGCGCAGTACCTGATCGCCCGCTATCTTGTGGCGTCGCGCTTCGGCAAGGTGCTGATCGCGGTGCGCGACACCGAATCACGCACCCGTTTCCTTGGCTACCGGCCGGAATCGTACAAACTGGTGGTATGGGTACTGTCGGCAGTCATGGCGGGGATCGGTGGTGCACTCTACGTCCCCCAGGTCGGCATCATCAATCCGTCCGAGTTCTCACCCGCAAACTCCATCGAGGCGGTCATCTGGGTCGCGGTCGGCGGCCGCGGCACACTGACGGGTGCTATCCTCGGCGCAGTGCTGGTCAATCTCGGCAAGACCTACTTCACCAGCGCCTTGCCGTCGCTTTGGCTGTTCGCGCTGGGTGCGATGTTCATTTTTGTCACCTTGTTCATGCCGCGCGGCATAATGGGGTTGGTGCGTAGGCGCAAACCGACCGATGTGACCGAGCCAAATCTCGCGCGGGCTGCCGCACGCGAGGTCACCGGATGAGCGATGTCAGCGCGGCGCTGCACGACACTCTGCTGTATCTGGATGGCGTCACCGTCAGCTTCGACGGCTTCCGCGCGCTGAACGCGCTTTCGCTGGTGCTGGAAGCCGGCGAAATGCGCGCAGTGATCGGTCCGAACGGCGCCGGCAAGACGACGATGATGGATGTGATCACCGGCAAGACTCGACCGGACCAGGGAAAGGTGGTGTTCGGCAAGGACACCGATTTGACCAAGCTCGACGAACCGGCGATCGCTTCACTCGGAATCGGCCGCAAGTTCCAGAAGCCGACAGTATTCGAACCTCACACGGTGTGGGACAATCTGTTGTTGTCACTGGCCGAGGACCGAAGGCCACGCTTCACGCTGTGGGCGCGCGAGACGCCGAAGGAGCGGCGCCGCATCGAGGAGATCCTGGTGACCACGCGCCTGACCGACCAGCGCCGCAGGCCGGCAGCGGATTTGTCGCATGGACAGAAGCAGTGGCTGGAAATTGGCATGCTGCTCGCACAGGAACCGCAGTTGTTGCTCGTCGATGAACCGGTAGCCGGTATGACGGACTCCGAAACCGAGCAGACCGCTGAACTGCTGCGCGAGATCAACCGGACGCGCAGCGTGGTGGTGGTGGAACACGATATGGCCTTCGTGCGCGCACTGGACGTGAAGGTAACGGTGCTGCACGAAGGCTCCGTACTGTCCGAGGGATCGATCGACCACGTCAGCAACGACCCGCGCGTCATCGAAGTGTATCTGGGACGATGAGGTTTGACTGTCATTGCGAAAAGCGAAGCGACGAAACAATCGCGGTTACATCCTTCGCGCGCAACCGGCACGACATTGCTTTGTCGCTGCGCTTCTCGCAATGACAAGGATGGCAAGAAGCACTCTGCACCATGCTTGAAGTAGACCACGTCGATTTGCACTACGGCGCCGCCATCGCGCTCCGTCAGGTATCGCTGACCGCGGAGATCGGCGCGGTGACCTGCCTGCTGGGTCGCAACGGCGTCGGCAAGACCAGCCTGCTGCGCGCGATTACCGGCGCTCATCCGATCAGCGCCGGCACCATCAAGTGGGAAGGCGAGGATATCTCGCGGCTGCCGATCCACGATCGGGCACGGCGTGGTATCGCGTGGGTGCCGCAGGGTCGCGACATCTTTCCGCTGCTGACCGTCCGGGAAAATCTGGAGACCGGGTTTGCCGTATTGCCCCGCGGCGAGCGTCGTGTACCGGATGAAGTGTTCGAGTTGTTTCCCGTGCTGAACACGATGCTGCGTCGGCGCGGCGGTGATCTGTCGGGTGGGCAGCAGCAGCAGTTGGCGATCGCTCGGGCGCTGGTAATGAAGCCCCGGTTGCTGGTGCTGGATGAGCCGACAGAGGGTATTCAGCCGAGCATCATCAAGGATATCGGGCGCGTGATAGCGCTGTTGCGGTCGCAGGGCGAAATGGCCATCCTGCTGGTCGAACAGTATTTCGATTTCGCCCGTGAGCTTGCCCAGACCATCGTGGTGATGGATCGCGGCGATGTCGTGTTGTCAGGGCGGCGGGAGGAGCTGGGCGAGGAGGATGTACGCCGCCGCCTCTCTGTCTGATGTGCCGACCATGCAACGCGCAGTGGGAGAACTGCGCGTCGATTTGCGCGTGCGCGACGAGCGCACTGTGCTGGAAGGACTGCGCCAGGTCGGCTGTCTGAAGGCACGATTTCCGCGTCCGCAGGATGCGGAATGGGCCAGCGTCGTGACGTTGAACACGTCCGGAGGGATCGCTGGCGGCGATCGGTTGGACAGTGCATTCACGATGCGCAAGGGGGCTCGCGCGACCATTGCGGCGCAGGCTGCCGAGCGGTTTTATCGCGCTTTGCCGGGCAGCGCACCGTCGCGCGTCAGGACGCGGATCGTGGTGGCTGATGGTGCTGCTGTAGAGTGGCTGCCGCAGGAGGCGATCCTGTTCGATCGTTGTGCGATTGACCGGTGCCTGCAGGTCGATCTTGCCTCGGACGCTTGGTTTCTCGGCGTGGAGAGTCTGGTTTTCGGCCGCGCAGCAATGGGAGAACAGGTGGAGCAAGCATCGTTGCACGATGTGATCCGGGTGCGGCGAGCCGGCCACTTGCTGTTGCATGACGCGATCCGGCTGGACGGTGAAATGGCAGCCATGTTGCTGCGACCGGCGATTGCCGGCGGTGCACGCGCTATTGCGACGCTGGTGCACGTCGCCCCCGATGCGGCAGCTGCGTTGGCGCCAGTGCGTGACGCATTGCCACAGGCCGGCGTCAGTGCATGGGACGGCATGCTGGTTGCGCGCATTCTTGCGGCTGACGGCGCATCGCTGCGGCAGGCAGTAGTCGCTGCGTTGCGGGCGTTGCGCGCCGATCGGCCGCTGCCGCGCGTGTGGCTCTGTTGAGAGGAAACACATGAACCTGACGCCACGAGAGAAGGACAAGCTGTTGATCAGCATGGCCGCCATGGTCGCGCGGCGCCGGCTGGAACGTGGTGTCAAGCTCAATCATCCAGAAGCTGTTGCGCTGATCACCGACTTCGTCGTCGAAGGCGCGCGCGATGGTCGCAGTGTTGCCGACCTGATGGAAGCGGGCGGCACGGTGATCACCCGCGCGCAGGTAATGGACGGTGTCGCAGAGATGATCCACGATGTACAGGTGGAGGCGACATTTCCCGACGGAACCAAGCTGGTCACCGTGCATGAGCCAATCAGATGACGGGACCGACCAGCGGCTACAGTGGAGGCGGGCACGGTGGAGACAGGCGAATGATCCCGGGCGAAATCCTGCCAGCCTCCGGTGATATCGAGCTGAATGCCGGTCTCGCCCGGACCACGCTGTCGGTCGCCAACACCGGCGACCGACCGATCCAGGTAGGCAGCCACTACCATTTTGCCGAAACCAACCCGGCACTGTCGTTCGACCGTACCGCGGCACGTGGCCAACGTCTGGATATTGCGGCTGGCACCGCGGTACGTTTCGAACCCGGCCAGACCCGTGAAATAACCCTCGTGCCATATCGCGGCGGTCGCAGCGTGCAAGGCTTCCGCGGCACTGTCATGGGAGCGCTGGACTGATGGTCCGCATCACTCGCCGCGCCTATGCAGACATGTTCGGTCCCACCACCGGCGATCGCGTCCGCCTCGCGGACACCGATCTGATCGTCGAAGTTGAACGCGACCTCACTATCTATGGCGAGGAAGTGAAATTCGGCGGCGGCAAGGTGATTCGCGACGGCATGGGCCAGTCGCAGGCATCGCAGGCGGAAGGTGCGGTCGATACCGTGATCACCAACGCGCTGGTCATTGACCATTGGGGCATTGTCAAGGCCGATGTCGCCATCACCAATGGCCGCATTGCGAAGATCGGCAAGGCCGGCAATCCCGACATTCAGCCCGGTGTCGACATCATCATCGGCCCCGGCACCGAAATCATCGCCGGTGAGGGCAAGATCCTCACCGCCGGCGGCATCGACAGCCACATTCATTTCATCTGCCCGCAGCAGGTGGAAGACGCGATCGCCGCCGGCATGACCACACTGATCGGCGGCGGCACCGGCCCCGCAACCGGCACCGCCGCCACCACTTGTACGCCTGGTCCCTGGCACCTCGCGCAGATGTTGCGGGCGGCCGAGGGACTGCCGGTGAACCTCGCCTTCGCAGGAAAGGGAAACGCGTCGCGGCCCGCAGCGCTGGAAGAAATGATCCGCGCTGGCGCATCCTGTTTGAAGCTGCACGAAGACTGGGGCACCACGCCGGCCGCAATCGATTGTGCGCTGTCGGTGGCGGACCGGTTCGACGTGCAAGTCATGATCCACACCGACACGCTGAACGAATCGGGCTTCGTCGAGGACACCATTGCCGCGTTCAAAGGCCGCACCATCCACGCCTTCCACACCGAGGGCGCCGGCGGCGGCCATGCCCCCGACATCATCAAGGTCGCCTCGCTGGCAAATGTGCTGCCCAGTTCGACCAACCCCACCCGCCCCTACACGGCAAACACACTGGACGAACATCTCGACATGCTGATGGTCTGCCATCACCTGGACAGTTCCATCCCGGAGGACGTGGCGTTCGCCGAAAGTCGCATCCGCAAGGAGACCATCGCGGCGGAGGACATCCTGCACGATCTTGGCGCGCTTTCGATGATGTCGTCGGACAGCCAGGCGATGGGCCGCGTCGGCGAAGTGACCATTCGCACCTGGCAGACCGCACACAAGATGAAGCAGCAGCGTGGTGCATTGCCCGGTGACGGCGATGGTAATGACAACGCGCGCGTCAAACGCTACATCGCAAAATACACGATCAATCCGGCGATTGCGCAGGGATTGGCCAACGAGATCGGATCGATAGAATCAGGCAAGCTGGCCGATCTCGTGCTCTGGTCGCCGGCATTCTTCGGTGTGAAGCCTGATCTGGTGATCAAGGGCGGCAGTATCGCCTGCGCGCCAATGGGCGATCCCAACGCCTCTATCCCGACGCCGCAGCCGGTGCACTATAGGCCAATGTTCGGTGTGTTCGGCCGCGCGTTGGCGGAAAACTGCGTCACCTTCGTATCTGCCGCCGCGCTGGAAGCCGACATCGGTGCCACCTTGAAGCTGCAACGCCGGTTGGTGCCGGTTGCCAATACGCGAGGCGGCATCGGCAAAAAATCGATGGTCCACAATGACGCCACGCCAGCGATCGAGGTCGATGCGGAAACCTACGAGGTACGTGCCGACGGCGTGCTGCTGACCTGCGAACCCGCCACCGTGCTGCCGATGGCGCAGCGCTACTTCCTGTTCTGATGCGCGCCGAAACCGTATTGCCCGCCGGCACCTGGAATGCGGCGAGCGAAATCGACCGGGTGCTGATCGACTTCGATCGCCGATATCGCCGCCGCATAATGTTGCGCACCGAACAGGGCAGGGAGGTCCTGCTTGATTTGACCCAGGCGGTGCGACTGCGCGACGGCGATGGACTTGCGGTGAATGCTGGTGGTGTGGTGCGCGTCTGCGCGCGGCCCGAACCACTGCTGGAAATCCATGCACACGACGACAGCGAGATGATGCGCATCGCCTGGCACCTCGGCAATCGCCACCTACCGATACAGTTGCAAGGTGAGCGCATTCGCATCCGCGCAGACCACGTGATCAGGGATATGGTCGAAGGCCTCGGCGGCCACGTCGATGAGATCGAGGCGCCGTTCGATCCGGAGGCCGGAGCGTATGCCGGTGGGCATCAGCATCATCATGATCATGACCACGATGAGTGAGCAGGGCACAGCAACGACAAAAATGA
>DATKFJ010000453.1:0-5458 GCA_035511435.1 Acetobacteraceae bacterium | reverse complement strand
TTGGACAGGATGCGCTGGGCGGTTTCCTCGCCAAGCTCCGCTTTCATCTCGTCGTAAACGCCCTTGGCGAACGCCGCCTCGATGCGGCGTTGCGTCAGGATCGGCATCTCGCTCATGACTGTGCAAACCACAGCAAGCCTGCAGGCCGCCGCCCAGCATGACCGATCATGGCGACCGGTGCGCCAGTGACAGGCCAGTCATTAGAACGCAGCGCCCGTCGGGCCATTCGTTCCGGTCCACGTCAATCCTGAACCCGCGTCTACCGCGCGGCACCCAGCGCCCATGCCAGCACGCCTTTCTGCGCGTGCAGGCGGTTCTCGGCGCCGTCGAACACCACCGACTGCGGACCGTCGATCACTTCAGCGGTGACCTCCTCGCCGCGATGGGCCGGCAGGCAGTGCATGAAGATCGCATCAGTCGCCGCCTTGCCCATCAGCCCCGACGTGACGCGATATGGCGCCAGCAGGTTGTGCCGACGGGTGTTCGGATCGTCCGACATCGACACCCACGTGTCGGTGACCACGCAACGCGCGCCGGTCACCGCCTTCTCCGGATCATCGGTCAGCTCGATCTTGCCGCCTTGCGCGCGCGCCCAATCGATCAGCGCCTTGGGCGGCCGCAGTGCGTCCGGTGTGGCGAGGCGCAGCGTGAAGCCGAAACGCACCGCCGCCTCGATCCAGCTTCGCGCGACGTTGTTGCCGTCGCCGCACCAGGCAATCACCTGGCCGGCGATCGGACCGCGGTGTTCCTCGAACGTCATGACATCCGCCATGAGCTGGCAGGGATGCGATGTGTCGGTCAGCCCGTTGATCACCGGCACCGTCGCGTACTGAGCAAGCTCATGCAGCTTCGCCACATCGTCGGTGCGCATCATGATCGCATCGACATAGCGCGATAGAACGCGCGCGGTGTCAGCCGGTGATTCGCCACGGCCACTCTGCATGTCACGCGAATTCAGCACCACCACGTCACCACCCAGTTGGCGCATGCCAACTTCGAACGAGACGCGGGTGCGGGTACTCGGCTTCTCGAAGATCATCGCCAGCATCTTGCCTGCCAGCGGGCGCGACGACACGCCGCCGCGCTTATAGTTCGCCGCCACATCCAGCATCTGCCGCAATGTCGCGGAATCGAAGTCGCGCAGGTCGAGGAAGTGTCGAGGGCCGGCCACCGTGTCGGTGGACCGGCCCTCGACCTCACTCTTGCGCTTCAGCGAGGCACTCACTTCGCGGCTGCCTTGGCGGTGGACGGCAGCACGCGCCGCGCCGCGCGACGCAGCATCGTCACCGCCTCGTCCACGTCGGCATCGGTGACCACCAGCGGCGGCGCAAGACGCAGCACGTTGTCGCCGGCGGTGATCGCCATCAGACCCTCGGCCACGCAGGCGGCCTGCACCTCGCCCTGTGGCAGCACGCACTTCAGGCCTTGCAGCAGACCCATGCCGCGCGCGTCCTCGAACACCTGCGGGAACTCGCGGGCGATCTTGTCGAGTTCCGTGCGCAGTTTGCGACCTTTGCGCTCGACACCCTCCAGGAAGCCAGGTGCAAGCATCACGTCCATCACAGCATTGCCGGCGGCGCACGCCAACGGATTACCACCGAACGTCGTGCCGTGCGTGCCGGGCTTCAGCGCCTTGGCATACTCTTCCTTGGCGAGAACGGCACCGAGCGGAAAACCGCCGCCGATACCCTTCGCCGCCGACATGACGTCGGGTGTAATGCCGGACCATTCATACGCGAACAGCTTGCCGGTACGGCCCATGCCGGACTGTACTTCATCGAACCCGAGGATGATGCCGTACTCGTCGCACACGGCACGCAGGTCGCGCAGGAACTGCATCTCGGCGGGACGCACGCCGCCTTCACCCTGGATCGGCTCGACGATAATGCCGGCGGTGGCAGGTCCGATCTTGTCGCGCACCGCGTTCATGTTGTTGAACGGCACCTGGTCGAAGCCTTCCACCACCGGGCCAAAGCCTTCCAGGTACTTGGCGTTGCCGGTAGCGGCGAGCGTGGCCAGCGTGCGGCCATGGAACGCGCCCTCGAACACGATGAAGCGGAAGCGTTCAGGCTTCCCCGCGTCGAACATCGCGCGGCGCATCATCTTGATCATGCCCTCATTGGCTTCCGCGCCCGAATTGCAGAAGAACACGCTGTCGGCGAACGTGTTGTCGACCAGCCGCTGCGCGAGGCGCTCGGCGCCCGGGATGCGGTACAGGTTCGACACGTGCATCACCTTGGCCGCCTGCTCGGCGATCGCCTTGGCGAGGTGCGGGTGGCCATGGCCCAGGGAGGCGGTGGCGATGCCCGACCCGAAATCGAGGAATCGTCGCCCGTCCACCGTCCACAACCAGGCGCCTTCGCCCCGCTCGAAAGCGAGGTCGGCACGGGCGTAGTTCGGCAGCAGAGCGGAAATCATGGGTGTGGAACCCTCTTGTGTGGTTTCCCGAATGGATCACCCGCCCGCGACCTTTCGGGGCGGGTCCAAAGGGAAGCGCGGATCATTGGCGGGGGTTGCGGGCGGTGTCAAACGCGAATGTGATGCCGCGGCCTGATGCAGCGCCTGGAGCAGGCAATGCGGCCCTTCATCCGGACGGGGATTGGCACCCCCGACAGCCGTGAATACGCTGCGGCCATGGGAGGACGGCAAGCGTCAGCCGGGGCGCGCAGCACGCGGGCATCTGCTGGTGATCGAACGGGCACGCAAGATCGTTCAGCGGGTGTTGCGGGCACGATGAGCGTTGCAGAGCAGCGGCACATGTTGCGCGGAATATTGGGACATTGTCATCACACCAAAATGAAAATCACCGAGGCCGACCACCGGCGCGGAGGGCGGCGAGCTTGTATCAGGCCACGGGCATGCCATCGTTCGCCGATGACGACCACTCCAACACGTCGTGGCAGCGGGCCACCGCCGGATGCAGCGACCCTGCACGACGCGGCGCTGGCACATCTCGCGCGCTACGCCACGACCGAGGCGGGACTTCGACGTGTCCTGGAACGACGGGTGGAACGTTGGGCTCGGATCGCATCGAGTGGGGGCGCCGATCGGGAGACTGTGGCTGATCAGGCCGCGGTCGCGCGGAACCTGGTGCGCGCAGTGGTGACGCGACTGGTCGCGGCAGCGGCGGTGAACGATGTCACATTTGCCCAGAGTCGTTCGCGCAGCCTGACGCGCGCTGGCCGTTCGCGCCGCGCGGTTGTGGCGCATCTGGCAGCCAAGGGCGTTGACAGCGCGGCGGCGCGTGCTGTCCTGCCCGAGGACGCCGAGACCGAATTGGCTGCGGCGCTTGTTCTGGCGCGACGCCGGCGGATTGGTCCGTTTCGCCAGGACGATGCGAAGGAACCGGCGCAACGGCTGCGCGAACTGGCCATCCTGGCGCGTGCGGGATTTCCGCAGGACGTGGCCAGGCGTGCGCTTTCCATGGATCATGCAGCAGCCGAGGCGCTGGTCATCCAATTGCGGCGGTGATCACGCGGGCTGCCAGCGTGTCGCACCGGCCAGTCGGCTGAGGGCGATGGCAGGGCGATCGATCCAGCGCTCGAACAGATGCGCCGCCAGCAGAATGAGAGCGATGAACAAGGCGAATGCCACCGCTGTCGATACAGCGGGCGGGAACACCCGATGCAGGTCAACGAAGGCCGCGCAGACAAGGGTGAACAGAATCGGGAAATGCAGAAGGTAGATGCTGAAGGACAGACGTCCGAGGTGACGACATGGATCGCTTTCGAGCAGGCGCCATACGCCGGGGCACATCACCACACCGAAATACAGCGCGACCGCGCCGAGTTGGCTCTGGAACTGATACAGGTTCGGTGCGAAGGCCAGCTCACTGTGGCTCAGCCACAGACGCAGCGCTTCGACCGCGCGCCAATCCTTGGTGGCGCACAGCGCGAGGCCGAGAAGAAGTACTGATGCGCCGATGCACGTCCTCCCTAATCCTCCCCGGCTTCGCGGGAGCGGGCATATGTGGCCGAGTACGAACAGGAACATCGGATGTGTGCCGAACAACAGCGCGGCTGCGATGATCGCGGCGCGATGCAGCCAGGCGGAGTAGGCGCGCAGCGACACCAGGCACAGCAACAGCAACGAGCCATACAGTTCCAGATGCAACGACCAGAACGGCGCGTCGAGCGAGTGTTCCATCAATGGCAGATGGTCGGCCAGTGGTGCGAACAGCGTCGCCTCACGATAGCCGAGTAGCAGGCTGTCGAGGCCGATCTCGCGGGCAAGATGGGTCAGCGTCGGCGCGCCGCTGGAATCCATCGCCAGCCACGCCGACCCGGTCAAGGCCGCCGCCCGCAGATGCGCATCCGGCAGCAGCACCAGCAACGCCGTGGCGATGGCGGCAGCGGCGGCAACCGGAATGCTCAGGCGCACCACGCGCTTGCCCAGCTTGCCAAGAAAAGCGCCAGGCCGGGCGAACGATGGGGTCAGCACTGCGCCGCTGATCAGGAAGAAGACGTAGACCGCGGTGTGGCCGTCGAACAGCACGCGCAGCGGCGGCCAGGCGTGCTGCGCGGTGTCGGGCATGAAGCCGCTGACAAAGTGCAGCAGCACCACCTGCATCGCCGCGATGCCGCGAAGGCCTTCCAGGTATTGCACCTTGCCGGGTCGCATCGTCGACGCTTATCGCGCTGACGGCCCCTGTGCGATAGGTTGGCCGCCACCTGCAGCGCCGGAGCATCCGCGTGACCAACACCGCCATGACTGACGACCTGACCCTGTTCGGCAGCTTCACCTCAAGCTCGACCTACAAGCCGATGCTGTATCTGGCGCTGGCCCGTGTGCCGTTCAGCTTTCGCACCGTGAACCTGAAATATGGCTTGCAGAAACAGCCGGAGTATCTGGCGGTAAACCGCTATGGCCAGGTGCCGGCGCTGCGCCATCGCGGGCTGACCATCGTGCAGTCCAACGTCATCCTGGACTACCTGGCGCGCACCACTGGCCACTTCGCCGGCGCGACCGAGCAGGATCAGTGGACCGCGCGCGAGTGGCTTTCGTGGGAGGCCGACAACGTCACCAACGTCGCGAAGGTGCGACACTATAGCCGATTTCGTCAGGTCGATCCGGCGGTGATGGCGTATTTCCGTCCGCTGGCGGAGGCGGCGATCGGATTCGTCGATGCCGCGCTCGCGGGGCGTGAGTGGCTGGTCGGTGACGCGCCGACGATTGCCGACATAGGCTGCTGGGGCCGCATGGTGTTCATGGCCGAGGGCGGACTGGAGATCGGGCGCTGGCCGAATGTGGACGCGTGGTCGCGGCGGTTGGCCGCGATGCCGGGCTATGCGTTGCCCTATGACCTGATCCCAAAGAAGGACCGGGTGATCGTGTCCGAGACGTAGGCGGCAAAGCCTGGCGCATGCCTCCGCGGCGCCGGCGGAATGCGCTGCGCTTTTCCGCCCTATGCCCGAACCAGCATCATCTCATGCGCGGCCAATCGCCGGTGCAGCAGATA
>DATKFJ010000452.1:0-4465 GCA_035511435.1 Acetobacteraceae bacterium | reverse complement strand
GTCGAGGCTCATGTGACCGGCCGGTTGCTTGGCATCATCGGCGAGCCCCATGTCAACGTCCTGAAGCTCAATCTGGCATTGGATGGGCTGAAGGCGTAATCTCGTTGTTTGTCTAGGTTGGGCTTGTCTTGGTTGGGGTTGCGCCGATGGGCGTCGGCGCACACTGCTGCTGATGGCGGGGTCGCCCCCCTGCCCCCCTCTCCTACCTCCTCCCGGGAGGGGAGGGGGAGAACGGTAATGACGCGTCGGTTGCAGGCGAGCGAAAGGTCCTTTGGACGATCGAAGTTCACGTGAAGGAAGACCGTCCCCCGACGCGCTGTTGCAGGATGCGCGGCAAGGATCGCGCGGCCGTCTGAAGATTTTCCTGGGCGCGGCGCCGGGCGTCGGCAAGACGTACGAGATGCTGTCGGCAGCGCGGGCCAGGGTGAAGGAAGGTGCCGATGTCGTCGTCGGCGTTGTGGAAACCCACGGCCGCAAAGAGACGGAGGCACTGATCGGTGACCTGGCGGTCATACCACGCCGGGTGGTCGAGTATCGTGGGCGCTCGCTGGAGGAAATGGACCTCGATGCAATCCTGGCGCGGCGGCCGCAACTGGTGCTGGTCGATGAGCTTGCGCACAGCAATGCACCGGGCAGCCGCCATCCAAAACGCTACATGGATGTCGATGAACTGATCACGGCCGGCATCGACGTCTACACCACGCTCAATGTGCAGCATGTCGAAAGCCTGAACGATGTGGTCGCGCAGATCACACGGATCAGGGTGCGCGAAACGGTGCCTGATTCTGTCATCGACAATGCGGACGATATCGAGCTGATGGACCTTACGCCGGATGACCTGATCCAGCGTTTGCGGGACGGCAAGGTGTATGTGCCGCATCAGGCGGAGCGTGCCGTTCGGCATTACTTCCAGCCGGGCAATCTGACTGCATTGCGCGAACTAGCCCTGCGCCGCACCGCGCAGCGGGTGGACGAGCAGATGGTGCGCTATATGCAGGCGCATGCGATTCCTGGGCCGTGGGCGGCGGGTGAGCGCATTCTTGCCTGTGTCGGCGCTGATCCGAGCAGCACCGACGTGGTGCGTCATGCCAAGCGCATGGCCGACAGCCTGCGGGCGCCGTGGACCGCGCTGCATGTGGAGACCGGACGCAACCTGCGCATCAGCGATATAGAGCGCGACCGCATCTCCGAGATTTTGCGGCTGGCGCAAAGGCTTGGCGCGGAGACGGTGACGCTGCCCGGGCAGGACGTGGCGGACACGATTGCCGATTACGCGCGCGCCAACAACTTCACGCACATCATCATCGTGCAGCCGCCGCGTTCGATGTGGCTGGAGTTGCTGCATGGATCGCTCGCGCAGGCGCTGATCCGCAGGGCTGGGGGCGCCAGTGTGCATGTGCTCGGGCGCTCACGGGAAGCGGCGGAGCAACCGGTACAGCGCGCGGTGCAGGAGCTCACGCCGCGGCGTAGCGAAGCGCGGGCGTATCTGGGGAGCCTGGCGTTCGTTGCGGCATCGCTTGGCGTTGCGTTGCTGCTGCACCAGATGGTGGGTGTCGCCAGCGTTTCGCTGACGTTCCTGACGGCGGTGCTGGCGGTTGCGGTGGTGTACGGGCTGTGGCCGGCACTGTTCGCCAGCTTCGTCAGCGTGCTGGCCTACAACTTCTTTTTCCTGCCGCCGCTTTATACATTCACCATCACCGACCCGGAGAATGTCGTCGCGCTGTTTTTCTTCGCTGTCACCGCGGTGATCGCGAGCAACCTTACCGCACGGGTGCGTGCGCAGGCGATCACCGCGCGTCAGCGTGCCCGCACGACGGAGGAGCTTTACCAGTTCAGCCGCAAGCTGGCCGGCGCGGCGAACCTGGACGATCTGCTGTGGGCGACGGTGCATCAGATTGCGCTGATGCTGAAGGTACACGTCGTCATTCTGTTGCCGGAGGACGGCAGGATGGCGGTTCGGGCAGGTTTTCCGCCGGAAGATACGCTGGATGCGGCTGACCTGGCCGCGGCGAAATGGTCATGGGAAAAGAACCATGCGGCGGGGCGCGGCGCTGACACGTTGCCTGGTGCGAAGCGTCTGTTCCTGCCGATGCAGACCGGCCGAGGCGTGGTGGGCGTGATCGGCATCGACCGCGACGAGCCGGGTCCGTTTCTGACGCCGGATCAGCACCGCCTGCTGGATGCGCTGGCCGATCAGGCGGCGCTGGCGATCGAACGGGTGAATTTGGTCGAGGACGTGGATCGCGCGCGCCTGGCCACCGAAACCGACCGTTTGCGTGCTGCGCTGCTGACATCGATCTCGCACGATCTGCGCACGCCGCTTGCATCGATCCTTGGATCGGCGACCAGCCTCACCAGCCAGGGGGAGGCGCTGGATGCGGCAACGCGGCTTGATCTGACGCGGAACATTCAAGATGAGGCGGAACGGCTGAACCGGTTCATCGGCAACCTGCTCGACATGACGCGGCTGGAGTCAGGGCCGCTGCAATTGCGCACCGGACCGGTGGATCTGGCGGATGCGATCGCCACGGCGTTGCGCCGCGCCAGAAAGATCCTGGTTTCGCACAAGACGCAGGTTGTCCTGGAACCTGACCTGCCGATGCTCGATCTCGATGACGTGCTGTTCGAGCAGGTGCTGTTCAATCTGCTGGACAATGCCGGCAAATATGCGCCGGTCGGATCGTTGGTGACGATCAGGGCGTGGCGGGATGAGGAGCGGGTTTGCCTGCAGGTGCTCGACGAAGGTCCCGGCATTCCCGCGGCGGACCTGGAGCATGTGTTCGACAAATTCTACCGGGTAGGCGGTGCCTATCGCCGGCGTGCGGGCACTGGGTTGGGCCTTGCCATCTGTCGCGGCTTCATCGAGGCCATGCATGGCACCATCGCAGCCACCAACAGGACCGATCGCACGGGCTCGGCTTTCACCATCACGCTGCCGGTACCCGCCGATGCGGAACGGCCGACGGAGACGATCGAATGACCGCGGGATCCGGGCCGTTGCGGATCCTGGTCGTCGACGATGAGCCGGCGATTCTGCGTTTCCTGCGCGTTGGCCTGGCTGGCCAGGGCTATGTGGTCAGCGAAGCGGAGAATGGACAATCGGCGCTGGATGCGGTGCGACAGCGCCGCGCAGATCTGGTGGTGCTGGATTTGGGGCTGCCGGACATCGATGGACTGGAAGTCATCCGGCGCATCCGCGAAGCGGGTTCCGCGGTGCCGATCATCGTGCTGTCGAGCCGCGACGATGAGGCGGCGAAGGTGGCGGCGCTGGACCTTGGGGCGGATGACTACGTGACGAAACCGTTCGGCATCGAAGAGCTGCTGGCGCGCACCCGCGCCGCACAGCGGCACCGGCTTCAGCAGCAGGGCGAGAAGCCGATATTCCGCACCGGCGATGTTACCGTCGACCTGGTACGGCGTATCGTGACGGTGCGCGGCAAGGAGGTGAAATTCTCGCCGCGCGAGTACGATCTGTTGCGGCTGCTCGTGATGCACGCGGGCAAGGTGCTGACCCACAACATGATCCTGCGCGAGGTTTGGGGGCCGAATACGGACGTGCAATATCTTCGCATCTATGTCCGCGCGCTGCGCCAGAAAATCGAGAACGACATGGAAAAGCCGGAGTACATTCTGACGGAAACCGGCGTCGGTTACCGGCTGCGGGCGCCAGACGCATGAATATCGGCGAGGTGATACAGCCGGGCCAGGTGATCGTTGGCCTGCGCGTTGCCGACAAGGCACAGCTTCTGCAGGAACTGGCGCGGCGGGCGGCGGCCGTTGTCGCGCTGGACCAACGCGTGATCCTGGATGCGCTGCAGGCGCGCGAGAATCTGGGTTCGACGGGGTTGGGCAAGGGCTTCGCGCTGCCGCACGCGCGGCTGGCTGCGCTGCCCGCGTCGTTTGCGTTGTTTGCGCGGCTCGCCCGGGCGATCGATTTCGCGTCGATCGATGATCGGCCGGTGGATCTGGTGATCCTGCTGCTGACGCCGGCCGGGGCGGGAAACGAGCATCTGGCGACGCTCGCCGCATTATCGCGGCCGTTGCGCGATGAGGCATTCGTGCGGCGTGTGCGGCAGGCGACTGATGCGACGGCGCTGCACGGTCTGCTGGCGAATGGCTGAGTGTGGCGGGTGGTGGATCGCTGATCTGCGTCAGCGTGGTGGGTGATGTCACCGGCGGGAGTGGTGGCCATGGGCGGTGGCGTGTGCGCACCCCTCCCGCGAGGGGAGGGGGCGGACAGTGTGTATCGGTCGTGCTGCGTGCGGACGCCGCTGTCAGGTGACCGCTTCTGCTTCGATCTCTACTACGAAGCGCGGGTCGGCTAGGCCGGCGACGAACAGCAACGTCGAACACGGCGCATGGCCATTGAATACCGTGTCGCGCGCTGCACGGAACGACGACAGCAGGGAACGGTCGGTCAGGAACACCGTGGTCTTCACCAGGTTCGTGACATTCATGGCGTTGG
>DATKFJ010000451.1:0-2625 GCA_035511435.1 Acetobacteraceae bacterium | reverse complement strand
TGCCATGCGCCCCAGGCGGCACCGCCGAGCAGCGGGATGGAAACCAGAATGAGCCGGATCTGCAACCCCGCCAACAGCATGACGATCAGACCGGATGCCGCAATCAGCAACGCGGTACCCAGGTCGGGCTGGGTGACGATCATGGCGGTCGGAATGGCAATCATCACGCCCATGACGATCAGATCCAAGAACGTCGGCGGCAGGGGCCGTTCGTGCATGTACCAGGCGCAGGCCATCGGTACGGCAAGCTTCATGATCTCGGAGGGCTGGAAGCGCATGAAGCCGACATCGAGCCAGCGCTGCGCGCCCTTGCCGATGTGCCCGGTGACATCCACCACGACCAGCAGCAGCACGCCGATCACGTAGGCGATGGGGGCAAACATGCGCAGGTATTGCGGCGTGGCAAACTTGGCCAGGGCCAGCATCGCCGTCACCGCGATCCCGATATTGACCAGGTGATGCTGCACCATCCTCCAGTTTTGCCCGGAAGCGCTGTACACCACCAAAATGCCGATGCAGACGATGATGGCCAATACGCCGGTGAGCGGCCCATCAAGCCCCAAGGCACGCAGCGTTCTGCCTCCCGCGGTCAGGGTTCTGCGGGTTCGCGACGGCGAGAATTCATCGAAGATCATGCGTCAACGCTCATGCACTTTGCCCATCATACTGCTGAGCAGCGGCCACAACAGCGCGCCGATGAAGGGCGCGAGCCAGCGGCTGAAGGTCGTCACCGGGTTGCCGGTGGCGCCGTCGATCCAGAACAGCACGAATTGATAGCCCGTCAGCAGCGCGAAAATGGTCAGGCATTGCGAGAGGACCGAGAACACCCGGATGCGCAGCCGCAGGTGCGTGGCCCAGGCGCCCATGAGCGTGAGCGCCAATGCGTGCTGTCCCAGCACCACACCGTGAATCACATCGAGCGCCAGGCCTGAGAAGAACGCCAGCGACAGGCCGCCGGCGCGCGGCGATTCAATGCACCAGTAGAAGACCACCAGCACCAGAAAGTCCGGACGAAATGCGTCCAACACCGCAGGCAGCGGCAATACCGCGAGGGCGAGGGCGATCAAGGCCGACAGCGCCATCGGCAGCCGGCGGATTCGCGTTTCGCGCATCATTTCTTCGGCACCGCTGCGGGTTTCGGCGCCGGCAACGACTCCGCGGCCTGTGGTTTGAGCCACACGAACAGCAGTTCCTTCGAGCGGTCGAGCGCGGCTGCGGGTTTGACGTCGACATCCGCCAGGGACTGTGCAGGATCGCGTTTGACCTCGGCGATGGTGCCGACCGGGTAGCCGGCTGGAAATACGCCGCCGAGGCCGGAAGTCACGAGCAGGTCGCCGGCCAGCACATCGGCGCTGGTGGGCAGGTAGGGCAGCTTCAGGCGGTTGGTTTCGCCGGTGCCCACGGCGATCGTGCGCAGGCCATTGCGGTTGATTTGCACCGGAATGGCGTGTGCCGCGTCGCTGACCAGAATGACTTCGCTCGTCAGCTGTCCGACACGGGCGACCTGTCCGAACACCCCGCCCGCATCGAGAACCGCCTGGCCCACGTAAATGCCGTCGCCCGCGCCCTTGTCCACCAAGACGCGTTCGCGGAAAGCATCGAGATCCACACTCATCACGTCGCCGATCAGGAAGCGGTCGGTGACGGCCGCGGTACTATCGCGCAACGCCCGCAACCTCAGCGTCTCGGCTTCCAAAGCGTCATAGCGCTGCAAACGAAACTGTGCCATCCGCAACTCCGCCTCGAGCTTGGCCTTGTCGGCGCGCAGCGCATCGCGCGTGGTGACGCTGTCGCGAAACCAGTGCCAGCCTTCGAAGGGACTGGCGACGGCGACTTGCACCGGGTAGGCAACGACGGAGAGCATCCGGCGGATCTTGCCCAGGTGATCGTAGCGCTTGTCGACGATGATCAGGGCCAAGGCCAGCAGGGAGTACAGCACGCAGCGGAACAGAAGTCCCGTGGTTCGACCCGAGGTGTCGGTACTACGAAAGGCGACCATCGGCGGAAGACTCTGTGGACAGGCTCCAGGTCGCTTGCATTACTCCAGTCCGAAAATGCCGGGTCCGTGTTCCTCGGTGAGTTCGAGGATTCGTCCACCGCCGCGCGCAACGCAGGTCAAAGGATCATCTGCGATCACCACCGGCAAACCGGTTTCTTCCATGAGCAATTTGTCGACGTCGCGCAGCAGCGCGCCGCCGCCCGTCAGGACAATGCCGCGCTCCGCGACGTCGGCGCCGAGTTCCGGCGGTGTTTGTTCCAGCGCCTGCTTGACGGCCCCGACGATGCCTTGCAGGGGTTCTTGCAGTGCTTCCAGTATTTCGTTCGAATTCAAGGTGAAGCTTCGAGGTACGCCTTCCGACAAATTGCGGCCCTTCACCGAAATTTCACGCACCGTTTGTCCGGGGTAGGCCGACCCGATCTCCAGTTTGATGCGTTCGGCCGTGGCTTCGCCGATCAGGATGCCGTAGTTGCGGCGTACGTAGTTGGTAATGGCCTCGTCGAACTTGTCGCCGCCGATGCGTACGCTCGCCGCATACACGATGCCGTTCAAGGAAATGACCGCCACTTCCGAGGTGCCGCCGCCGATATCGAGCACCATGGAGCCGCGCGCCTCCTGGACCGGCA
>DATKFJ010000450.1:0-5031 GCA_035511435.1 Acetobacteraceae bacterium | reverse complement strand
CCCATGTCGTCGGCGAGACAGGCGCCGAGGCCAAGGCCCGACAACAGATGCAGCCATTGCACGCCGGCACGCTGGTACGGCCGCAGCGTGCCATGCAACGCCGGACCGGTATCGACGTCTGTGCCCTCTGGCGCACGCAGTTTTTGCAGGGTCTCCGCGAGCCAGGGGCCGGCGGTCACGCTCGACCAATCGGCGACTGCCGCTTCGGCCTCACCGTCCGCAACCGTCGCGCCCGACAGCATGCGCATTGCCTCGGCGAACGTCAGGCCATCCCGCGCGGCCAGTGTCTCGGCTTCGTGAAACTGCCGCATTGCGCGTTCAAGCCGTTCGCGGTCTACCTCGACCCATTGGCCACGCAGCAGCACCAGCGATTCGGTGCCGGCAAGCAACGTCGCGATTTCCCGTTCGCTCAGTGTTTCGCCGTCCAGGGTGACGTTCATGCGAAAGTCCAGCAACCCTTCCAGCCCGACGGCCGATGGCGCACGTGTCCCGACGGTGCCTGTCACCTTCGGGCGCGGCGGCCGACTGGCTCGCCACGTTGCGGGCATGCGCACGATGACACCGGCAGATTCCAGGTCGGGTGTGCTGGCCAGCAGACGCGACGCTTCGGCGGGCGTCCAGCGCAGCGGATGAAATATCTCGCCGGCGTCGATCATCGGCTTGAGCCATGCGCATGTCTCGGCGGCGCGTTGTACCGGCACCAGCAGCGACAGCAACTGATCGCGGTTGGCGGCTCCGGCGTATTCGCGCAGGGCCTGGCCGAGCGGCAGGTGCTGCGCCTTGGCCTGCGCCGAAAGTCGTGTGGTGTAGGTTGCCATGAAGGCGAACGGCGCCGAGTCGTCGCGGCGGTTCTCGGCCAGATTGAAGTGCACGCGCCCGACCAGGTTCCAGGCCGGGTTCAGGCCTTTCAGGAAACTCTGGAGATCGGTTTTCGCGGCGGTCAGTGAGTGCGCCAGCGCCGTTGCGGTGTCCCCCCAAAGGGCGCGCAGCACATCGGGCGCCAGATATTCGGCACCCGCCATGATGGGTGCCGTCAGCACAAGAGACGCGAATTCGGCCTCGGTTGGCGCCGCTATATCCGGAATAGCGGAAGCACTATCCGCGCCGGATGATTGCAGGCAGAGCGCCGCCACATAGCGCGCGGCAAATGCGCGCCACCACTGGAACACCGGAGGCAAGGCGTGGCCAACCTCCCCGGCACCAAGCTGCAGCAGCCCGTGGCCGCCGCCGCGCGCGAACGCGTCGTTCAGGCGGCCGGCGAGGCGTTCTTCGAGTTCCGGCGCGTCGTCGGACGGTTCGAAGACAAGATGCCCATGCGGGGTAAGGCGCAGACCCTGACGCGACATGGGTGGAGTACGCTGCATCGCCGCGTGGTGGTCAAGACGTTTTGCCGCCGGTAAAGCTGCGTTTTGCTGTCATTGCGAGGAACGCAGCCAGGCGGCAATCTCGATCGAGGTACGCACCGTGACCGAGACAGCTTCGCTCCGCTCGCAGTGACAATGCGGTCAGAGGCGTTCACTTGTTAATCCGGCATATGTTAATCCGGCATATGTTAATCCGGTTGCCCTGGTTGCAGTCACCCACACCGCCGATCGCCATCGACGAGGTGCGGGCCTTGGTTGATCGCACGCTTCCGCGGGGCCACAGTTGATTGGCGCCATGTCACCAAACGCAAGCATCCCCACCGCCATACCGCGTGCCGCACTGGTGACAGGCGGGGCGCAGCGCATCGGCCGAGCGATCGCGCTCGCTCTTGCCGATGCGGGTTTCGCGATCGCACTGCATTGCCACACCAGCCTCGCGGCAGCCGAGACCACCTGCGCCGAAATCGGTCGCGCCGGCCAACGCTGCGCGATAGTGCGGGCTGACCTCGCGAACGAAACCGACGTCGCTCGACTGCTGCCAGAGGCGACGGAGGCGCTCGGGCCAATCGGCGTGCTGGTGAACAACGCCAGTCCGTTCGACCGCGACGAATGGCACGATGCGACGCGCGCTTCGTGGGATGCCCACCTGGAACCCAGCCTGCGTGCGCCGTTCGTGCTGATGCAACACTTCGCCCGCGCGTTGCCGGCCGATGCGGAAGGCGCGGTGATCAACCTGCTGGACCAGCGGGTGTGGTCGATCACCCCGCACTTCGTCTCCTATACTGTCGCCAAGGCGGGGCTATGGGCGCTGACCCAGTCGATGGCGCTGGCCCTGGCGCCGCGCATTCGGGTGAACGGCATCGGCCCCGGACCGACCCTGCCGAGTCCTCGGCAGACCATGGAGCAGTTCGCCCGGCAATCCGTGTCGGTGCCTCTCGGCCACGGCACCAGTCCGGAGGAGATCGCCCGCGCGGTGCTGGCCATTCTTGCCCTGCCGGCGATGACCGGCCAGATGCTGGCACTCGACGGCGGCCAGCATCTGCAATGGCATCCCGCCCGCCAGGCGCCGTCGCCCGAGGAGTAAGCTGGATGGACACGCCGCGCATTGCCAGCAGCGCCAGGGCGCTCCGCCACGTGTTCCTGCGCGACCTTGTGCTTGCCGCCAGCATTGGCGTGCATCCGCACGAACACGCGGCACCGCAGCGCGTGCGGATCAATATCGATCTCGGCGTGGAGGACGATGGCGGTCGGCGGCTGTCCCGCCCACGGGTTGGCCGCGATGAATTGTCGCGCGTGGTGGACTACGAGAAAGTGGCCGATGCGACGCGAGCGATCGTGGGGGCGGGCCACGTGCGCCTGGTGGAAACCCTGGCGGAGCGGATCGCGGAAGCCTGCCTGGCGGACCGCCGCGTCCACGTCGTCCGGGTGCGGGTGGAAAAGCTTGATATATTCGCGGATGCAACATCAGCCGGGGTGGAAATCGAACGGCGTCAAGCGGACTTGTCCACCTGCTAGCGCCGGCGTGAGCAACTACAGTGGGATGGGCGATTATGTTAATTCTGTGTAAGGTTTGATAACAAGAATCGCTTTGAATCAATCAGTTAATGAATGGGCAATTAACAGGCAATCCCTACGCATCCCAGCAATACCGCCGCTTTCACGGAATTGCGAGCGGCCATACCCACAAACTTATCCCCAGGATCGGTGGATCATCCCAGATCCGTTCGTGCACGTGCAGTGGGCGCTTGCCGCCGGCCCGTGATCCGGCTTGCCGCATGGTTTGGTCCGCGCCCGGAAACCGTCGAAATGCCTCTGGTCGAGGACCGCGTCGCGGTCCAATTATGTGCGCCATGAGTGACAACGACCTGTCATCTGGAGTCAAGGGCGTCGCTGCGATCGAGGCGGCGCTGGAGACAATGCCGGCGAATCCCGGCGTCTATCGCATGCTCGATGCCAAGGGCGACGCGTTGTACGTCGGCAAGGCGCGCAGTCTGAAGAAGCGTGTCACTGCCTACACGCAGCTTGGTCGGCTGGACGAACGGCTGCGGCGGATGGTCAACGACACGGTCGCCATGGAGGTGATCACCACCCATACCGAGGCCGAGGCGCTGCTGCTCGAGGCGAACCTGATCAAGCGCCTGAAGCCGCGGTTCAACATCGTGCTGCGGGACGACAAGTCGTACCCGTGGTTGATGCTGACCGAGGACCATCCGTTCCCGCAGATCGCCAAGCATCGCGGCGCGCATGTCCGCAAGGGCAGCTATTGGGGGCCGTTCGCATCGGCGTGGGCGGTGAACCAGACCGTTACCGCCATGCAGCGGGTGTTCCTGCTGCGGTCCTGCGCCGATACGGTATTCGCCAACCGCACCCGGCCGTGCCTGCTGTACCAGATCCGCCGGTGCTCGGCGCCCTGCGTGGGGCGGATCGACGGTGCCGATTATGACCGGCTGGTCGGCCAGGCGAAGGGGTTCCTGGCGGGCAAGCTGGCCACCGTGCAGCGCGAGTTGGCTGCCGAGATGGAA
The DNA here is from genome assembly GCA_035511435.1 of Acetobacteraceae bacterium. Lineage (GTDB taxonomy): Bacteria > Pseudomonadota > Alphaproteobacteria > Acetobacterales > Acetobacteraceae > JAMXLO01. The sequence goes on along the minus strand of DATKFJ010000450.1, from coordinate 1,145 downwards.
CATGCGGCCGAGGGGCTGGAATTCGAACATGCGGCGGCGGTGCGCGACCGCATCCGCGCGCTGACATTCGTGCAGGGCGGCGACGTGGTGAACCCGGCCAGCCTGACGGATGCCGATGTGATCGCCGCCTGGCAGATCGCCGGCCAGACCTGCGTGCAGGTGTTCTTCTTCCGCGGCGGCCGCAACAACGGCAATCGCGCGTTTTTCCCGTCGCACGCGAAGGCGGAGGAGGCACCCCAGGTGCTGGCTGCGTTTATCGCGCAATTCTACGACGACAAGCCACCACCGCCGTGCGTGCTGTTGAATCATAACCTGCCGGAACAGGAGTTGGTCGCCGAGGCGCTGAGCCTGAAGGCGGATCGGCGGGTGGAAATCCTGGTGCCGCAGCGCGGCGAGAAGCGCGCCGTGGTGCAGCACGCGGAAATCAATGCGCGCGAGGCGTTGGAGCGCAAGCTTGCGGAGTCGGCGGGACAGGCGAAGCTGCTGGACGGCGTAGCGGCGTTGTTCGGCCTGCCGGCGTCGCCTGAGCGGATCGAGGTGTACGACAACAGCCACATCATGGGCACCAATCCGTACGGCGTGATGATCGTCGCCGGCCGCGACGGCTTCACCAAGGCGGCGTACCGGAAGTTCGGCATCCGCGGGCCGATCACGCCAGGCGACGATTTCGCCATGATGCGCGAGGTGCTGCAACGCCGCTTTACGCGCGCGCTGAAGGAGCAGGCGGAGGGCGCGCCGCAGGCCGATTGGCCGGACCTGGTGCTGATCGATGGTGGTGCCGGCCAGTTGTCGGCAACGCGGCAGACGCTACAGGATTTGGGCGTGAACGACGTGAAGCTGGTGGCGATCGCCAAGGGGCCTGATCGCGATGCCGGGCGTGAGTGGTTCTACACCGATGGTGTCGAGCCTTTCCAACTGCCGCCGCGCGATCCGGTGCTGTATTTCCTGCAACGCCTGCGCGACGAGGCGCATCGCTTCGCCATTACCACGCATCGTGCGGGGCGTTCGAAGAACATCCGGCAGAGCGAACTGGATGAGGTTGCCGGCATCGGCGCCGCCCGCAAGCGCGCGCTGCTGAACCATTTCGGTTCGGCGCGCGGGGTGAAGATGGCAGGGCTCGGCGATCTGGAAGCGGCGCCGGGCAT
>DATKFJ010000449.1:0-3109 GCA_035511435.1 Acetobacteraceae bacterium | reverse complement strand
GTCGGCGTCCTCCTGCTTGCCCAGTGCCGACCCTCACCCAGTGCAGCGGGCCAGCATACCTGACTCAAGCCCTTTCATTGGCACCAGAGCCATTCTGGCTATCATCGATCCTGAACGTTTTCTCGGTGGAACGGCGGCGCTTCAGCCGGCAATGTCGGAACAGCCGCGTCGCCGGCGGCGGTCAGCAGCAGATCGCGCCGGACAACATGGCCACGGTCCCCAGCTAAGCCATACTGATCTGCGTGAAGTCCTGGTACCAGCTTTGTGCCGGATGGAATCCTGTCACCGCCTTCGACATTGCCCGTGGGTTCAAATCGTGCACGATGAACAGCCACGGCGCCTCATCCACCACCATTGCGTGCGCCTGCGCCAGCAATGTCATCTGTTCGGCTGGGTTGAACGTGGCTTGCGCTTTCTTCAGTAGATCGGTGCACGCCTGGTTGCTCCAATGCCCCCAGTTGTAGTTGGTCGGTGAGAAGCTATCGGTCGCGTAGTAGCGGAACATCGACGATGGATCGGTGAAACTCAGGCTGATGTTGATCCCTTCATCGCCGTGCGACTGCGGCGCCGTGGGTGAATTGCGGATTGCCACCAGCATGGTGCCCCACTCCACCACGTCGAAATCGATGTCCATCCCGACATCCTTGAAGTTCTGCTGCATGAACTCGTTCATCGGGATCGGCACCATCTGGCCGGAGCCCGACGTCGAGATCATGATCTTCGCCTTCATCGGATTGCCGGGGCCGTAGCCGGCGTCCTTCAACAACGCCTTGGCGCGTTCCGGATCATACGTGTAGCGATTCTTCGGCGTGCCGAAATACGGGCTGTCGGGTGGATACAATCCCATCGCCGGCTTCGCCGTACCGTTCAGCATCTTGCACATGCCGTCACGATCCACCGCGTAATTGATTGCCTGCCGCACCCGCACATCCTTGAACGGCGAGCCGTCCAGGCAGCTCAGCGCGTACGGATAGGTGTGCGGATACGGCCACAGGCTGATCTGCAAACCTGCCTGCTTCAGCGACGGGATCGCGTCGGGCGGCGGCACCTCGATCCAGTCCACCTGGCCCGATCGCAGCGCGGCCACGCGCGTCGTCGCTTCCGGCATTGGATAGACGATCATCTTTTCCAGCTTGGGAATCCGCGCCTTGTCCCAGTAATCCTCGTTGCGCGTCATTTCGGCGTACTGCCCCAGCACCACCCTGGTGATCTTGAATGGCCCGGTGCCGGATGGTTGCTTGGAGAACGCTGCCCAGGTCTTGCCGACCTTTTCCCACTGCGTCGGGCTGGCGATCAGGATACGCGTCAGCAGATAGGGCAGGAAGCTGAATGGATATTGCGTAGTCAGCACGATGGTCTTGTCGTCGGCCTTCTCGAACTTGTCGATCATTGAAACAGTGGCCCGCACGATCGGAGCGGCCGGCGCGTCGTACTGCGGCGACTTGTCGTCGTAGATACGCTGGAGATTCCAGATCACCGCATCGGCGTTGAAATCCGAGCCGTCATGGAATCTCACGCCCTGGCGGACTTCGCAGATCCAGCGCAGCGGATTAGTTTCGTCGGCATGCCACGCGGTGAACAAGCCAGGCGTGATATCGGCCAGCTTGTCAGTATGCGTGAAATCCCAGTTCACGATCGAATCGTAAGCCGGATAGCCGAGAAAGCGAAAACCTTCACCGCCGTTGTTGGGAATGCCGTGGGTGGTGGGCAGGTCCGCCGCTGTCATGCCGATGCGCAGGATCTGCGCGCTGGCCGCGGTTGCCGGCAGTCCCGGAATTGCCGCGGCGCCTGCCGCTGCGGCTATGAAACCACGCCTGGTGAACATGGGGCATCCATTCTTTGCTGGTGGGTTGGCAAAACTCGGGATCCTGGCGTGCGCTATGCCATCACCGCCTCGGATTTGGTCTTGGCGGCAGCACGTTCGATCATCCCGACCATCGTGTCGGTATCAATCACGTCACAGAACGCATGCGCCATTGCTGACAGCGTCGCGTTGTGCTCATCGTCATTGAACGTCGCATTGCCGTCGGCGATGAAGAACACCTTGTAGTTCAGCATCATCGCATCACGCGCCGTGGACTCGCAGCACACCTGCGTCGCGGTCCCGGTGACGATCAGCGTGTCGATGCCACGCTGTTGCAGCACCTCATGCAAATTCGACGATCCGGGTGCGAAGGCGCCGAACCGGCGCTTCCACACGTGAAGGTCCTGCGGCAACACATCCAGTCCCGGCCAGATCGCATGGCCGAATGCACCGGGCGTGAATTCCTCGATCATCCGCTGCCGGCGTTGCGGGCTGCAGAAATGCTCGAAGAATGTCGACCACGTGGCGACTGCGACGTCGTCGAAGGTGTTCTGAATATACACCACCAGCCCGCCGGCTTCGCGCAACGCGGCACTGATCCGGTTGACGCTCGGAACGATCTCCCGCGCTGTACCGATCTCCGCGATCGCGCCAGGCGCCATGAAGCCGTTTTGCAGATCGACCACGATATGGGCGGTCTGTCGCGGCATCAGGCTATCGAACACCCGCAATCCGCCCCGGCGTTGGACGGCACGCAGGGCAACATCGGGATGGATCAACGGCTTATGCATTGATTTTCCTCTCTTGCTCACATTCACGCCATGCTGCGGTGCAACATCATAGATGCAAGCCGGCAGATAATGCAAATGGCTATTTTAGCAGCGAAGAAATCGGTGGACATCGCCTCCGCAGGCAGCAATTATGAGCAATTGCTGCGTTGCAGCATCCGCCTGCCGGTCACCGGAGCCGCTACAAATGTTCGTCTTCGCCGCCCGCCGCATCCTCCAGGCCATCCCAATCCTGCTCGGCGTCTCCCTCGTCGTGTTCGGCCTGGTCCACATCGTCCCAGGCAATCCGATCGATCTGCTGATGCCGCCGGAAGCCTCCCCCGAGGTCATCGCCCAGATGAAGGCCGCCTTCGGCTTCGACAAGCCGCTCTACATGCAATACCTGCTGTGGCTCGGCCATGCGCTGCGCGGCAACTTCGGGCTTTCGGTGTTCAACGCGACGCCGGTGTGGGGCCAGCTCATCACCGCGCTCGGCAACACCTTCATCCTGGCGATCCTTGCCGCCATCGTCGGCTTC
>DATKFJ010000448.1:0-2007 GCA_035511435.1 Acetobacteraceae bacterium | reverse complement strand
GCAGGGGTACGCCAAGGTGACCGGCAAGCCGATGGCGGCGGCGGTGCATTCCAACGTCGGGCTGATGCACGCAACAATGGCAATCTTCAACGCCTGGTGCGACCGAATGCCGGTGCTGGTACTGGGCGCGACCGGACCGGTCGATGCGCCGAAGCGCCGTCCCTGGATCGACTGGATCCACACCGCGCGAGACCAGGGTGCACTAATCCGCGCGTACACCAAGTGGGATGACCAGCCAGCGTCAGCCGAGGCTGCGCGGGAGGCATTGTTGCGTGCCTGCTGGCTGGCTCGGACGGCGCCGATGGGGCCGGTCTACGTCAATCTCGACGCCGGCATGCAGGAGGCGCCGCTGGCCGATCCGCTGCCGCCGATCGACGCGTCCCGGTTCGTGCCGGACGTGGCTGCCGGCGTGTCAGCCGAGTTGGTCGCACAGGCCGTGGCAATGCTGCACCAGGCAAGGCAACCGGTGATCCTGATGGGTCGCGGTTCGCGCCGCGAGCAGGCATGGGACAACCGCGTCGCGTTGGCTGAGGCGTTACGCGCCCGGGTGGTGACCGATCTGAAGATCGGCGCTGTGTTTCCGACCGAGCATCCATTGCACACGGGTGCGCCCGCGTCGTTTCCGGTGCCGGAAGCCGCGCAAGCGATCGCCGCGGCCGATGTGATCCTGAGCCTTGATTGGGTCGATCTGGCGGGGACTCTGAAGGCCGCATGCGGAACGGCGGCTCCCGCCGGCAAGGTGATCAACGTGTCGCTGGATCATCAGCTTCACAACGGCTGGAGCATGGATCATCAGGCATTGCCACCCGCCGATCTGTTCATTGCCGCCGGCGCGGATACCGTGGTCGCCGCCATGCTGGCGCACTTGCCGCTGCAGGCTAAGGGAGCGGCGGAGTCATCGTCGCACCCTGATGTGGTTGCTGAGCCGGGTGCCATCAGCGTCGCGCAGATGCAGCACGCGCTCCTACATGCATTGGGCACGCGGGCGGTGTCTTTGCTGCACGTGTCGCTGTCGTGGAATGCGGCACTGTGGCCGTTCCGCCATCCGCTCGATTTTATCGGGTCGGATGGCGGCGGCGGAATTGGTGGCGGCCCGGGGATAGCGGTCGGCGCGGCGCTGGCGTTGCGCGGCAGCGGCCGGCTTCCGGTGGCGGTGTGCGGCGACGGCGACTTCCTGATGGGCAACACCTCGCTGTGGACAGCGGTGCATTACAACATTCCATTGTTGGTGGTGGTCGCCAACAACCGCTCATTCTTCAACGACGAACTGCACCAGGAACGCGTGGCCCGCACGCGCAACCGGCCCGTGGAGAACCGCTGGATCGGGCAGCGAATCGCCGACCCGGAGATCGACCTCGCGCAACTGGCGCAGGCCCAGGGCGCGCAGGGCTTTGGCCCGATCACGGATGGCGCTGATCTGGCAGCGACGTTTCGCCGCGCGATCGAAGCGGTAGAGGGCGGCGCCGTTGTGGTGGTGGACGTTCGCGTGGCACCCGGTTACGCACCCGCTGCAACTGCCGCCATGTTGCGCGGATGAGCGTCTGCTGGTTCGCGCTGTTCCGTCATCCATCCGAGCCGTCGTTGCGTGCGAGCGATGCCGACCTGGCACGGCTGGCGCGTTTCCTTGCCGCCGCACCCGGGCTACAGCGGGCGCTGATCTATATGCCGTCCAGCACCAGCGATCCGTATCTGGACGATGGACCGCCGCCGCAGCTTGGTCTGCAACTATATTTCCACGACATCGCGGCGCTGGAGGCAGCGGCGGCGGCTGACGGCACTCTTCAGGGTTTGGCCGCGCCGGATGCGTTGCCGTCGCTGGCTGGTGCCGATGTGACGCAGCAGGCGATGCTGGTGCGCCGCTGCCCGGTTCCTGATTCGACATTCCGCACGCCGCGTGGCGAACTGCCGTGTACTTATCTGGTGGCGTATCAGGGCGCGGCGGAGGATCTGGCCGCCTGGCTTTCCTTCTATATCGCCGACCATCCACCGATCATGGCCCGCTTCCCT
>DATKFJ010000447.1:0-2703 GCA_035511435.1 Acetobacteraceae bacterium | reverse complement strand
CTGTACGCTGTCCACCTGGCGCAGCCGCTTGATCTGGTCCTGCGGCAGATAGCCATCAGTCGTGTTGAATTCGCCCTTCTGCAACCCCAGTGCACGGCTCGCCGTTTCCAGGACCACGCGAAATTCGGTCGAGGTGATGTTCGACTTGCCGAAGCCGGCAAAGTGCTGTTCGAACCGATCCGCCTGGAAGCCGATTGCCGGATCGTAGCGGTGCAGCGTGAAGCCACCCGAACCTGCCTCGTTGCGTGCCAGCCAGCCGGCACCCAAATCGCCCGATTTATCGTGCTGCCGCAGCAACTTGCTGTTGACCACCCAGAGCTCGGACAGAGTGGCGCTGAACACCGCATAGGGCTGATTCAGTGTGAATCGCACCGTGTGCGCATCGAGTGCCTTGGTCTTGCCCGGATCGATCACGCCCTTGTACAGCCCATAGGCGCCCTGCTTCATCGCCAGGATGCGTTCCATCGAGAACACGACATCGTCCGCGGTGATCGGACTGCCATCGTGGAATGTCGCACCCTGCTTCATCGCGACGGTGTAGGTGATTCCGTCCGGCGTGATGTCGATCTTGTCGGCAAGCCACATTTGCAGCTTGGGCGGATTATCCACCCAGCGTACCAGACAGTCGTACATGTTCAGCCGCGAGCCAATGCGGCCGATATCGAACACCGTGTGCGGATCGAGCGTGTCGTAGCCGCTATTGTTGGCGGTGACGAAGTTCTTGCCGGCCGCCGCTCGTGCATTGCCCGACCAACCCGCGGCGAGTGCCGCCGATCCCCCCAGGGCGAGAAGTCCGCGGCGATCGATCATTGGTTTGTTCATGGTCATCCTCCCGCGATGCCGAGTTCGTGCCGTAGATCCTGCAACACCTTGTCGCGCGTTCGCGTCTGCCAGCGCGTACGCCGGCCGATCGGGGAATTCTCCACTTCGGGCAGCACCTTCAACGCCACGAACACCGGCCCCGGTTCGGCAAGAATGCCCGGCAGTCCGCGCGCGAATTCGCCTGCCTCGGTAAAGGCAAAAGCGCGGGGATATCCCGCACCGCGCGCCAGCACCTCATAGGCGACGTTCTTCGCATTCGGCACCGGCTGGCCGCCCGTGGTCGCATAAACCTCATTGTCCAGCAGGAAATGATAAAAATTCGCCGGCACCTGCTCGGCTATCGTGGCAAGCATGCCCAGACTCATCAGGATGTCGCCCTCGGAATCGAACAGCACGACTTTCCGACCTGGTTGGGCCAAAGCCAGGCCAAGCGCGAAGCCCGCATGTCCGCCCATCGCCGGATCGCCCACCGGCACGTCGAGCGTCTCGTGCGCGGAAAGCCTCACCCAGTGCCGTCCGCCACGGCCCGGCACAACGATGGCGTTGCCGCGATGTTCGGCAAACACCTTGAGCACTTCTGCTGTGTGCATCATGACCCGCGCCCCTTACCGGTTGAACCCGTGATACTCATCGCCTACCAGCACGACGACGGGTCGCTGCGTGCGTTCAGCCTCCTCGAACGCGATCGCGATGCGCGGCGCATCTGCATCGTTCTCCACCAGGTAGTAGTTGAGATCGAACGCATGCAGGAAGCGTTCGGTGTAGGTCGCGGCGGTGTCGGTGTTCACCCCGTGGCGCGTGTAGCCGCGATAGCCCACCATCAGCACCACCGGCACATGCAACCCGTGCAGCCAGCCGCGGATGGAATCGCCGGACTCCATCATCCCGGTGTTCTGGATCAGGATCAGCGGCTTGCGCCCGCCGACATACAGCCCGGCGGCGATCGAACACGCATGGCCCTCACGCGTGACGCCGACCAGGCGCAGCGACGGTTCCGCCTGCATCAGCATATACAGCCAGTTCGTTTCGCTGTCCGGCAGCCAAACCACGTCGGTGACGCCGGCCTGCTTCATGTGCTGCAGCACGGTTTCCGGACTTAGTGCCGCGATCGTTGCATCGTTCATCGGGGTCTCCCCAGGGGGCGGTGGGCGGATTTGTCGGCGAGCGGTCCTGTAGCTAACATCATCCCAATCAACCATCCAAGGGAGCGAGCCAGGATGAGCAACACATTCCGCGTCGGCGACATGACGATCCACCGGATCATTGAGATGGAATGCGGCTTCACCCCCGCACTGGAATTCTTGCCGGGCCTGAAATCCGAGGTGCTGGACGAGAACAAGTCCTGGCTGGCACCATCGGCGATGGATGCGGACGGCAATCTGGTTCTGTGTTTCCAGTCCTACATCGTGAAGACGTCGCGCCACACCATCCTGGTCGATAGCTGCATCGGCAACGACAAGGATCGCACGGCGCGCCCGCTGTGGCACCAGAAGAAGGACGACACGTGGATGCGCGGCCTAGCTTCGCTGGGCCTGACGGTGAACGACATCGACATCGTCATGTGCACCCATCTGCACGTCGATCATGTCGGCTGGAACACGCGGCTGGAGAATGGCCGCTGGGTGCCGACTTTCCCCAAGGCGCGCTATCTGTTCTCGAAGACCGAGCTCGATTTCTGGGTCGAGGAGAGCAAGAAGACAGACTTGCCGCAGATCGTCGACAGCGTCATTCCGATCGTCGAGGCGAAGGCCTGCGACGTGGTCACCAGCGATCATTCGTTGAACGACGTCATCACGCTGATCCCGACCCCCGGCCACACGATCGATCATTACGCTGTGACACTCGGCAAGGGCGGCAAGGACGCGGTGTTCACCGGCGACC
>DATKFJ010000446.1:0-5080 GCA_035511435.1 Acetobacteraceae bacterium | reverse complement strand
GCTCCTGACCACTGCCTGTCACACCACGCATCTTCGCCTTGGGAAAGGTCTTTGGGATCCATGACGCCTGATTGGTCCCGACGTATGCGGCAAATGTCAGGCTTGGATCATCGAGCTGGTCAACCGTCTTGACAGCCGCCGCCCGCTGGTTGGTCTTCAAGCCAAAAACACAGAACGTTCCCCGAGAGTAGGTGACGAAATCGACGACCTGCTTGCGTGCATCGGTTTCGGCGAGCGCCGCGATCGTGATGTCGACGCCACCAGAAATCACGATTGGCACCTTTGTCTCATTCGATACAGGCACGACTTCGAGCTTGACACCCAACGCCTCGGCTATGGCCTTGGCGAATACCCATGACGAGCCGCGGTATTCATCGCCCTTGCCGGCCTTGTTGCGAAACACCCAAGGAAACGCCGGCGTCACTCCAACTTTTAGTGTGCCGCGCTTCAGGATCGTGTCGATGCGTTCGCTCTGGCCGGCTTCCGGGACGCCCGCCGGTCGTGATTGCGCACGTGCCGATCCAGCGCACGCAGCAATCAATCCCATTGCGAGGAACCCAGCGGCGAGCCGCCGAAATCCTGGTGTCCGAACGGCTTCCATTCAATTTCCTCCCGGAAACCCATTGTTATCGTTGCAGCAATCAAGGGTCATTTGCCCGATTTTGTCCACTGGCTGACAGGACAGTCATGCGGAATGGCTGGTGTGATGCCGAGGTTGCTCGCAGTGCTGTATCTGATCGCGCAGCAGCACGCTATCCGGCGTACAATCCTCTCGCCCGCGCCTTCGCTTTGATCAGCCCAACCAGCAGATCGAGCATCGGCGTCGTCACGCCAGCCATGCGCGCCAGATCCAGCGGCACGGAATACAGTGCATCGATCTCCATCGGGCGCCCCGCCTCCAGGTCCTGCAAAATGCTCGGCCGATGCGCGAGTTGCGTGTTGGTGGCGACAACCCTCTCCGCGTCGATGCCAAGCCGGAAGCCCATTGCCAGCGCGATCGCCTGGGCTTCCGCCAACATGTGCCGCGAACATTCGATCAATGCTGGCTCCTCGTGCGTCGCGCGCACCGCCGATTGTGTCAGCACGCACATCGGGCCGGCGCTGAGATTGAACGCAAGCTTCTGCCAGATCAGTTCGCGAATATTGGCGGCAACTGTGACGGGCAGGTCGGCGGCGCGGAAAACATCGGCGAGCGCGGTGATGCGGGGTGTGGTGCTGCCATCCGGCTCACCGAACACCGTGCCGCGACCCGCGCTGGTCAGCAGGCGCACCACACCCGGTGCGGGCACTGAACAGGCCGGCCAGAAAATACCGCCGATCGCGCGCTGCGGCCCGACGGTGTTCCACAGGGCATCACCAGGGTCGAGCCGCGCCAGATGATGGCCATCGAGCGGGCCGGCATGGGCATGGAAATACCACCATGGAATGCCGTTCATCGCGAAGGCTACCGGCGTGTCGCGATCCAGCAACGGCGCGATCGTCGCAGCAACCGCGTTCAGTGCGGGCGCCTTCACTGTGACCAGCACTGCATCCTGACGGCCGAGTTCGGCGGGTTCGTCGCTCGCCGGCAGCTTAACGTTGATCGAGCCGTCCGGCGTTTCCACCGTCAGCCCGTTGATACGGATCGCGGCGAGGTGCGCGCCGCGCGCCACCACCGACACGTCAGCGCCGCCCTTGGCGAGAAAGCCCGCAAGGTAACCGCCGACCGAACCGGCGCCGAACACACAGATCCGCATCAGAACCTAACCAGCATGATCTACCTCGTTATCCCGCAATGCACGCCGATGATCCTACCCGGTTCCTGATGTTTTGCGAGGTGACGGGACCCGCGCAGAATGGCATCGTCAACCGCGACGCCCCACGAGGAGGAAGCAATGTTTGTCGTCAACGAGCCCCCGCCGCAGATCGACACTGAAATGGTGGCATTGCTGCGCCAGGCCGAGCCCGCCACCATCGGGCATTTCCGCCATGTCGGCTTCATGGACCCGGGGCTGCGTTCGCTGCTATCCGGCCATCGCATCGCCGGCACCGCGGTGACTGTGCGCTGCTTCGGCCCCGACACCACGATGGTGCACTACGCGCTGGGTCGGCTACGCACCGGCGACGTCCTGGTGATCGACCGCGCCGGTGACACGCGTCACGCGGCGTGCGGTGGCGGCGTGGCGTTCGCCGCACGGGCCGCGGGCTGCGTCGGCATCATCATCGACGGCATGGCGACCGACATCGACGAGTTGCGCGAATATGGGTTGCCTGTGTGGGCTCGCGGGCTGTCCACCGTAACCGGCAAGCGGCTGTTCCTGCATGGCGAGTTCGGCACGCCGATTTCCTGCGGCGGCGTCTCCGTCGAGCCGGGCGATGCGATCCTGGCCGATGAGAACGGCGTGCTGGTGATGGAGCCGCACGAGATCAAGGCCGCCGCCGAACGCGCGATCGGCATGCAGCAGGCCGAGAAGCTGTCGCTGGCACGCATCGCAAAGGGTGAGACCCTGCCCGATATCAATGGCACCAACGCGCGGATCGCCGAGATCCTGGCGGCACAGAAGGGCTGACGGCAGCGCATCGGCGATGACGAACGAAGCGCGCGTCCTGAAGCAGATCGAGCGCCGGTTCGACGCCACTGGGGAGGAAATCCGCGCGGCGATCCGCCAGCCGAGCGTGTCGCGTACTGGCGAAGGCATCGCGGCGATGGCGGATCATGTCGCGACCGAACTCCGCGACCTCGGCGCAGCCGTCCGACTTGTCCCAGGACTACACGCACCGATCGTCGAAGGCTTGCTGAATGTCTCACCGGCTTTGCCGACACTGCTATTTTATGATCTCTACGACGTGCAACCGGCGGACGGACAGACCGGCTGGATCGTGCCGCCATTCGACGCCACAATCGTCGTCGATGATGCGGGACGCCGCAGACTGGTCGGCCGCGGTGCATTCAATTCCAAGGGCCCGCTGATCGGTACGCTGGCCACGTTGCGCGCATTCACCGAAGCCGGTGCGACGCTGCCATGCAACATCCGTTTCCTGATTGAAGGCGAGGAGGAAATCGGCAGCCCCAGCCTGGGCGGTTACATCGCCACGCATCACACCGAACTCGCGGCCTGTGATGCAGCGTTCATCCCATATTTCGGCACCAATGCGATCGGGAAAACGATCATCAGACTCGGCTTCAAGGGACTTATGCCGCTTGAGTTCCATGTGACCGGCGGCGACTGGGGCGGTCCGGCGCGCGGCGATCTGCACGCGTTGCATGGCGCGTTGGTCGACAGCCCGAGTTGGCATCTGGTGCGCGCACTCGCCTCACTGGTCGACGATGCGGAGCGGCTGACACTGGACGGCCTGGCGACTCTGACGCCGCTGCCCACGCAGCAGGATCGTGAGCTGACCGCGGCCGTGGCGGCGGAGTTCGATTTGCCCGGCTATGCCGGTGAAATCGGTGTTGCGCGCCTGAAGCCGGGCGCATCGATCACCGACCTGATGTTCAGCAACACGCTGAACATCGATGCACTGTCCGCAGGCACGATCGAAGCCGGCGACAATGCTGCCACGCTGATCCCGCGCACTGCCCGTGCCTTCGCAGATCTGCGCGTCGTGCCTGGCGTGCCGCCTGCGACGGTGCTCGATCTGCTGCGCGCACATCTTGACCGACGCGGTTTTCGTGGCGTCGAGGTGCTGCTGCGCTCCTCCTATCCCGCCTCGCGCTGCACGCCGGATGAGCCAGTTGTCTCCGCGCTGATCGATGCGTGCCGTCAGCATGCCCCGTTCGTGCAGGTGTTTCCGATCCATGCCGGTGCGGCGCCGATGCACGTGTTCACCGACGTGATCGGTATTCCGTACGCGTTCGGCGGCGTCGGCCATGGCGCGGGTGCGCATGGACCGAACGAGTATATCATGATGGACGACATCGTTCCATTCATGCAGTCGGTCGCGGCTTTCCTGTTCCGTTTCGGAGCCGCACCACGCCGCATGCGCTGATCACCCCCGCGCATCACGCCCGCTTCACGTTCCAGAATAGTGGTCCGTTGCTTTCCAGCTTGCCCTGCAGGCTTTTGCGATATGCGGTTGGTATTTGGAACTGGCCGAGCGTCACGGTCGGCACCTGTTCGTAATTCTCCTGCTGGATCGCCGCGGCAATCTTCTTGCGTCCATCAGGGTCTTTCGCGTCCAGCCATTCCTGAGTGAGTTGCTCGACCTTGGGATTGTCATACCAGCCAAACCAGCCGCCGGCACCCTGGCCGCGGAACGGCGCGCTGACCACGGGGTTGAGGATGAAGCCGCCGGTGAACCAGGTATGAAACACCGACCAGCCGCCCTTCTCCACCGGCTCCTTGGACACGCGCCGCTGCACCACCGAGCCCCAATCAGTGTCCTGCAATTCGGCGTTGATGCCGATCTTCTTGAACATGTCATAGGTGATGTCGCCCAGCGGCCCGATTGTCGCAAAGTCTGTCGGATTGATGATCGCTGCCTTTGCATTGTTGTAGCCGGCATCCTTGATCATCGCCTTGGCGGCTTCCAGATCGCCCTTCTGCACGGGCAGGTTGACCTCCGTGCCATAGGTCGTGCCGCACGGGAACTGCGAGCGGCAAATACGCCACGATGATGGGTCGTTGCCGGTGATCGCCCGCATGTAGTCCTCTTGGCTCACCGCTGTCAGCACGGCGCGACGCAGGCGAACGTCATTGAATGGCGGTTGCAGATGATTGAACCGCAGGCCGGCAATATAGCCCTGGGGATTGGACGGCCCGAACGCAATGTCGCTGCTGCGGCGAAGCAATGGCACAAGGTCGGCCTGCACCTGCTCGTACCAATCTACCTCCCCGCTCTGCAATGCGGCCGATGCCGTGGCTGCGTCGGGGATAATCTTCCATTCGATACGCTGGAAGTTCGCGACCTTGCCGCCAGTGGTCCAATCCGGTGCCTCCTGGCGTGGTACATAGCCGTCGAATTTCATCCACGCGGCACTGCTGCCGGCGACAAAATCTTCCTTCACGAAACGGAACGGACCAGAACCGACAATCTCGGTGATCGCCTTGTACGGGTCGGTCTTCGCCAGTCGCTCCGGCATCATGAAGGCGATCTGCGC
>DATKFJ010000445.1:0-2888 GCA_035511435.1 Acetobacteraceae bacterium | reverse complement strand
CATCCTTGCCTGTCGCCCGGTACACAATCTCGCACCACAGCGCATCAGCGTAAGCGTCAGCCGTTGGCCGCCTACCGATTTGGCGGACTGGAGTGCATGTTGCTCGGGCCTGGTGAGGGCGGGCTAATGTCCATGATCGGTTAAGTGGACATCATCTCTACGGATAGCGATCTCCAGGGATATCGGGACGAGAGTGATTGGGTCGATTTCTGACATGAGTGACCCGACATTGATTGCGGCTGGGGGCAAGCGGTCGCGTCGTTCATGGTCGGATGAAGAGAAGCGGCGGATCGTCGCTGAAGCGGTTCTCCCTGGCGCGTCGGTGGCGGACATTGCTCGGCGGCATGGAGTGAACGCCAATCTGGTGTTCAACTGGCGAAAGACCGCTCGGGCGGTGTTGTCGGTTGCTGAGCCGAACGCCTCGCCGGTGGCGTTGCCGGTGAATCCATCGTCGCGTGCCGCTGAGCACGGTGAGTTCATTCCAGTTGGCGTTATTGGCCAGGCAGAGGATGCAGATCCGACGCTGATCGCCGGACCTTCGTCGACTGTGGTCGGCGGGACGCCTTCGCGGCGGGAGACGTTGTCGCGCCCGGGCATGGATGAGCGGCCTGGCGTGATCGAGATCGATCTGGCGGATGGAGTGCGGGTGCGTGTGGATGCCTTCGTCAATGAGCGGGCGCTGCGTCGCGTGCTCGCGATATTGAAGGCCACGCCATGATCCAGGTGATGCCGGGCACCAAGGTTTATCTGGCCTGCCGCCCGGTCAGCATGCGTTATGGCTTTGACGGTCTGGCTGCGCAGGTGAAGCAGGTTCTGGCTGCCGATCCCTTCTCGGGACACCTGTTTTTGTTTCGTAGCAAGCGAGCGGATTATCTGAAGATTTTGTATTACGACGGAACCGGCTTGTGCCTGTTTGCCAAGCGGCTGGAGAGCGGCAAGTTCATTTGGCCGCCGATCGTGGATGGCGGCATGATCCTGACACCCGCGCAGCTGGCTCTTCTGCTTGAGGCGATCGATTGGCGGCGAACCGTCGCTGCGGAATTGCCGCGCAAACCGGTTGCGGTTTGACTGCCGGCACGACGCATTTTTCCGGGTTTCCGGCGCTCAAAGGGCTAGCGGCGCGACAGAGCGGTTTCGTAGAATCTGTCTATGTCGTTGGCAACCGAGCCGCTGCCGGCCAACCCGAGTGTTCTGCGGATCTTCGCCGCAGACCTGCAGGCCGAACTGGCGCGCAAGGACATCGAGATTGCCGCCAACGCCGCCGAGATCCATGCCAAGACGCTGCACATCGAGAAGCTGAAGATGCAGCTGGCCGTGCTGCGGCGTGCGCGGTTCGGCCGTTCCTCGGAGAAGCTCAATCGCGATATTGAGCAACTTGAACTGCTGATCGGCGCGCTCGAACAGGATGCTGCCGCCGAAGACGCCCGCACCAGCACAGCCGAACCCGACATGACGACCGACCCCAAGACGTCTGCCCGGACACACCAGCGCAAGCAGCCGGTGCGCGCGCCGTTGCCAGCCCATCTACCGCGCGAGACCGTCACCCATGAGCCAGCCTGCATCTGCGCGGGCTGCGGTGGCACAACGTTCAGCCGGATCGGACAGGACGAGCGGGAGGTGCTCGAATACGTCCCATCCAGTTTCAAGGTGATCCAGCATGTCCGGCCGAAGCTGAGCTGCCGGTCGTGCGAGACGATCGTGCAGGCGCCAATGCCGTCGCTGCCGATCGAGCGCGGGCGGCCTGGTCCAGGCCTGATTGCGCATGTGCTGGTCTCGAAATATTGTGACCACACGCCGCTACACCGCCAGTCCGTCATCTATGCCCGCGAAGGCGTCCAGCTCGACCGCGCCACACTGGCCGATTGGGTCGGAAAGGCGGAGTTCCTGCTCGCTCCTCTGGCTGAGATGATCGGCCGGCATGTTCGTGCCGGCGCCGCGCTGCATGCCGACGACACCACCGTCCCGGTGCTCGCGCCCGGCTTGGGAAAGACCAAAACCGGACGGCTCTGGGTTGTCGTTCGCGACGAGCGGCCCTGGGGCTCGGTGGTGCCACCGGCGGCGTTCTATCACTACTCGGCGAATCGCATGGGCATCCATGCGGAGGCACTGCTTGGCACCTGCCGGGGCTTTCTGCATGCCGATGGATATGCCGGGTTCGAAAGGCTCTACCGACCAACCACGCCCAATGGCGAGCCGACGCTGGTCGAGGTTGCATGCTGGAGCCACGCACGCCGAAAGTTCTACGAGGTGCACCATGCCACAGCCTCGCCGATCGCCTTGGAGGCCTTGGAGCGGATCGCCGCCCTGTTCGCCATCGAAAGCAGCATCCGCGGACGGCCATCCGATCAGCGTGGCGCCGCGCGCGAAGAGCACGCCCGGCCGCTGCTGGTGCAACTGAAGACGTTCCTCGACACGTCGCTCAACCGGGTGAGTGGCAAGAGTGCGCTCGCCCAAGCGATCCGCTATACCCGGTCGCGTTGGCAGGCGCTGACCCGATACGTCACCGACGGCCGCCTCGAAATGTCGAACAACGCCGCCGAGCGGGCAATGAAGCCACCGGTGCTCGGAAGGAAAAACTATCTGTTCTGCGGCTCCGACGCCGGTGGACAGCGCGCCGCCTGCATCTACAGCATCATCGAAACCGCCAAGATGTGCGGCATCAATCCGCAGGCCTATCTGGCCGATGTCCTCAACCGCATCGCTGACCACCCGATCCGCCAAATCGACACCCTGCTCCCCTGGCGATGGTCAAAATAGCGCCTGACAAGTCGCTGCCCCAGACCAAAAACCGCGGCCAATGGCTGACACTCACCAACCGGTTGCCCTGCTATCAGTCGAAGAGCCAAAGCCCGAGCCAATCAGGCAACCGAACTTGCAGGACAGGAAGC
>DATKFJ010000444.1:0-8702 GCA_035511435.1 Acetobacteraceae bacterium | reverse complement strand
GACGTCGCTGCGGCTGGGCCGGCGACCACGCTCGCCCAGACTCACCGCCTCATGACATTCCTGCACCCGCGTCATGCTGACAACGCTTCCCAGCCTCGACCCGCGCTCACCGCTTCCCCAGTGTGAGATATGCGGGCTAGCCATTCCAGCGGCTCGATATCGAGGTCACGTCAGCCGCGCATATTGGACGCAACTGCCACTTCTGGAATACTGCACCCAGCGCCGCATCGGTGCGGCGAGGGGATGGGCCGTGCCGGAAGGCAAACCGAACCGCCTGATCATCGGCATCTCCGGTGCATCCGGCGTGATCTATGGCATCCGCCTGCTGCAGATCCTGCGCAACACACCGTTCGAGACACACCTGGTGATATCGCGCGCCGCGGAAATCGCATTGGCACATGAAACCAGCCGCAAGCTGGCCGAGGTGAAAGCGATGGCCGACGTCCACTATGCGGCGAGCGATATCGGGGCCGCCATCTCCAGCGGTTCCTATCGCACCAATGGCATGATCGTCGCGCCCTGCTCAATCAGATCGATGTCCGAGATCGCCAGCGGCGTAACCTCCACTTTGCTGACGCGCGCTGCCGATGTGGTGCTGAAGGAGCGTCGCCGGTTGGTACTGATGGTGCGGGAAACGCCGCTGCATACCGGTCATCTCCGGACCATGCTCGCTCTGTCCGAGATGGGAGCGATCGTCGCACCCCCGGTACCGGCATTCTACGGCGGCCCGCAGAGCATCGATGACATGGTGGATCAGACAGTGGGGCGCGTGCTCGACCTGTTCGATATCGACACCGGCCTCGTGCGCCGCTGGCGGGAGGCGGTTTGATGCGTCGATATCTGGATACGATGCTGGCACAAAATCGCGTCAGGGTGGTGGAGCGGGAGGTGTTGGGTCGACACGAACTTGCCGCTGTCACACAGCGATCGCAACGCGAAAGTGACGCACCGCTGTTGTTCCGCCGCGTCGCCGGCACGCGCTATTCGGTCATGACCAACATCTTCGGCAGTCGTCCTCGTCTGACCGAGATGCTTGGTGGCGGGCCGAGTTTTTGCCGCCGCTGGGTGGAACTGATGGCAACACCCGTGGTGCCGCCGGTCGACGTACCCGAGCCGGACGGGTTGGAAGAAGTGCGGCTGACCGCGTTGCCGCAGATCACCTACTTCGAACGTGATGCCGGCCCCTATCTTACCGCCGGTGTTTTTCTGGCCAACGAGCCGGACAGCAACGTGCCGAATCTCTCGTTTCACCGTGCACAGATCATCAGTGACCGCGAGTTGCGGATCCGGTTAGGCGGTCCGCATCACCTCACCCAGTATCAGGCGAAAGCGGAAGCACGTGGCGAAGCGCTGGAAGCCGCGATCATGCTTGGGCCGCCGCCCGAACTGGTACTCGCGGCTGCTGCGCCCATCGCTTACGACGAGAGCGAACTCGAGGTCGCCGGCCGAATCGCCGGACGACCGCTGGCAATGCGCCATTGCCGCACCATCGCGCTGTCGGTTCCAGCCGAGACTGAAATCGTGATCGAAGGCCGAATCGTACCTCACATCCGGCGTCCCGAAGGCCCGTTCGGCGAGTTTATGGGGTTTTACGTTCCGGTTGGCGACAACCACGTGTTCGAAGTAAGCGCCGTCATCGCACGGCACGACGCGATCTTCCATGCGCTGATCTGTGGCTCGCCCGAGGATCTTCGCCTGCTCGAGCTTTCAGTGGCGACGCGAGTGTACCAGGCGCTGCTTGCAGCCAGCCTGCGTGGCATCATCGACGTCGCCTGCGTGCCCAACGTGATGAGCACGGTGGTACAAATCGAGCAGATGTACGAGGGTCATGCCAGGCAGGTCATGCTGACCGCGATGGGCGCCAACCACGACTGGAGCAAGAGTGTGTTCGTCGTCGACGAAGACGTGGACATCAACGACTTCAACGACGTATGGTGGGCCTATCTCACGCGCGGACGAGCCGATAGCCGAGCGATGATAATTCCTGACGTGCCTGGATTTTATCGTGATCCAAGCAAGGATTATTGGGGGCGGCTGGGTATTGATGCCACCGTTCCATTCGGTCGAAGGGAAGAATTTCTGCGCAAGCGGATTCCCGGCGCGGACACGATTAATCTGGCTGATTACCTGGCACGTTGAAGCAGATAATGGGAACGCAACTGCAGGCCCTGATCGTCAACATGCTGGAGCAAGGTGCGCTTGCCGGCTTCCTCGGCCTCGGCGTGCTGATTTCGTTCCGCTTCTTTCGGTTTCCCGATCTCACCGCCGAGGGAAGCTATCCTCTCGGCGGCGCTGTCGCTGCTGCTCTGCTGGTCGCCGGCATCGATCCCGTCCTGGCCACGCTGGCTGCCATCGCCGCGGGCATGGTCGCCGGTATGGCAACCGCACTCATTCATACGAAGCTGCGGATCAACAATATCGTAGCCGGCATCATCGTCATGACAGCGCTGTACACCGTGAATCTGCGGGTTATGGGCAGCGCCAACATATCGCTGCTGTCGGTCCGCACACTGTTCGATGAAGCAACTTCCGCACTTGGCCTGGGTGTGCACAGCGAAACAGCGGTAACGATCGTGCTGACATTCGTCCTGCTGGCGTTGGCCGGCGCAGCTCTTGCCTGGTTCATGCACACCGACCTCGGCCTTGCGGTCCGCGCCACCGGCGAGAATCAGGCAATGATTCGCTCTCTCGGCGTTAACACCGATCGCACGAAGCTGATCGGACTTGGCCTGTCGAATGGCGCGATTGCATTGTCGGGCGCGCTGGTGGCACAGGATAACGGCTTTGCCGATATCGGCATGGGCATCGGCATCCTGGTGACCGGCGCGGCAGCGGTGATGATTGGTGAGGCGCTGTTCGGCGACGGCTCGATAGAACGCTGGGTCATTGCGACCGTTGTCGGTGTCCTGATCTACCGGTTCCTGGTGGCATTGGCGCTGCGTGTCGGACTGGCGCCGGTCGACCTCAAGCTCATAACGGCTGCCTTGCTGCTGCTGGCACTTGCGCTGCCACGCCTGCGAGCCAAGCCCGCATGACTCATGCGATGCTGGCGTTGCATGGTGTCGGCAAGACCTATGGCGCCGGCACGGTTGATGTGGTGCGCGCCCTCGATCGCGTCAGCCTGACGCTGTCTGCCGGCGACTTCGTTACGGTCATCGGTTCCAATGGTGCCGGCAAATCGACCCTGCTCAATGCCATTGCGGGGCTCATGTTGCCGGATTCGGGCCGCATCGAATTGGACAACACGGACATCACTGCCGCGCCGATGCATCGGCGCGCTGCGCTGATCGGACGCATTGCCCAGAACCCGCTCGAAACGACCTGTGCATCGATGTCGATCGCCGAGAACCTCGCGATGGCTGTGCAGCGCGGGCGGGCGCACGGCCTGCGGCGCGCAGTGACCGCTGCCCGATCGGCTGAATTCCGCGAGCGCCTCGCCGCGGTTGGACTTGGTCTCGAACAACGACTCGATGCACGGGTCGGCACGTTGTCCGGCGGACAACGTCAGGCAGTGGCTCTGCTGATGGCCACCATCTCCGGCCCGCGCCTGTTGCTGCTCGACGAACACCTGGCGAATCTTGACCCGCGCACAGCCACGGTGGTGATGGCGCTCACCGGACGCCTGATTGCAGCAGGGCAATTGACCACGCTGATGGTGACGCACAACATGGCGGAGGCAATTCGCTGGGGCAATCGGCTGTTGATGATGCATGCCGGCCGAATCATTTTCGAAATCGGCGGCGCAGAGAAGTCGGCACTGACGGTCGATACGCTGGTTCGCCGCTTCCATGATGCCAGCGGTACAGTCCTGATCGATGATCGTGTGTTGCTGGCATCGTGACGAGTATCGTCGAAACTGTAATCATCGCAATGGGGGGATGCAATGCGGTTAGTGGTCTGGCTTGTGGTGGGCCTTGCCCTGCTTGGTGGCAACGGGGCGGCACAGCAGCCAGGACGGGTTTATCGCGTCGGTTATTCCCAAATCGTCGATCACCCTGCACTGAATGCGACGCGCAAAGGTTTCCTTGATGGGTTGAAGGCGGCGGGATTTGTCGAAGGTACCAACCTGGTCTTCGAATACCAGAACGCCCAAGGCGATGTCGGCAACGCACGCAATATCGCGGAAAAGTTCCTCGCCGATAAGGTCGATCTTATGGCGCCCTGTACGACGCCCAATGCGCAAGCGGCGGTTCGCGTGGCGCGTGGCACCGCGGTGCCGGTGGTGTTTGGCTGCGTCACCGACCCGGTTGGGGCCGGTCTTGTGACGGCCTTGGATAAACCGTCGGGCAGCAACGTCACCGGCACCTACGGTTTGCCACCTGTTGCGCGCATGTTCGACGTCATCCTGCAGCTTCGCCCCGACACAAAGCGGATCGGCACAATCTACAATTCGTCGGAAACCAACTCCACCACCTTCGCCAGGCTTTCAAAGGTGGAGGCGGAGCATCGCGGGCTCACTTGGGTCGAAATTCCCATCACTTCGAGCGCTGATGTGAAGACAGCCGCTGAACCGCTGATTGGCCGGACCGACGCGATCCTACTGGGTCAGGACAACACCGTCGCTTCGGCGTTCGATGCGGTGCTGAGGACTGCGCGCGATAACAAGCTGCCGTTGTTCTCCTTCGATGCGACAGCGGCGGAGCGTGGCGCTATCGCGTCATTTGGCCAGAACCAATATCAGACCGGTGTGGATTGGGCGAAAGAGTTGGCCGTGCCGGTGCTCTTGGGGCGTGACGCCGGCACGATCGTGCCTATGCCGTATCATGCGTTCGATCTGCAGTTGAATACGGTCGCCGCAGCTTCCGTAGGGGTCATTCTGCCGGCAGAGCTGATAAAATCGGCGGCCAAGGTGTACGGTCAGTAGCTGTCGCCGGCATGACCGGAACACGGCCCGGCAAGCCGGCATCATTCCATCTCGCGTTCCAGCGCGGCGATGTCGGCGTCGCTGAAACCGAAATGATGCGCGATTTCGTGCAACAGGACATTGCGCACCAGGCGGAACAGGTCCTCCCCGGTCTCGACCCATTCCAACAGGATCGGCTGTCGATATAGGAATATCAGGTCCGGCGGGCGGGCTATGTCGCCGCTGCTGCGTTCGGTCAGCGGCGTGCCGCGATACAGTCCCGTCAGGTCCCAGGCAGACTCGATCTCCAGTTCGTCCAGGGTCTCGTCATCCGGCATTTCCTCGACCGAAATACCGACGCCGCGCACATGTTCCGCCAGCCGTGCCGGAATCGCCGCAAGCGCACGATCGGCGAGTTCGGCAATGTCATCGGCGCTGGGCGGCGCGCCATGCGTCATGTCGAAACCTGCTCCAGCACCGCCCACGACTGCTTGATCCCCAGGCCGCGGATCAGCAAGGCCGGCAGCAGCGCGCCCGGCACGACGATCCATAGAATCCACCCCAGATGATTCGGTCCGAGTGCGTACAGCGGCCCGAGCAACGTCACGCCGCCCCAGGCACCGAGATGCCCAAGCCCGTCGGTCCAGGCGAATGCAACGGAACGGATGCGCGTCGGGTAGGCCACCGCTGTGTAGTTGTACAGGTTGAACAGGAACAATCCGGTGCCGATACGGCTGATGATGTAGCACACCGCGATGACCGCGAGGCTGGGCACTGCCCAGGCCACCAACCAACACGCCGCGAACAACGTCGCCATCACGGCGATGACGTCACGCCGTTCAACCCGTTCACCGAGCCGCGCATTCACCTGGAATGCCACGAACAATGCAGCATAGGCCGCGGCGATGGTCAGGAACACTTCGTGCGCCGAGCCGCCGTGGTCGACCATGTAGACCGCGATGAACGCACCGACGCCGTAGATCAGGCCGGCATATCCGGCCATCCAGCAGATGATCAGGACCCAGGTGCGGCTGCGGTATTGCGGGTTGGTGAACAGCTCCTTCCAGGCGCCCGGACCTGCCATCACTACCGGGTTGTCCGCGGCGTTCGGCGCCGGCAGGGGATCGCTGTTGTATTGCTGCACGAGGCGTTCGTATTCCGTCATGGCGCGGTCGGCTTCCTCCTGCCGGCCGTGCGCTTCCAGCCAGCGCGGCGATTCCGGCAGCTTCCAGTATAGCCAGGGCAGCAGGATCACGATCTCGACGATCGCGCTGACCCACAGGAATGCCTGCCAGTAGCTGGGGATCATCCAAAATGCCAGCAGGTTGACGGCTACGGCGACCAGCGCGGTGACACCCTGGGAGGCCAGCAACACCTTGTTGCGCACCAGCGGCGACGTCATCTCTGACAGATAGACCGAGTGCGTCGCGACGATGCCGCCGACACCCAACGTACTGAGTACCGACAACACCACCATGCCCCAGAAATTGGTGACGTAGGCGAACGGCCAGATACAGATGCCGCCCAGCAGGGTAGCCAGCAGGATCGCCGGTCGTCGGCCGTAACGGTCGGCAACCCAACTCATCAGATAGACGCCCAGCAGGATGCCGGCGCCTACCTGCAACGCCTGGATGACGGCGTACTGGTAGACATCGATGATATGGTTGGGGCGCCAGACGAACGGATACAGCCGAGCGCCGATGCCATCGGTGTCGAAGATGATGAAGCCCCAGGTGATTTCGACCAGGATGGCAAGCTGCCATTGCACGCGCGTCAACGGCAGGCGATCGACACGGGCCGCGATGTGACCGTGGATTGCGCCGCGCTGGTCAGTCGCTCTTTGGGCCATCGGTTTCTCCCACGGTCAGTGTTATTGTGCCGGCGTGCGGCCCGGTTGCCACCGCCAATGATCCGTTGAACGCATGCTGGGTCGGCGGACCGTGCGGTGTCAATCGAAGTCGCTTCAGGCAATCACGCCGCTTCAGGAGGTCAACCATGCCGACACGTCTGACCGATGCCGAACGTTCCGCCTTGACCGGAAAGCTGCCCGGCTGGTCCCTGGTTGATGGCCGTGAGGCGATCGCGCGCAGCTTTCAGTTCCACGACTTCAGCGAAGCGTGGGGGTTCATGAACCGTGTGGCACTGCTGGCGGAAAGCCAGGGGCATCATCCGGATTGGTCCAACGTATGGAACCGCGTCCGCATCGAACTGTCGACGCACGACGCCGGCGGCCTGACCGATAACGACGTGAAGCTCGCCCAGGCAATCAACGCGCTGCTGGCGTGATGCAACCGAGTTTCCCGGAGCGCGCGTTTGCCATTCGCCGGGCGACGGCGCGGCTGTGCCTGCGGCTTGGCTGGGCGCCACTGCACGAGGTCGCACTGCCGAACGGACGTCGCGCCGACATACTGGCGTTGCGCCCCGATGGCTGTTTCGCCTGCATCGAGGTGAAGTCGGGGCCTCGCGATTTCCTGACCGACTGCAAGTGGCAGGATTACCGCGAGTTCGCTGACGAACTGTTCTTCGCGGTCGATGCGGACTTTCCCCAGACGCTGTTGCCGACCGAAACCGGACTGATCGTTGCCGCGGGACTGGAAGCGGAGTTGCTGCGTGACGCACCGGCGCATCCGCTGGCCGGTGCCCGCCGCCGCGCACTGCTGCACCGATTTGCATTGCTGGCGGCTGGGCGACTGGCGACGCTGGAGGATCCGGTCGGCGTCGCTGGCATCCGCGCGGCACTTCGGGTGGAATAGTCTGCGTTAAGCAATTCTTCGGTCGGATGCGCGACACTGACTTCGGTTCACCGCGAACAATAGGTCGTGGCGAACCGAGGTTCGTGTCACAAACCTGCGCCAGGCGACATCAACGCCGGTCTTGCGCGCCATCCGAAGGATGGATTCGCAATGATGTGCCTCCGATTGCGTTTGCTTTTCGGGACGCCGGGCTTGGCCGCACTGCCGGGTGGCGGTGTCGCCGCTCCACTTGCCGCGCGCACGTTCGGTAATCTGCCCGCACAGTAAACCGGCTTGCTGAGCCGCCGCCGATAACTCCTCGCGGGTGTCATGGTTATGGCTGTGCTTAACCCATCCGACAACTACAGCCAATGGCGGCGTACATCTTGGCCGTCCGCGGGATGCGCTGGCCAACCGACTGTACGGTGTCGTAATGTTGCCAACGTCAAAGGTTTGCTGCCCACGACCAATACGCACGGTCTTGCAATAAATGACCGGTCATCATCCAGCGAACTGCGGAGGCGATTGAGACTTATCCAATGACCAGTTTAATCACGAAACCAACCATTGGCCTGACACTCGGCAGCGACAGCGGCATAGCCGGCGACGACATCACCGATGTCACGCGGCCGAGCTTTACGGGCCTGGCGATGGCCGGCAGCACGGTCACCGTGCACATCGATGGCAAGCTTGCGGGGACCGCACTGGCAAGTGCCACCGGACGGTGGAATTTTACGCCGGCGACTGCAATGGCCAGCGGCAAGCACACCATTACGGCGACGGCTGTCGAAGGTGCGCCCGAAGTAGGTAGTGCGGCCACAGTGCAGAGCGGTGTCACGCTTGCGGCCAGCGCAACTGCCAGTGTCGCCAGCATGGTGGTGGAGATCGACACATCGTCGCCGACGCCGACCATCCGTCTGGCGCCCACCAGTGACAGTGGCGTTGCAGGTGATGGCATCACCAATGTCACCGACCCGACCTTCACCGGCGTCGCGAAAGCAGGCAGCACGATCATGGTGCAGATCGACGGCAAGGTCCGCGGCACCGCGCTGGCCAATGCGGCCGGCGTTTGGCGCTTTACACCAGCCATCCCTTTGGCAAAGGGTGACCATACCATCACGGCAACC
>DATKFJ010000443.1:0-6246 GCA_035511435.1 Acetobacteraceae bacterium | reverse complement strand
GCCGGCGGCTGTCAGCCGTGCCTACCTGGAGATGGTGAAGCCGCTGTACGTCGGCCGCAGCGTGTTTGCTCAGCGCGGCGCTGCCCAAACGGTGCTGGCGCAGATGTATCATTTCGGTACACAGAACCAGTTGACCGCATTGTTGGGCGGCATCGATATCGCGGCGCACGACGCGATGGGCAAGTTGCTGGACCTGTCGGTGGCCGACTTGATCGGCGGCCGACAGCGCGAGCGCGTGCCGGTCTATGCATCGGGCGGCTATTTCACCGAAACCGGCGACCAGAGTACTGCGTTGGCGCGGCAGCTCGAGCCGATTGCCACGCGCGGGTTCGCCGCGTTCAAGATCAAGATTGGGCGGAATCCGTCGGATGACGCGGCGCGCGTGCAGCTTGCGCGACGGATCATCGGCGAGGCGCCGCTGCTTACTGTCGACACCAACGGCAACTACACGGAAGACGGTGTGCTGGAAAGCATGCGCCGCACTGCGCCCTTTAATATCCATTGGTACGAAGAGCCGCTGGCACCGCAGGATTGGGCCGGATATGCCAGCCTGAAATCTCGCGCGCCAGTGCCACTCGCCACCGGCGAAGCGCTGTACGGTGTGTTCGACTTCCGCCGTCTGATCGACGCGCGGCTGGCATCCGTGGTGCAGCCGGACCTGACACTCTGCGGCGGTTTCGATGTCGCGCGCACCATCGGTGTGTTGTGCGCGGCTGAGCATTTGCGGATATCGCCGCACGTCTGGGGTACCGGCATCGGCCTGGCGGCGGCGGTGCACTTCGTCGCGTCATTGCCGAACTATCCACACGGCGCACACGTACCCTATCCGCCGCTGGTTGAATACGACGTCGGACGCAACGGTCTGCAAAACGGCATCTTCGTCGAACCAATACATTATGCGGACGGCCACCTGAACGTGCCGAAAGGTCCAGGTCTTGGTGTAACGCTGGATGAGGCCGGGGTGCGGCAGTTCATTCCGGCTTGAAGTCCATCGCCGCTCCGTTCATGCAATAGCGCTGTCCGGTCGGACGTGGGCCATCGTCGAACACGTGACCCAGATGGCCGCCGCATTTGCTGCAATGTACTTCGGTACGCACCATGAAGAAGCTACGATCCTGCGTAATGCCGACCGCACCTTCCAACGGTTGGAAAAAGCTCGGCCAGCCGGTGCCGCTTTCGAACTTCGTGTCAGACACGAACAGGTCCTGGCCACAGCCGCCGCAGATGAATTTGCCGCGCCGCTTCTCCTGACTGAGCGGGCTTGTGCCGGCGCGTTCGGTGCCATGCTTGCGCAGCACCGAATATTGCGCGGGCGACAGCTTCGCGCGCCATTCCTCGTCAGTGTGCGTGACGGGATAGGTTTCCGCCTCCAACTCGTTAGATGCGCCGAACAGTCGTTTCATCAGTCCTGCCTCCGGTTCGGGTTCTGCGACTGGTTGGAGTATAGGATGCCGGGCGGCAATTGGGGAGGACAGACCAATGACCCAACTTCGTGATGCACTGCTGCCGGTGCTGCCAGATGATGCGGACGCCGCTGTGCTGGCAGGACGCGTCTGGCGACCCGAGGCTGGCGGACCGTCTGTGGTCGCGGTGCGCGATTGCGCATTGGTGGATGTGTCGCGTCGCTTCCCCACGATGCGCGATCTCTGCGAAGCAGCCGATCCGGCCGGCGCACTGTGTGCCGCGCAGGGCGATGTGATCGGCAGCGTGCAAGCAATACTGGCCAACACCCCGGTGGAACAGCGGGACCGCGGCAAGCCTTGGCTGCTGACCCCAATCGACCTGCAGGCGATCAAGGCAGCAGGTGTAACGTTCGTGCTCTCGATGATCGAGCGGGTGATAGAAGAACGTGCGCGCGGCAACCTGGGTGCCGCGGCGGCAATCCGTGCCGAAGTTAACCGTCTGGTAGGTGATGATTTGGCAAAGCTGAAGCCTGGTTCAGCAGAAGCGGCGCATTTGAAGCAGGTGCTGATCGAGCAAGGGGCGTGGAGCCAGTATCTGGAAGTCGGCATCGGCCCGGATGCGGAGATCTTCACCAAGGCGCAGCCAATGGCTGCGGTAGGCACCGGCATGGACGCCGGCATTCATCCGAAGTCGGCCTGGAACAACCCGGAGCCCGAGGTGGTACTCGTCGCTGCGTCGTCCGGTCGTATCGTTGCCGCCACGTTGGGCAACGACGTTAATCTGCGCGACGTGGAGGGCCGTTCCGCGCTGCTGCTCGGCAAGGCAAAAGACAACAATGCGTCGTGCGCCATAGGCCCGTTTCTGCGGTTCTTCGATGCGCGGTTCACGTTGGACGACATTCGCCAGACGACTGTATCACTGAGCGTCGCGGGCACTGATGGGTTCAGCTTGGAAGGCGCTTCCTCCATTGCGAAGATCAGCCGTGATCCGGCCGACCTGGTGGGGCAGATGGTGAACGAACATCACCGTTATCCGGACGGTGCGGTGCTGTTCCTCGGCACGATGTTCGTGCCGGTGGAAGATCGCGACGCGCCAGGCAAGGGGTTTACGCACAAGAGTGGCGATGTCGTGACGATTGGTGCACCGAAGTTGGGCCGGTTGGTCAACAGGATGATGCCGACGGATCAGTGCGAGGCTTGGGCTTTCGGTGTGGGTGCGCTGATGCGGAACCTTGCGGGGCGGGGACTGTTGTAGAGGGCTGAGGACGCGATGTGGCGGAATGTGCGACGCGCTCTACCCTCTGCTCTAGCTTAGCACTGCCTCGGTCTTGCGCTTGATCAGATCGAAATCGATCTCTGCACCCAGTCCGGGACCGGTTGGTGCGTGCAGCAGGCCGTCCTTGTCGATCTCGATCTCTTTCGCCATGCCATATTTGTGCGCGCCATCCGGCAGCAGTACCTCGAACATCGTGGTGTTCCTGATTGCCATGCAGAGATGCAGGTTGGCGAGGTTGTTCAGCGAATTGCCAGAATGATGGATCTCGTATTTCAGACTGAACGCCTCCGCGAGATGCGCGGTCTTCAGCATGGTGGTGAGACCGCCCTTGTTCGGGATATCGCCACGCAGATAATCAGTGGCGCGTTCCGTCAGCCAGATCGGATAGGTCTCCAATCCACCTGCCGGAAACTCGGTCGCCATAATGGGAATATCCAGTTTGTCACGCAGCTTCACGTAGTTGTAGATGTCCTCGTCTGACATCGGATCTTCGTACCAATAATAGCCCATCTCTTCGATCGCGCGACCCACGCGCAGCGCGTCGGTGTAGTTGTAGCTCCAGGTGGAATCCAGCATCAGTCGAAAATCGGCGCCGACCGCCTTGCGCACTGCCTCGCACACTTTGATATCCTGATCGGGGTCGCGCGGCGGATGGATCTTGTACGCTTTCCAACCGTTCGCCTTGAAGGTCTGCGCCTGATCGACATAGGCAGCGATGTCAGGCAGCACCTGCGAACTTGCATAGCCCAGGATCGAGTTGCGGAAAGTGCCTATCAGCGCATGCACCGGCAGTTTTGCGATCTTGCCGGCGAGATCCCATAGCGCAGTGTCCACCGCACCGATCGTGCGATAGCTGACGATGCGCGAGACGAGACGCATTCCGGCATGGATGCGCTCACGCTCCAGCGGGTCTTGGCCGACCAGCATCGGCTTTAGCGAACGGATCAATTGCGGCGCGTCCATTGCCGCTGGGTTGGTCGCCGCGCCGAGAAACGCGTGGCCTTCCAGACCTTCATCGGTGTGAATGCGCAGCAGACCAAGGCTGGATGAGGACGAAGCAAGCGCGCCCAGGTGGTAACGCGTCGCCGGAATGCCGTCCCAGGTGAAAAGAGTCAGCGAAACGTCGTCGATCTTCATGGGGTCCTCACACTCGGTTGCGTTGCACGTATTGCGTTATCAGCAACTATGCTGAGCGTAAACGGGAAAGCCGAACAGGATCGCAAAGGCGGCAGAGAATAGTGCGACTCCAAACCATTTGAATCCTCGGAAACCATGAGCATAGCTTACGGTGAGTGGCACGAGGAACAGCAATATCAGGAACTGGAACGAGAACAGCAGGCCACCCGGTTCATGGAAAAGCGCCCTATCACCAAGCAATCGCTGCACTGGCGGATAGCTGATGGTGCACCAAGTGATCAGCAGCGTGAGGAAATTGCTGGCAACATAAGCGAACGCGAGATTCTGAAGCATCAAGGATATGGTCATCTGCGCCGACTCTTTACCACCAACCAGTCGGCAAAAGCCATGGACCAGCAGGCTCAGGAAAAGCCACAACAAGCTGACCACAATGAAGACAACGGCGCGGCTGGAGATCTCCGGACGATTGGGGATCAGCGCACCCACCGTAACGCCGAACGCTATGCTGATCGTCAGGATCGTTACGATGTACTCGCCATGCGATTCCTCCTGGAGAACATCTCGTGTCTTCGCGACGACGCTCGAAGGTGCCGACAGCATGGCCAGCAACCAGGAGGCGTATACCTTGCCGTAACGTTCATAGAGCTTTTCGGTGAATGCGGTGACTGCCTCGATCATTTTGATGCTCTCCACGGCCGAACGGCAATTTTGCCAGCCTTGTCCAGCCGGGCCTTGAAGCGCTTCATGTCAGCGACAACACCGCGACGGCGCGCCAGATCCAGACCAATGCCAGTAACAGTGCGATCAGCCCGATACTACCAATCAACACATACCGGTTCACGGCGCTACGGCCGGACACGCTGGCGATGGGCTGACAACCATGGTTGCCGCCTCCCCCGTTCTGACCAGGGTTCGGCTGTTAAAGCCCCCGATGCGTCCCGTCGCAGCGCGGCTTGTTGCCGGTACTCTTGCAGCCGCAGAACGAAACCGTCCCGGCTTCCTCGGCCTTGAACTCGATCGGGCTGAAGCCGCTGCCCTTGTGCGAGCCGTCGCAGAACGGCTGCTGGCCGCTCTTGCCGCAAGCACACCACCAATAGGATTTGCCCGCCTCGACCTCCGTTCGGTACGGCGCCTTCTGCGCGACGACCGGCTGCATGTCTGACATTCTCTGTCTCCCTTCGCGGTTCGTTCGAAAGCTGTCGGTGTCCTTCAGAGCGGTTCTACGCCGTAGTCGCGGCGCGCAGCCACGGAGGTAACGTATCCGTCCAGCACGTCTTCGGAAAGCCGTGCGCGATCACGTCCCGATGGCGGCCCATAGCCGCCGGAACCTGGCGCCTCTATCACCACCAGCGAACCAGCGGGCGCGATGAAGCCGCCCTTGCTGGTAAGTCTCCGCGCGTTGCCGTTCAGCGGAATCAGTTCCAATCGGGCGGGTGCACCGGGCTTCCCGCCATCGAGACCGAACGGTGGCGTAACGGTGCGTTCGCAGCAGACCGCGGCATGGGCCTGCCGCTGAAGCACCTGCCATACGCGACGCACGCCTAGTCCGCCGCGCCATGTGCCGGCGCCGCCGCTGTCCGGCACCAGCGAATATTCCTGAACGCGCAATGGGAAACTCATTTCGATGATCTCGATCGGTGTGTTCATCATGTTGGAGACGGTACTGGCGACGGCGTTGATGCCATCCTTCACCGGACGCGCGCCAAAGCCACCTTTCACCGATTCGTAACTGACATAGCGTTCGCCGGTCCGATAGTCGGTGCCGCCGAATGTCATTACTGCTGATGTGCCCTGCGAACCCGCCATCACCGTCCGCGGCGTGAAGGCGAACATCGCCGCCATCACCATGTCCGCAATGCGATGCGACATCTCATGGTTGGCGTAGACCACCGGCGCGGGAAGCTGCGCATTCACCACCGAGCCAGGTGTTGCGGTCACAGTCACCGGACGCCAGCAGCCGGAATTTGGCGGGATCAGGCTCTTTGGATCGGCGATCATCTTCAGTGCACAGAACACGCCGGATGCGGTGACGGTCAGCGGCGCATTCATCGGCCCGGGAACCTGCGGGTCGGAACCGGTGAAGTCTGCCGTGATCGTGTCGCCTTGCTTGCTGATGCGAAGCTTGACGATGAAGGTCTCGTCCTCGGTTTCGCCTGGCGCGATGACGCCATCGCCGTCGAAGACGTCGGTGAATTCGGCTTCGCCATCCGGTAGTGCGCGCAGGGCCGCGCGCATCATGGTTTCGGAGTAGTCGAGTACTTCCTGCATGATCCCCAGCAGCGTGTCGGTGCCGTATTTCGCCGCGAGTTCCTGAAGCCGCGCGGCGGCTCGCCAATTGGCCGACACCTGCGCACGCAGATCGCCGAGCCGTTCGGTCGGCGTGCGAACATTGGCGAAGATGATCGCCTCTATGGCGGGATCCGGCTTGCC
>DATKFJ010000442.1:0-10517 GCA_035511435.1 Acetobacteraceae bacterium | reverse complement strand
ATCGGCCCCGCCGACCGGCGTCAGCACCAGGCGCGGCGTGCGCAGCATCCAAAGCGGGTTCATGGCCGGCCCGTGGCGCCGATATGCCGCCCGGGCGCGGGCGGGGCGTCAGTCGCGGTAGCTGCGGTCGATGCTGTCAAGCAGGCGAAGATACGCGGGCCATTCAGCCGATGCCCGCCCCCTGTCATGGTGTTCATACTGCGCCGCGACGCGCTCGCAGGTCTCCGGCGCGATCTCCAGGACGGGCTGTCCGCTCGATTCCATCATCAACTGGATGCGCGCGGCGCGGACGAATTCCTTCATCAGGCTGAAGGCCTCGCGCGCGGTCGCGCCAACCGTGGTGATGCCGTGGTGACGCATGATCAGCGCGCGGTTCTTGCCCAGCGCGGCAACGATGCGTTCGCGTTCCTCGAAGCCGTCGGTCAGGCCTTCGTAATCGTGGTAGCCGACCCGCTGGTAGAAGCGCATGGCGCTCTGCGACAGCATGCGCAGGCCGTGTTTGAGCCCCGAGAGTGCGACGCCTTCTTCCGGGTGGACGTGCACCGAACAGTTCACGTCCGGCCGACCGCGCAGCACGCCGCTGTGCAGGGTGAAGCCGGGCCGATTGACGCCGGAGCGTTCATCGAGGTCATCGTCCATGCTGACCTCGACGAGGTTGGAGGCGGTGACCTCGGTGTAGAGCAACTCATGGCGCTTGATCAGGAAGCGGCGCGGGTTGGATGGGCTGCGCATGGCAGCATGATTGAAAATGACGTCGCCCCAGCCGTGATGCGACAGCAACCGGTAGACCGCGGCGAGATCGACGCGCGCCTGCCAGTCTGCGTCGGCGATGGCTGTGGGGGCAGTCTCGATGTCCATATGCTGGGTCCCTCCCTCGCGACTACTGGCGGTATACGCCAAAAGAACGTCGGGGCAACCCGGTTCCATGATCGGCAGAGGGCAATCGGGTGAAGATGTGAGGGACTCCGAACGGCCCGGCATCTTGGTCATCGCGAGCGGAGCGCGGATGCTCGGCCGATCTGACATCGACCACATGCTGCGTACGGCGACCGTGGGAATCCACATCGGGGCTGATGCTGAATTCCAATTGCTCGCGGCATGACATGAGGAGTCGGGCTAAGTCATGTTGTCGCTAACCGTGGAGCCGCTCCGACTCCTGTGGCCCACCGTGGCCCTTCCTTCTGACTCCGTGTTAAAATTGCGAACCAGCCGCAGGCATGGCGATTCGATCCGAGGCACCGTCAAATGGTGGCGCTGGTAGTCTTGGCACCATGCCCTCTGACCCGGAGCCAACGCGTTTACGCCACATTCTCCTTTAACACGGGGGAAGAACGGACGTCACAGGAGGGCCACAGAAGTCTGTGTTCCGAATGTTCGCGGATGGTGGTCGCTGCGAGCGGAACGAAGCAATCCCGGGCAGTTGCGCACCTCGATCGAGATCGTCGCGTCCTCACGATGCAGGGCAAACGCCGTGCGCCCGATTGCCCTGCTTGGTTACCAGTTTAGGCGACTGCCGACGTCAGACAGCGGCACGCTTATGCGGTATTTCGCTCGCGCTGGACTGTGGCGCCTTCCTGGAAGAAGACGAGGCCTCGCCCATGATCGAGCGCAGGTCGCGGAGGAATGCCGCGCCCTTGAGCGTGCGCTGCACGAGGATGCTGCGGCGATCCAGGGGATCCACCTTGCGCCGAGCGAGGTCAAGCTCGCCGAGCCGATCCAGTGCGCGCGTGATCGCCGGCTTCGAAACGTTGAGATCTGCCGCGAGACCGCGCACCGTGTGGCCGCCATCGCGCAGATAACACGTCAGGAACACGCCAAGCTGACGTGCCGACAGGTCAGGACCATCGCGTCGCACCAGCGCAACGACGGTCTCGCGAAGAATACCGACCAGCTGATCGGCGGAAGGATTAACTGCCATGGTTTTTTTCCTTTCTGACTCCCGGACAGGCGGATCGTTGGCCGCAATGATGCAGAAGCAGATTCGATACTACGTCAATCCCATTCCATGAGCGCAGTCTTTTCGGGAGAATCGCGCGTTCGTGACCGGGATTTCAATCCAGTTCCGTAGCAACAAATCGTTCTTTTACGCCGGCAAATACCGCGCGCATTGCGTACGCCTCGCCACCCTCCGGATGACCGGGCGAAGTCTGATCGTTCCATGCATATATATCGAAATGCGCCCATACAACCCCCGCCGTAACAAATCGTTGGAGGAATAATGCCGCGGTGATAGCGCCCGCATGGGGTTTGGATGAAACGTTGTTGACATCTGCGACCGAACTTTCCAGCCAGCGGTCATAGCCTGGCCAGAGCGGGAGGCGCCAGAGTGGATCGTGTTCCTTGACGCCGTTGCGCAACAGAATGTCAGCCCAGCGATCATCGTTGCAGAACATGGCCGGCAGGTCCGGGCCGAGTGCGACGCGCGCCGCGCCGGTCAGCGTGGCGCAATCGACGAGCAACGACGGGGATTCCTCGCATGCCTCGGTCAACAGATCGCACAGTACCAAGCGGCCCTCCGCATCGGTATTGCCAACCTCCACCGTCAGGCCTTTGCGTGTACGGATCACATCGGATGGCCGCATTGCGTCACCGGAGATCGAGTTTTCTACGCAGCCAATGCGGACCGCGAGGCGAACCGGGAGATCAGCGTCCATGATCATCCTGGCGAGTCCAAGGATCGTGGCGGCGCCGCCCATGTCCTTTTTCATCCGAAGCATGCCGCTCGACGGCTTGATGTCGTAGCCGCCGGTGTCGAAACAGACGCCTTTGCCGCACAGCGAAATCAGTGGCGCATTGGCGTGGGCAGTGCTGCCGGACCAGCGGAAGGTAGCGACGCGTGCGGGGCGTGACGAACCGCGCCCGACGGCAGCGATCGTGGGATAGGCCGCATTCAGCGCATCATCCGCAATGACATCGGCGACGACGCCATAATGGCGGGCGAGTGACGCGGCGAAGTCGGCGAGTTCGACTGGTCCGAGCAGGTTGGCGGGCGTGTTGACCAGGTCGCGTACCATCCAGGTCGCGGATGCTGCCGAACGGCTCTGTGCCTGGTCGTTTGATGCGAGCAGTCGCGCCGGGGCACGCTTGGCTGCCTTCAACGCGTTGTAGCGATAGGCCCCCAGGCAGAAGCCGAGCGTCGCGACGGCTGGGTCGTAGTCGCCTGGTTGCAAATGCCATGGGATGCCTTCGGGCAATCGGTAGGCCAGATTCCCGAACGCGGCTGGCGATTGGTCGTCACCGAGGCCGAGTACTGCGCCTGCCACCCCGTCGTCCGCCGCCAGGAACATCAGCTCCTGAGGTGCCGCGGAGAAGTCGAGCTGACGGAGGAAGCGGCCCTGCGCGGCGGGCAGGCTGTCCAGGCATTCGGCAAGTTGGGATGGACGTACGGCGTGCAGCGGCCGCGTCGCATCCGCCTCGTCGACCAGGCATTCGAGTGTTTGTTCCAGCATCGGTCCCTCATATCGTCGCGCAAAGGCGACGGCCTGTTGCGCGGCATTCCGCGAAAAGCCTGCCCTGCGAAGGCGGTGGCGGGAACCCGGGCGTCGCACGGAACAATCCGCGTGGTTCCACCGGGTCCCCGCTTGTGCGGGAATGACGATTACAGGTCGAGGCCTGCGCTGACCACTACCAAAGGCCCCGCGCGTTATCCACCAAGCGAAGATCCAAGCAGGGAGGTGACGCGGCGGGCAAATTGCGCCGGATCACGTGGCAGGTCGCCTTCCTGGACGCGGGCCAGATCGAGCAGAGTGCTGGCGGCTTCGGCGATCAGCGTTTCGTCTGTCAGCTTCGCATTCAGTGCGCTAATCAGGGCGTGCCGTGAATTGATCTCCAGCACTGGTGCAGTTGGCAGCATGGCTCGGCCGGCACGGCGCAGCAGGCGCTGCATTTGCAGATCGGGCCCTCTGTCGCCGGCAGCGAGGACAACCGCACTGTCGGTCAGGCGACCGGTGGCGCGAACGTCGACGACTTCGTCGCCAAGCGCTTTTTTCAGTGCGGCAAGCAGTGGCGAGATGTCCGGCTGATCGGCATCCTTGTCGAGATCGGCCGATGCCTGGGTGACGCTCTTTAGATGCTTTCCTTCGAAACCATCCAGCCGGTCCGGCCAGAACGCATCAATCGAATCGGCGAGCAGCAGGACCTCGATGCCCTTGGCGCGGAAGCCCTCGAGCTGTGGCGAAGCACGCAACGCGTCGGGATTATCTCCCGCCAGGTAGTAGATCGCGTCCTGGCCCTGTTGCATGCGCGATAGATAATCCGGCAGCGAGGTCCAACCCTCCTGTGACGACGACCGGAACCGCAGGAGCGGTGCGATCTCCGCGCGATGTTCGGCGTCCTCCCAGACGCCCTCTTTCAGAACGGCGCCGAAATTGTCCCAAAACTTGCCGTAGTCGTCGGCATCCTTGGCACGGTTCTTCAGCTCGGACAGTACCCGGCTGATCAGCGCCTTGCGGATGCGCGCCAGCACCGGTGTGGTTTGCAGCATCTCCCGCGAGACATTGAGCGGCAGGTCTTCGGTGTCCACCACCCCTTGCACGAAGCGCAGCCAGTGCGGCAAAAGGTCGGCCTTGTCGGTGATGAACATCCGCCGCACGTGCAGCCGTACATGTGAATCGCGATCGCCTTCGACCGGTTCGAACGGCTTCATGCCCGGAATGAACACCAGGGCGAAGTATTCCAGCACGCCCTCGGCCTTCCAGTGCAACGTGGCCCAGGGCGTGTCGAAGATATTGCCGAGATGGCGGTAGAATTCGTTGTAATTCTGTTCCGACACTTCCGCCCGCGGCTTGCGCCACAAAGCGGTGCCCTCGTTGGCTGGCAGGTCCTTGCCATCCCGGGCGATGGTGATCGGCAGCGTGACGTGGTCGGCCCATTTGCGCACGATCGCCTCGAGCCGGATGGGATCGAGGAACTCCTCGGCGTCCGACTTGACGTGCAGCACGACATCGGTGCCGGCGGTCTCACGCGTCGCCGGTGCGATGGTGAATTGCCCGGCGCCGTCGGAGGCCCAGGTGAACGTCTCCTCGGAGCCCGCCTCGCGCGAGGTCACCTCGACCCGATCGGCGACCATGAAAGCGGAATAGAAGCCGACGCCGAACTGGCCGATCAGGCTGGGCCGCTCTTCGGGCCTGGCCGAGTCCAGCGCGGCGCCGAATGCACGCGTGCCGGAGCGGGCGATGGTGCCAAGGTTGTCGATCAACTCCTGCCGTCCCATGCCGATGCCGTCGTCGGCGATCAGCAGCGTGCGCGCCTGCTTGTCTGGCACGATGCGCACCTTGGCCTCGGCGGGGGGTGCCAGGGCGCTGTCGGTGAGCGATTCGAACCGCCGCCGGTCCATCGCATCGGCCGCGTTCGCCACGAGTTCGCGCAGGAAAATTTCCCGCTCGGAATAGAGCGAGTGCACCACCAGATCGAGCAAACGTCCGACCTCGGCGCCAAAATCATGCTTTTCCGCCACGGCATCGTGCATCGTGAACCCTCCTATCGGGCCGCGATATGCGGTAATTGGCGGCGGGTTTCAATGCGCGGACGTAAGTGGCGTACGGGGCAGGCCAAGTCTGGACGCGTTCAGGCAACGCAACTCGTGATCGGTTCGCCCTGCAGCAATCCCCCCGTGCTCAGGTCCTCAGCCAGACCGGGCCAGTGGATGCCATTCCCGCCAGCGCGGTGCCTGCCGGTCGGAACTGAAGAAACGGAACCTGAACCCGATGTGTGACGAGCGGTGGGGATATATCGGCAGTAGCGGGCGCCCGTTAATGAATGGAGTCCGCCCACCGGAACCGCTTGCATTCCGCGGCGTAACACCCAAACATCCACCCATGCCCGGCTTCGATTCCGGTTTCGCGCCCCGCGTTAAAGCCGTCCTCGGTCCGACGAACACCGGCAAGACCCATCTCGCCATCGAGCGGATGCTGGCGCACGCATCGGGGATCATCGGCTTCCCCCTCCGTCTGCTGGCCCGCGAGAACTACGACCGCATGGTGGCGCAAAAGGGCGTTCGCCATGTCGCGCTGATCACCGGCGAGGAGAAGATTGTCCCGCCCGACGCCCGCTGGTTTTCCTGCACGGTCGAGGCGATGCCGCTCGATCGGGACGCGGAGTTCCTGGCGGTGGACGAGATCCAACTCTGTGCCGACCCTGATCGCGGCCACGTTTTCACCGACCGGCTGCTGCACGCCCGCGGCATGGTGGAGACCATGTTCCTGGGCGCCGAGACGATCCGGCCGCTGCTACAGCGGCTGGTACCGCAGGCCAGCGTGGAGACGCGGCCGCGCATGTCACAACTCAGCCACGCGGGCCACGTGAAGCTGGTGCGCCTGCCGCCACGCTCCGCCGTGGTGGCGTTCAGCGCGGCCGATGTCTACGCGATCGCCGAGTTGATCCGGCGTCGCCGTGGCGGCTGCGCGGTGGTGATGGGACGGTTGTCGCCGCGCACGCGCAACGCCCAGGTGGCACTTTACCAGGACAAGGAGGTCGATTTCCTAGTCGCGACCGACGCGATCGGCATGGGCCTGAACATGGACGTGGATCATGTCGCCTTCGCGTCGATGGGCAAATTCGACGGCCACCGGCGACGCCGGCTGACGGCGGCCGAGGTGGCGCAGATTGCCGGCCGCGCCGGCCGCGGCATGCGTGACGGCACCTTCGGCACGACCGCGCAGTGCAAGCCTCTGGCCGATGACGTGGTGGCCGCGGTGGAGGCGCATAGTTTCGAGGCGCTGGATCAACTTTGCTGGCGCAACAGCAATCTGGATCTGACGCATGTCGACACGCTGCTGGCCAGCCTGACCGTGCCGCCGCCGGGGCCGGGACTGGTGAAGGGCAATGATGCGGCAGATCTGGAAACGCTGGTCGCGCTGGCACGCGAGCCGGAGATCCGGGAGTTGGCACGGGGGCGGCGAATGGTGCGGCACCTGTGGGACGCCTGCCAGATTCCCGATTTTCGGAAATTGACGGACGACACGCACACGCGCCTTTGCGCCCGGGTGTTCGGCCACATCGCCAAGGACGAACACCTGCCGACCGACTGGCTGGCTGGGCAGATCGGCGCGCTGGCCCGGGCGGATGGCGATATCGACACGCTGATGCAGCGGCTGTCGGGCGTGCGGGTGTGGTCCTACATCGCCGCACGGACGGATTGGGTGAAGGATAGCGCGCATTGGCAAGGCCGTGCGCGCGAGGTCGAGGACCTGCTGTCGGACGCACTGCATGAACGGCTGACCAGCCGCTTCGTCGATCGGCGTGCCGCGCATCTGATGCGCCGACTGGAAGCCGGCGAGACACAGGAATTGCTGTCGGCGGTGACCCGCCGCGGCGAGGTCATCGTGGAGGGTCATCCGGTGGGCCGGGTCGGCGGCTTCAGCTTCTTCCCGGATCCGGCGGCGGTAGGGGACGAAAAGCGGCTGGTTCAACGGGCGGCGCGGCGGGCACTTCGGGAAGAGATGCCGCGTCGCGTGGCTTTGGTGGAATCCGTTCCGGACGCGGCGCTTGCGTTGACCGGCGATCAGTCGGTGACCTGGGATGGCGTTGCGATCGCCCGGTTGAAGCGGGGAGCCAGTGCCATGCAGCCGCGGGTTCAGGTGCTGGATAGCGAATTCCTGGATGGCGCTCAGCGCGAGCGTCTGCGCCTGCGGCTGCAGCGCTTCCTGGACGGGCGGGTGAACGTCGATCTGGCACCGTTGCGCTCCGCCGCGGACCGGGGGGCGCAGCAGCCAGGATTTCGCGGGCTGCTGCACCGGTTGACCGAGGCGCTTGGTCTGATCATCAGCGACGAAGGCGACAATCTGGCCCCGCCGTCGCGCGCGGCCTTGAAAGCGATCGGCGTGCAGGCCGGCCGCTTTGCCCTGTTCCTTCCGGCGCTGCTGAAACCCCGTGCCGCGGCAATGCGCGCCCTGCTCTGGGGGTTGCAGCACGGCCGGGCAGTGCCCGGCCTGCCGGCGCCGGACCTTGTCTCGCTGCCCCATCAGGCAGATTGGCCGGCGGGTTTTGCCGACGCCATGGGGTGGCTGGAGGCTGGCCCAGTCTTGTTGCGGCTGGACATTGCCGAACGGGTGGCGGCCGAGCTCGCGTGGGCAACTCGGCGCGGTGCGACGGCGTTACCGACCGGCCTGGCCTCGCGCTTTTCGCTCAAGGCTCAGTTGCTTCCAGTCGTGCTGCGGCGTCTCGGGTTTCGCATCGTGCCGGCCAGCGGCCTTGCCGCGGACGAATTCGGTCCACCGGCCCCGGCGATGATCCTGCCCTTGCGGCGCAGGCGACCGGCGGTGGTGACTGCATCGCCAAGCCGACCGCACGGACCATTCGCCGCATTGGCGGCACTCAAACGCTAGGGGGCAGCGATACCAGAGCAGGAAGACCAGCACTGGCAGCGATTGGACAAGTGGCTGTGGTGCGCACGCTTCATGCGGGCGCGCAGCGACTGCGCCGACCTGGTGGCCAAGGGATCAATCCGCGTCAACCGGCAGGCGACTGACAAGCCCCATGCCAGACTGCGCATCGGCGATGTGCTGACGGTGCCGGTCCACGGCTCTGTCCGCGTGGTTCGCGTGCTGGCACTGGCACAACGCCGCGGACCGGCAATCGAGGCGCGGCGGCTCTATGACGAGATCAGCGAGGAGCCGAGTGGACCTTGCGTCGCAACGGATTCATCGGCATATCGCCGCCTGTACACCCGTGCCGGGGACTGAACATGACCTACGTGGTCAATGAGAGCTGCATTCGCTGCAAATACATGGACTGTGTCGAGGTTTGCCCCGTCGACTGTTTTTATGTCGGTGAGAATATGTTGGTCATTCATCCGGATGAATGCATAGATTGTGGGGTCTGCGAGCCGGAATGTCCGGTGGAGGCCATTGTCCCGGACAGTGATGACCGAGCGGGCGAGTGGTTAGAACAGAACCGCACCTATGCTGCTCTTTGGCCAAACATCACCCGCAAGGGCGAGCCGCCACCGGATGCGGACGATTGGAAGGACAAGCCGGACAAGGCCAAATTATTGTCGCCTAATCCGGGTAAGCCCTGACGGTCGGCAAGCGGGCAGCGGACAGCTTCAAGAGGAAGTGTGCTTGCGCGGGTGGGCGCAGAGCGAGTCTTTGCGCGTCCCCCCATGACGTAACGCCCCTGTGATGCTATATTGTCCACGACAGGCAACGGCAGCCGCGCTGGACGTGCGACAGCCGCTGCCATTCCCAGGTGCCGATCCTTCGGAACGGAGCGCAGGCCGGGCATCTGATGCTGGCCGTGCCGATCCGTCCAACGGGTCGCCCCAGCGGATCGCAATGCGTGAAAGGACGAAGTGTTTGAGGTGTCAGGCATGAAGGCAACCGCTGGAACCGCGCGAGCGGGTCGCGAAGCCGCCGCTTTGAGCCAGGCGGTTCCGCGCCGCGTGGCGGCGAAGTCGCCCGCCAAGGCGGCACAGGTGGCAGTGGCAAGGAAGACGGCGGCACCGCCGAAACCTGCCAAGCCGAGTCAAGGCAAGCCGAGTCAAGAAAAGAGCGTGGCGCAGCCGGCCAAGAAAACTGCGCCAGCCGCCAAGGCACCCGTCGCCAAGCAGGCCACGCCGAGCACGGTGGCGGCTAAGCCGGCCTCAAGCAAACCGGTTGCGTCCAAACCAGTCGAGGCAAAGCCGGTTGCCGCCAAGCCGGTGGCGACCGAGGCGGCTTCGCCCGTGGTGGCAAAGACGCTGCCCGCCAGCGGGCCGGCTGCTCCTGTTCAGGCCACAGAGCCGAAACAGCCCCCGGCGTCGCTCCGTCCTGCGCCGGCCCCGGCGGCTGTCGCTCCTCCACCGGCCACGATTGCAGCCCCTGAGCGCCGGCCAATGATGCCCGATCGCCCACCTGCCCGCCCGATGGCAAAGGCAGAGATCTTCGTCGAGGGCGATCATGTTGTTTATCCGACCCACGGTGTGGGCAAGGTCGAGCGGATTGCCACCGAGGAAATCGCTGGCCACAAGCTGGAGTTGATCCACATTACCTTCGAAGAGAACCGGATGACGCTGCGCGTACCGGTGGCGAAGGCACGCACTGCGGGACTGCGCAAACTGGCCACCCGCAAGCTGTTCGACGAGGCCCTTGCGGTGCTGAAGGGCCGGGCGCGAATCAAGCGGACCATGTGGTCACGCAGGGCGCAGGAGTACGAAGCCAAGATCAATTCCGGCGACCCGCTGTCAATTGCTGAGGTGGTGCGTGATCTGCATCGGAATGCCGGCCAACCAGATCAAAGCTTCTCCGAGCGGCAGATCTATGAGGCGGCGATGGATCGGCTGGCGGCCGAACTCGCGGCGCTGGACAAGACCGACAAACTGACCGCGGTAGTCAAGCTGGCGAATTTTCTGAAGACGGTGTGAGGCGGAAAACGCAGTACTCGGCCACCGGCTGGAGCCTGGCCGCGCTGCGTCGAGTGGACAAATCCGGCGATAGAGCCGGTGACGCGGCTTTGGTATTTCGCTGCCTTGGGGCTCGGTACTGGTGCGCACCATGCCGTCAGGACGCCTTGCAGCCCTTCGCCCCACAATCCGCGCTTTG
>DATKFJ010000441.1:0-4316 GCA_035511435.1 Acetobacteraceae bacterium | reverse complement strand
ATAATGCGGATAGAGCGGCAGCAATATCACCTCATCCGGTCGGAAGTCGCGTACCGCGTGGGCTGTTTCATCGCTGAAGGGGTGCCAGTAGCGCATGGCGATGAAGCATTTCGCATTCAGCTCCGGCAGCGCCGCTTCCAGTGCACTTGCCTGAGCCCGCGTCAGTTCGAGCAGCGGCGATCTGCCGCCCAGCACGGCGTAGCTGGCGCGTGCGGGTTGCAGGCGGGCCAGCGTGATGCGGCGTGCAAGAAACGGCCGGACGAAGAACGGCACCCGCAGAATGGCGGGATCGGTGAACAGATTGAGCAGGAACGGCCTGATTGCTTCCGGCCGATCCGGACCGCCCAGATTGAACAGGACAACCGCAACCTTACGGGTTGGATTATCTGTATCGGTCGCAGGCACGCTGCACCATGTCCCTCGTCAAGCCCGGCATGAACCGCGCGACGATCGACGGGGTGATTCCCGAACCGACGCTACGCCGCACGCACCAGCTCCACCAACGCAGCCACATGTTCGGGCGGTGTCTGCGGCACGATGCCATGCCCGAGATTGAACACGAACGGACGGCCTCGCAGCGCGGCCAGGATCGCCGCGGTTTCGCGCTGCAATGGCGCGCCGCCCGCCACCAGCGCGAGCGGGTCCAGATTCCCCTGAAGCGCAACGCCACGAGGAATGCAATTGGCAGCAAGACCGAGATCCATCGAGGTATCCAGACCAACAGCATCAACCATGGTGGCGGCGGCATAATCGCCAACCAGGAGGCCCGCCAGACGTGGAAAGCCGATCACCGGCACATCGGGAAAGCGCTGCCGCAGCGCCGCCGTGATGGCCTTCGTGGGCTGGATGACGTAGCGATGAAACTGCGACGGCGGCAGAATTCCGGCCCAACTGTCGAACAGCATGACGACTTCCGCACCGGCCTGGATCTGCGCCGCCAGGTGAGTCACCGTGGCATCGGTCACCACCGA
This sequence comes from Acetobacteraceae bacterium, assembly GCA_035511435.1. Classification (GTDB taxonomy): domain Bacteria; phylum Pseudomonadota; class Alphaproteobacteria; order Acetobacterales; family Acetobacteraceae; genus JAMXLO01. The sequence goes on along the minus strand of DATKFJ010000441.1, from coordinate 3,345 downwards.
GATAAGCTGCCGGAACAGCTCCGGCTCGCGGTAGGCCATGATGCGCGTGGCGGCGAAATCCCGCGATCCTCCACCTTCGACCATGTAGCAGGCGACGGTGAAGGGCGCTCCCGCGAAACCGATCAGGGTGCAGTCGGCAAAACCCTCCGCGGCCAGCTTGGTGCGAACCAGCCGGACGGTATCAAGGATCGGCTCGATGGCATGGATCACCCGATTCGGATCGAGTGCCGCCAGATCCGCCGCGTCGCGCAGCGGTGGCAATACCGGTCCTTCGCCGTCACGATATGTCAGGCCCTGTCCAAGCGCCCAGGGCAGCATCGGCAGGTCACTGAACAGGATCGCGCCGTCGAAGCCGAACCGTCGGATCGGCTGCAGTGTCACCTCCGCGGCCAGCTCCGGCGTCGTGCACAGGCTGATGAAATCGGCAACGCCGGCCCTGGCCGTGCGGTATTCCGGCAGATACCGACCGGCCTGGCGCATCAGCCAGATGGGTGGCGGCCAAACCGCCTCGCCGCCCAAGGCCCGAAGCAGGGGTTTTGCTCGAAGCAGGGGCTTTGCTGTTCTCTCCATCCCTACCGCTTAACAGGTAAGAGAAATAAAGAAACTGATGTGGTGATAGTAGGGGCTGTTAATCCTGGGGTACCGCCTGATTCGGTCGGTTCGGGCTAGGGTGCTCACAGCAGCGTGCGACGCGAAGCTCCTGAAGCTGCCGGTTTTTCCGCCGTCATCCCCATTTCCCCAACGTCGTCGGGGATTCGTCCACCATTCACGCCGCCGTGCCGATTATCCCCATCATTCGAGCGTGCGGTCCAACAACGTGATGGCAGAGCCACTTATCCCCGCTATCCTCCGCCCCATGCCCGGCCATCGCATCAACCTGCACCTGGTCTCCGACGCCACCGGCGAAACGCTCAATGCCATCGCCCGCGCCACCACGGTTCAGTTCGAGCACGCGGACATCATCTATCACCGCTGGAGCCTGATCCGCACCCGTCGCCAGCTTCATCGCGTGCTGGATGGCGTCGAGCACGAGCCGGGGCCGGTGCTTTCCACGCTGGTCGATCGGGCCATGCGGGAAGAGTTGGAGACCACCTGCCAGCGGCTGAACATAGCGCTGATCAACGTGCTGGACCCGGTAATGAACCTGCTGCAGGAGTATATCGGCGAGCAGGCCGATGCCCGGCCGGGCCGGCAATACGCGCTGAACGCCGACTATTTCCGGCGCATCGACGCGATGCATTACGTGCTGGCGCATGATGACGGCCAGGCCCAGCCGGGGCTGGCCGAGGCGGACGTGGTGCTGGTCGGCGTGTCACGAAGTTCGAAGACGCCGACCTGCTTCTATCTGGCCAATCGCGGCATCAAGGCCGCGAATATTCCGCTGGTGCCCAACCTGCCGGAACCGGCTGGGTTGGATGCCGCGCAGTGTCCGGTGATCGGCCTGACGCTGGCGGTGGAGGCGTTGATCGAGATCCGACGGCATCGGCTTCGGCTGATCGGCTCTCCCAACAGCACCGGCATCATACGGCAGAACAGCACCGATTATGTCGATGAGGCTGCGGTGAAGGCAGAGCTGCTGTGGGCCCGGCGGCTGTGCACACGGCGCGGCTGGCCGGTGATCGACGTGACGCGGCGGTCCATCGAGGAGACGGCAGCCACCGTGCTGCAACTCATGGAGGCCTGGCACGAGCGCCGGCGCAAGGCGGCCGAAGTCGCGACACCGAGCTGATGCTGCAGCGTCCTGCGCCGCGACTGATCCTGGCCAGTGCGTCCGCCTCGCGCCGGGCTTTGCTGGCTGCGGCGGGCCTGCGGTTCGATGTGCAGCCGGCGGACATCGATGAGGCGGCGGTCAAGCGGGCCGCCCGTGCGCGTGGGGCCGGCGCGGCGGACGCGGCCTTGGAGCTGGCGACCCTGAAGGCTCGGCGCATTGCGGAACGCGAGCCGGATGCGGTGGTGATCGGCGCCGACCAGATTTTGGTGCATGCGGGGGAGTGGTTCGACAAACCGCCCAGCGTCGCGGCGGCGGGTGAACAGCTTCGTGCATTGCGCGGGCGGAGCCACGTGCTGGCGACCGCGGTGGTGTGTCAGCAGGGAGCACGATGGGTCTGGCGCCACGTCGCCGAACCGCGTCTGACAATGCGCGAATTCAGTGACGATTTTTTGGACGATTATTTGCAGGCGGAAGGGGACGACGTGACCAGCACGGTGGGTGCATATCGGCTGGAGGGCCGGGGCATACACTTGTTTGCGAGCGTGGAAGGCGAGCATTCCGCCATATTGGGCTTGCCGATGCTGGATCTGCTGGAGGTTCTGAGGAGCGAAATGATTCTCGTGAAATGATATTATTCAAGATAATTGACACTTGCCAGGATGTCGATCGTTGCGCTAACGATGACGTCGCACGTTCCCGTGTGAGACAAGAATATGCGCAGTGTGTTCGCCGGATTTGCTCTGGGCTACCTGGCAATCGCCTTCCTGGCGGCGCCGGTAACACTGTGGGCGTTCCAGGCGACCCCCAGCTATGTCGGCGGCGTGACCATGGTGCTGGACCGTAGCGGGGTGATCATGCCGATCAGAAGCCGGCTCGAGCAGGCGGTGCAGATGCGCGACAAGCTGATGGACGAACTCGGGGACTACCTGGGCAACAAGTTTTTGCCGTCGCGGGTCGTCGCTGATTGATCGGCTGATCGGCCCCTGTGATTGTCGCCACGCTCGGAAATCACAGCGGGAAGTTGGCCTCGATATCTCTGTTCAAAAACTGCTGTCTGCGTGCTCCTTGATCTCGACCCTCTCGGGGCGGAGATCAGATATTGTGCGACCCATTTGAAATCACTCCGTTGAGCCATATTCCCGACCTCTCGGCACGGGCCGCTTCCGCGGGACCGCAGTGATCGCCGACACCAGCGCCAAGCCCATCGTAAGCGCGCGGGCCGCAACGTAACCCGTTTGCGACCGAGATCGTTGGCCCGGGTGCCTTCTATGATCTCGCCGGCGGTCTTCTTGTGGAGCAACACAAGGAGGCAGACGAGGCGGGCGGAAAGTTCGCCGCGATCGCGCCCCCTGCCGCGCCGAGCATGATATTCACCTTGGATTAGCGGGCCGCGCGGATACTCTCGGGAATATATGAGAACGGGAATACCAATGCGTTCCTACTCCGGAACAGCTCCTCCCCTGACCGGCGATGCTGAACGCGCAAGCCCGCGGTACTCACGGGCCCACATCATCGGCCGCCTGGCGTCGCTCGGGCTGATAGCTATCCTGATCCTGCTTCCCGGCCTCGCCTTTTGGGCGGCCGTCGCCACTTATCAAGCGGGGGTGAAGGCGCAGCAGGCGACCCAAATCCAA
>DATKFJ010000440.1:0-3497 GCA_035511435.1 Acetobacteraceae bacterium | reverse complement strand
GGTTCACGGGCAAATGCCGATGACGAGACGCAACCGGCGCCCCAGACCTGATCTGGAGCTGCGGATTATGGTGGACGGCCAGATGGTGATCGGGCCCGTCCAGGCGATGCTCCTGGAGGCTATCCGCAGCACAGGCTCAATCGCCGCGGCACAGCGTCAGATGGGTGCCAGTTACGCCCATGTATGGAAACTTGTTGCGGCAATGAATGAAGTATTCTCCCCGCCGCTGGTTGACCCGATCCGCGGGGGTGCCCGGGGCGGAGGTGCAATCCTGACCGAGCAGGGCCATAAGGTGCTCGATTCGTTCCGGCGGCTTGAAGGACTGACCAAGGCGAAGGGGCACGCAGAACTGCTTGTCATCAGCAGGGCAGCGGGCCACGCTGCAGCCGGGCAATAATGAGGGAGGCGCACCGTCGACATCCGCCATGGCGAAGCGAAAACCACGTTCGGTCGATACCGCGCCGGCCAGTGACCGGCTGAGCATTCGGCTCGACCTTGTCTGCGGGGCCCGAATCGGCCCCGGCAAGATCGCCGTGCTGGAAGAGATCGCCCGTTCCGGATCCATATCGGCGGCCGGACGCGTCCTGCGGATGTCGTATCGGCGCACCTGGGAGCTTGTCGAGGATCTTAACAGCAGTCTTGGCACACCTGTGGTAGAAACCGCGGCCGGCGGCAGTGGCGGCGGCGGTGCGGTGCTCACACGCGCGGGAAAGGCCGTGGTGGAACGTTATCGTGCTATCGAGATGGACACTGCTCTGGCCGCGCGTAAACACCTGCTGGCGCTCAACCGTGCCTGTAGCGAGAAGTGATGCCAAACCGAAGGAGCCTGCACCATGAAGCTTTCCGCCCGCAACCAGGTCGCCGGCACGATCAAGTCCGTGAAGCCAGGCGCCACGACAACCCATGTCACCATCGAAGTGTCCCCGACAGTGACGATCACCTCGTCGATCACCAACGAGGCGGCCGAGGAGCTTAAGCTGAAGCCGGGCATGAAGGCGATCGCGGTGATCAAGGCATCCGACGTGATGGTCGGCGTCGACTGATCACTCGGCGGCATCCGCGAGGCCCGTCACCTCCGGCCGTTGCAATGCAGCGAGCAGGGAGGTCGCGCTGGCGGACCGCAGCGGAATGAACCGCTTGCCTGCCTGACGACATAGCTGCTTGGCCACCTGCGCTGCGGGGTGGCTGATGCAGTCCACCGGGAACACGACCAGGTCGGCCTGGCTGGCAAGACCGGCGAGCAGGTTCAGATGGTGCTCGATGCCGCCGTCGTGGTGCAGCAGCGTGCCACCCGAATCCTCGGCTATCGCGCGCAGATGCGCCACATGGTGCGTGCGTCCACCGACGTACAGCAGCGTGATGCCATCAAGGCGGGCGCGTGACGGAACGGTATCGGCTCCGTCCCGGCAGGCTGCATGCATCGACGTTTCAACGATCTCCAGTTCGCCGCGCAGCGCAGCGTTCTCGCGTTCTGCGCTCATCCGGGCGGATCGCTCATCTGCGATCGTGGCCTGGGCGCTGGTCAGTCGGTCACTCAGCGCAGCGCTGCGCCGTGTCTCTGCGGCCAGGCGACGCTCCAGGTCGGCAGCCAGTTGTTTCAGCACGGCGTTATGGTCGCCCGATGTGGGCGGATCGGCTGCCACCTGCTGGGCCAACGCCTGCCGCAGTTCCTGGATGGTCGTGTCCCGCGTGACGACAGCCTTGCGAAACGCAGCCTGCTGCCGATCGAGACGCGCTCGTAGTTCGGCGTTCTCTTCTTCCAACTGGCAGAGCCGCCGTATATCCGCACGATTAGCCGCTCCAACCAGGTGCGAGAGCATATGCACCTCGCCGAACGCATCCCGGATAAGGGCACGCGTGGCGGCCGGATGCGTGAGAGTGGCCCAATAAGCGCCGGGTATCTCGCCGCGTCGGACGGCGTCACGCCAGAACGACCGGACAGCCTCATCGGTACTCGCCTTGGCAAACTGGTTGATCGAGATGCGATGGCGTTCATCGAGCGCCTTGTTCAGCAGTTTGCCCGCCTTGTCGTGCCGTCCGGCGAGGCTCACCGCAGCGCCATGCAGTTCGTGATCGGTGCTGTCCGGCGGCACGAGCCCGAGCTTCTTGAGTGTCTGGCGCAGTTCGGCGGTGGACAGGCACGTGCCGATGATAGAGCAGTGCAGATTGGTGTTGAATTCCCAGATCTTCGTGCGACGCACCGGGCCGGCCACAGGTTGGGCATCGCTTCGCACCACCAACGCGGCAGGCAGTGATGCAATGTCGATCGTTCTCCGGTGCGACGCCGGGATGGCGTCGGTCCGGGGCGATCCTGTCATGCTCACGCGCCGCCGCCTCTGACCTACAGTCCGGCCTGGGTGACGAACTTGGTATTCAGATAGTTCTCGATTGCTTCCAACCCGCCCTCGGAGCCGTAGCCGGAATCCTTCACGCCACCGAACGGCACTTCCGGCAGCGCCAGGCCATGATGGTTGATCGAGATCATGCCGCTCTCCACTGCGGCAGCGATGGCGTTCGCTGTCTTGGCCGACCTGGTATACGCGTAAGAGGCAAGTCCGTACGGCAGGCGGTTGGCCTCCGTCACCACCTCGTCGAATGTGCTGAACGGCGAGATGACGGCGAGCGGACCGAACGGTTCGTCGTTCATGACGCGCGCGTCCTTTGGCACGTCGGTCAGCACCGTCGGCTCGAAGAAGTTGCCCTTGTTGCCGATGCGGTGTCCGCCAGCCTGCACCGTCGCGCCATGCTGAGTGGCGTCGCCCATGAACGTCTCCATCGCGGTGATGCGGCGCGGATTGGCCATCGGGCCCATCGTCGTGCCGGACTGCAAGCCGTCGCCGACCTTCATCGCCTTGCTGTGCTGGACAAAGCCGGTGACGAACTGATCGTAGACGCGCTCCTGTACCAACACGCGCGTCGGCGACACACAGACCTGACCCGCGTTGCGAAACTTCGCAGTCGCCAACAAACGGCTCGCCGTATCCACATCGGCATCGTCGAACACGATCGCGGGTGCATGGCCGCCAAGTTCCATCGTCACGCGCTTCATATGGGCGCCTGCGATCGCCGCGAGCTGCTTGCCCACGGCGGTGGAGCCGGTGAACGACATCTTGCGGATGATCGGATGCGGAATGAGGTATTCCGAGATCTCCGACGGCACACCATAAACGAGATTGATCACGCCCGCCGGTACACCGGCATCGGCGAAGCAGCGGATCAGTTCGGCAGGCGACGCCGGCGTTTCCTCCGGCGCCTTCACGATGATCGAGCAGCCGGCAGCGAGCGCGCAGGACAGCTTGCGCACGACCTGATTGATCGGGAAGTTCCACGGTGTGAAGGCGGCCACCGGTCCCACCGGCTCCTTCACCACGAGCTGGTAGACGCCCTCTGTCCGGGCGGGAATGACGCGGCCATAGGTGCGGCGTGCCTCCTCGGCGAACTAGTCGATCACGTCGGCGGCGGCGAGCACCTCGCCCTTCGCTTCCGGCAGCGGCTTG
>DATKFJ010000439.1:0-6530 GCA_035511435.1 Acetobacteraceae bacterium | reverse complement strand
AACGACAACGCTCAATCCCACGCCATGAGCCAATCGAACAACGCCAACCCACCGGCGAATACTACACGCTGATCCTGCCGCACGACGCGGGGGGCGAACCAAGGAACCCGACTGACCTTGGGCCGCCAGCGCGTCGTGCTTCAGTGCGTCGTGCGTCAGTGCGTCAGTGCTTCCGCGCGGTCGACCAGCCGTGCGGACCAGCGCCGTTGTCAGGCGTTGACCACTTGGCGCATCACCGACAATGCGTCGTCCACCTGCGCCGCGCTGACATCCAGGTGCAGGCAGGCACGCCCGCGGTATTTCCCCGACGTGGACACCAGCACGCCTTCCCGGCGCAGCTTGCCGGCAAACGCATCCACCGTCATGCCGGCGCCTTGCGTATCGAAGAACACGAGATTGGTCTCCGGCATTTCCACCGTGATGCCAGGGATCTGCGCCATGCCGCGTGCCAGCGATTTGGCATTGGCATGATCCTCTGCCAGGCGATCGATGTTGTGTTCCAGAGCGTAGATGCACGCCGCGGCGCAGATGCCGCCCTGACGCATCGAGCCACCGAGACGTTGCTTCCAGCGCCAGGCCTGGCCGATGAATTCGCGTGACCCGGCCAGCACGGCGCCCAAAGGTGCCGACAGGCCCTTGGTGAAATCGAGCCATACCGAATCGCAGCCTGCAGTGAGATCGGCTGCCGGCACGCCGAGTGCCACCGCGGCATTCATCAGCCGCGCGCCATCCATGTGGGTGGACAGGCCATGCGCGTGGGCGGCTTTGGTGACCGCATGCAATGCCTCGACGCTCCAGCACGCACCACCACCGCGGTTGGCGGTCTGTTCCACCTCCACCAATCGCTGCGTCGGCGAGTAGCGCGAGACTGGCCGGATCGCTTCTTCCAGCGTGTCCACGGTGAACATGCCACGCTCGCCGGTCAGGCCTTTGATCAGCGCGCCCGCGATCGCCGCCGGCGCACCGCCTTCGCTGGATATGATGTGCGACGATTCGTGCGCGAGGATTTCCTCGCCCGGCCGGCAATGCGTCGCGATCGCCACCTGGTTGCACATCGTGCCCGACGGCAGGAACACGGCGGCTTCCTTGCCCAGCAGTGCCGCGCTGCGATCGCACAGCGCCCACACCGTGGGGTCCGAGCCCAACTGCTCGTCGCCGACTTCCGCCTCCATCATCGCCTCCTTCATGGCGCGTGTCGGCTTGGTCTGCGTGTCCGAGGAAAGATTGATGCGGACGGGAATCGAGAAATCGAACCGCTTCGGCTCATACGACATGACGGGCCTCCAGACTCAACTGATAGACTCAACTGATCTTCCGAAGTTTGCGCAGGCAACGCACCCCGTCGGGGATTGGCTGGTCCGCGAAGTATTGCGGCCAGAGCGTGCGCGAAACCTCGCCGATGTAAATGTCGCCGCGCGAATCGGCGCACAGCCCATGCGGACCGATATAGTCGGTGGGCCCGATGCCCGGATGTTGGCCACCGATGCGCGCGAGCAGATTGCCCTTGTTGTCGATGATCGACAACCGTGGCCCGAGGTTCGGGTAGTTGCGGTTGGTCCGCGTCGCAGGACCGAGTTCGCCGACGTAGCAGATCGGGCAGGTGCAGTACGGCATGAACATGCCGCACGGGCGATGCAGATTGTTGAACTGCGCTTCGTAGCGGCCGTTGCCGTCGAACACCTGGATACGATGGTTCTCGCGATCGGCGACATAGACCCAGCCATCAGGATCGCACGAGATGTTATGCACCAGGTTGAACTGGCCGGGCTCCGTGCCGGACTCGCCCCATGATATCAGCGGTTTTCCATCCGGTGCGTATTTATGCACCCTCGCGTTGCCGTAGCCGTCTGACACGTAGATCTCGCCCTTCGGCGACAGCGCGGTGTGCGTGCAGCGATGGAATGGCTTGCCGCTCATGAAGGGCGCCGGCTTGCCGGGCGTGCCGAGTGTCAGCAACACCTTGCCTTCCAGCGTGCATTTGCGCACCGAATGGTCGCCATCGTCGGTCAGGAACACCGTATCATCCGGCGCCATGTGCAAGCCATGCGCGCGCGGAAACAGGCCTTCACCCCATGCGCGCAGGAAGTTGCCCTCTCGGTCGAACACCATCATGGGGTGTTCGCCGCGGTTGAACACGTAGACGTTGTCCTGCTTGTCAACTCCGACCGCGCCGACCTCATGCAGCGACCAACCTGTTGGCACCTTCGCCCAGTTGTCGATCTGCTCGTAACGATAGTCACCGCTGCCGACGACGATTGACATGAACTTCTCCCCCGAATCAGTCCGGGCGTTCCCATTTGCATCACACGACCGCGCGTCTGTACCATGGTGCCCAGAGGTTGGAAAGACGGTTGGAAAGACGCGCTGCCCCGGTTCGCGAAACGCTGCTATAGTTCCGCCAGGGAGCGCGACGACACGGAACGGTCGTGCAACGAACAGTGCAAGGGAGACTTGACGATGCCAACCGTCTCACGTCGCAATACTTTTCGCCTGCTGGGCTCGCTTGCACTTGTACCGGCCGCCTTACGTGGCGCCATGGCGCAGGAGAAAGTCCTGACGATCGGTATGAGCTTTCCGTTGACTGGATCGCTGGCCCTGCAGGCCGGCGTGGCGCGCGACGCGGCGATCTACGCTGTGGACGAGACGAATCAGAAGGGTGGTGTCGCAGGCTACAAACTTCAGACTCTGGTGCTTGATGACGCATCCACCACGACCGGCCAGTACGATCCTGCGATCGCCGCAACCAATGCGCGCAAGATGCTGCAGGATGCGTCGGTAATTGCCGCGGTTGGCCCGCTGAACAGCGGTTCGGCGAAGGCGGTGACGCCGATTCTCAGCCAAGGAGGCTTGGCGACGATCAGCGGCAGTGCGACCAACCCCGACCTCAATGATCCGAAGTTCGCTCAGATCTACCGGCCCGCGGGTCTGCCGATTTTTTTCCGCACCGTGACGACCGATGCCTATCAGGGGCCGAACTTCGCCAATTATCTGGTCGAGGTATTGAAGCTGCAGAAAGTCGTGGTGCTGGACGATGGCGGTGCTTATGGCGTCGGCATGGCGGACGCGTTCGCGGCACAGGCGGCGAAGAAAGGCATGACGGTGCTGATCCGTGATCGGCTGGATCCGTTGAATGCCGACTACACGGCGATCCTGACGCGGGCAAAGAGTCTGGGCACGCAGGCGCTGTACTATGGCGGCGATCCGCTGGCTGGTGCGAAGGTGGTGAAGCAGTCGTACGATATCCTGCCGAATATCGCGAAGGGTGGTGGTGACGGCGTGCATACGCCGGACATGCTCACCGGCGGCGCGATGCCGGCGATCCAGGGCTGGTATGCGACATCGGCGGCATCGCATGTGCTGGACGACGCCAGCAGCAAACCGTGGGCGGACAGGTTTTTCGCCAAGACCGGCAAGTATCCGGCGGATTACACCATCACCTACTATGACGCGACCCAGGTGATCATCGATGCGATTGCGCGAGTGGCGCAGTCGGGCAAGCCGGTGAACCGTGCCAATGTACGGGACGCAATTCAGACGACCGATCTGAAGACACTGCAGGGCACCATGGCATTCGATGCCAATGGTGATCTGAAGTCGAGAACTGTGTCGATCTTCCAGGTGCAATACGACGCGAAATACCCGTTGGGTGACGTGGTGCATCAGTTCAGGTATGTCGGCGTAGCGCCCGAGACCTGATGTCAACATATAGGAGCCACGCTTGAAGTTCAGCAACTTCCTGTTCCCGGAGAGCCGCGATCCTGCGCGCGATGGTCAGGTCATTGACGAAACGATTGATGAGGCACGGCTTACCGACGAGTTGGGTTTTGACGTGATCTGGCTGGCCGAGCATCATTTCGATGGGATCTGCGCTTATGTCGATCCGGTCAGTTTCGCGGCATCGCTTGCAGTCGCTACGAAGCGGGCCAAGATCGGCTTTGCCGTGGCACAGATGTCGCTGCATCATCCGATCCGCATGGCCGAACAGCTCGCGCTGATCGACAACATCAGCAAGGGCCGGTTGATTGTCGGTCTCGGCCGCGGCACTGCGTACAATATCTACGATTATCAGGGCTATGGGCTTGATCACACCGAGGCTCAGGCGCGCTTCGAAGAGGCTGAAGCGATCATGTTCCAGGCCTGGCGTGGGGAGAAGTTCGAGCACCACGGAAAGTTCTGGGACATCAAGGTGCCGATGCTGCGGCCGCTGCCCTATACCAAGCCGCATCCGTACGTGATTCGGTCGGCCTCCAGCGAGGAGGGTATGCTGCATATCGCGCGCCAGGGCCGGCCCTTCATGATGAACGTGCAGTCGAACGAAGTAACGAAGCACCGCATGGACCTATATCGGCAAACGTTGCGCGAGCAGGGCAGCGATGCCGCGACCGTAGCGGCGAACGTCGATCAGTGCTGGGTCTGGCGGAACGTGTTCGTGGCGGAGACCGATGCGAAGGCTGAGCGCATCGCAGTGCCGGCGTTCACGGCGATGCACGAGCAGCGTACGGCGATGCGCAGGCGTGTCTATGATGAGCAGGGTGTTTCGATCGTGGCCATGCCAACGCCCGGTGCTGCGCCGGCGGCACGGCTGGTCATTGAGCACTCGCTGATTTATGGCTCGCCTGCGACTGTGGCGGAGGCGCTGGCGAAGGTGAATGCGATTGGCGTCGGCGGGGTGATCATGCAGTTCCGGCTTGGTCCCATGAGCTACGATGATGTGGCGCAAAGCCTGACCCTGTTCATGCGGAAGGTGGCGCCGGAGTTGGCGTCGTAGCGCCTGTCACGCGTCGCCAGTGCGCGTGCGGTTGGTCTACCGGGGCGCACCACGCAATAGATCGATCAATGCCATCGGATCGTCCGGCTGCGCATTGCCTCGCCATGCAACGTGCTGGTCGGGGCGAGACAACACAAGCTTGTGCGTATATAGCGCCGGCGCTTCGTCCGATTCGACATCCAGCACGGCAAGCGGCACACGGCGTTTTGCTGCTGCACCGACCAGCGTGTCGACCGATACGGACCGGTCGAAGCGCAGCAGTGTGAAGCCCGGATCAAGCGCGTCGTATAACGATCTTCCGTCGCGCAACCGAAGATGCGGTGTACGACAGCCGGCTACGGTTGATGGTGTGAAGTCGTACATCGTGTAGGGTGGGGGCGCCTCGCCGTCATATGCGATGATCGGCGAACGATCGTAGAAATAGCCAAAATTCAGCCCACCACAGCAATATTGCGGTACATTCAGGTCATGCACTGCGCGGCCAAACTGCTCGCGCGCGGCGTCACCGTCCGGGCCGATATCCTCGATGGCAGGCGGCACTTCGGAACGGGCCCGTGCCAACGACGTGGCGGTATTCATCGCGAAGTGCGAAACCTGTTCGGTGATCGGCCAACGTTCCGCCGCATAGGCATCGAGTATCGTCGGCGCGGCCCAGCCCTGCAGCACGCCGGCCAGCATCCAGGAGAGATTCATTGCGTCGGCGATGCCGGCGTTCATGCCATAGCCGCCAAATGGCACCCAAATATGTGCTGCATCCCCGCAGATGAACACGCGCTCGTCGCGGAAACGATTCGCCAGCAAACGACGGCCAATCCAGTCCTCCTGGGTCAGGATCTCGTATTCGAACTCTGGTCCGACACCAAGGATCAGTCGAATGCAGCGGTCGCGATCAACCGAGGCGAAGTCCGTTTCGTTGGGACGCAGGTAATTGTGGATCAGCCAGGTCTCCCGCCCGTCCACCGCAAACATATTGGCGCTGCGTCGCGGGTTGAGTGATTGCGTCGACCACGCCGGTTCGGCCTGCATCATCCGCTGCAGCGAGGGCGCCCGGATGTAGCTGGATTGTGTGCGGCCGATCATCGCATCGCCGGTCAGCCGCGCGCCAATCTGGCGGCGAATTTCCGATGATGGACCGTCGCAGCCGATCAGATAATCCGCAGCGATCAACAGCGTTTCTTCACTGTCGAGTTCCTGGGCCTCCGCTATCACCCCGTCAGCGGTCTGCGTGAATCCCAGCACTTTCACGCGGTTCAGATAGCGCACTCCCGGCATCGCGGCGGCGTGCGACACCAGTTCCGGCTCCAGATAGATCTGATTGATCCGGTGCGGGGGCTCCGCGGTCGGCCACCAACCATCCGGGCCGTCCTTTGCCGTGTAGCGATCGCGCCGGCAGGGGATCTTTATGCGCGCAAACTCGATGCCCGTTGTGGTGGTGCGGAACGCCACGTCATTCGCATGGTCATGCGGCAGCCCGGCGTTGCGCACGCGACGCGCTACCCCGAGGCGGCGGAAGATCTCCATCGTGCGCGCCGAGACGTGATTGCATTTTACACTTGGCGGTTCGCCGCGGTGACGCTGTTCGGCCACCACAACATCGATGCCGCGCCATGCAAGGTCCATCGCGAACGTCGTGCCGACGGGACCGCCTCCGACCACCAGCACGCGTGTGGCGAGACGACGCATCAGGGTGGGCAGATCACGTTTACCAATGCCTGTTGCCCGCCGCGGACCGCCGTCGCCGCGCGTTTCAATGCGTCCGGCA
>DATKFJ010000438.1:0-22849 GCA_035511435.1 Acetobacteraceae bacterium | reverse complement strand
CACCGGCGTCTTTGTTGCCAGCTATCATAACGACTACGCCCAGCTGCAATACAGCGACCGCGACGCGATTGACGCACGAACCCTGACCGGGACCCTGCACAGTGTGCTTGCCAATCGCCTGTCGTATCTGCTCGACCTGCGCGGCCCAAGCGTCTCGGTCGACACAGCGTGCTCGGCTTCGCTGGTGGCGGTCCATCTCGCCTGTCAGAGCCTGCGTCTCGGCGAAAGCGATGTCGCGATCGCCGGCGGCGTGTCGCTGATCATTTCACCGGAACTGCTGGTGTCGATGTCCAAGGTCGGGTTCATGGCTCCCGACGGTCGCTGCAAGGCGTTCGACGCAATGGCGGATGGCTTCGGGCGAGGCGAGGGCTGCAGCATCGTCGTGCTCAAGCGCCTGTCCGACGCGATCGCCCATCGCGATCGTATTCTGGCGGTGATCCGCGGTTCGGCGGTCAACCAGGATGGACATTCGACGCTGCTTGCAGCACCGAACGGTCCGGCTCAGGAAATGCTGATCCGCGAAGCGCTGACTTTGGCCCAATTGGAGCCGGAGCGCGTCGGCTTTGCCGAGACGCACGGCACCGGCACGGCACTCGGCGATCCGATTGAGGTGGAGGCGCTGGCGGCGACGCTCGGGCGCGAGGCGGCCGGGGCCGGCCCCTGTCTGCTTGGCTCGGTGAAGGCAAATCTCGGCCACCTCGAGGCAGCCGCCGGAGCGACGGGGCTGATCAAGGCGGTGCTGGCGCTGCGCCACGCTGCGGTGCCAGGTCAGCCAAACTTCCACACACTCAATCCGCATATCAGACTGACGGGCACACGGCTGGCGGTGCCAACGACCTTGACGCCATGGACCGCTGGCGCGGCGCCACGCTGTGCGTCTGTCAGCTCGTTCGGGGTCGGCGGGACCAATGCCTTCGTCCTGCTCGAAGAGGCACCGCAGCTGCCTGCAGCGCACCGTGAGATCGGCGGCGATGCAGCCCAACTGTTCCCGCTGTCGGCAAAAGGTCCGGCGGCGCTTGGGGCTTTGGTCGCTGCATGGATCGACCTGCTTGAACGGACGCCGGCGTCGCTCGCGGATCTTGGCTTCACCGCGACACAACATCGTACGCATTACACGCACCGGGTCGCGGTGGTGGCACGATCGAAAGACGAGTTGCGCAATCGGCTGAGGGACTACGTGAACGAAGCCGCAGCCTCCGCCGCAGCCGGCGGACGGCAGGCAGCGATGATGCCGCCCAAGCTTGCGTTCATTTGCAGCGGACAAGGGCCGCAATGGTACGCGATGGGTCGCGAACTTCTGACGGATGAGCCGGCGTTCCGCGCGATCATCAGCCAATGCGATGCGTTGCTGCGTCCGCTCGCCGGCTGGTCGCTGCTGGAGGAACTGACATCGCCGAAGGAGCGCTCGCGTCTCGCGCATACCGAGGTGGCCCAGCCGGCACTGTTCGCCATTCAGGTGGCGCTGGCCGGACTTTGGAAGTCCTGGGGCATTATGCCGGACGCCGTGGTGGGCCACAGTGTCGGTGAGATTGCTGCCCTGCACCTCGCAGGCGTTCTCGACCTTGAAGAAGCGGTGCGCATTGTCTGGCATCGCGGCCACATCATGCAGCAGGCGACCGGACTTGGGCGGATGGCGTCGGTGAGCATGACCGAGGCTGCAGCCCGCGAACTTATGCAGCCGTACGGCAACCGGCTCAGCATCGGTGCGATCAATGCACCGGACAGCGTCGTGCTGTCCGGTGAAACCGCGGCGCTCAGCGATGCGCTCGCGACGCTTACCGCGCGCGGCGTGAGCCATCGCATGCTGCCGGTGCAATACGCGTTTCACAGCGCGCAAATGGCGCCGTTGCAGGAGCAATTCGTCGCGGTACTCGGCCAGGTGCGCGCCCGGCATCCGAACATTGCCGTCTATTCGACGGTGACCGGTGGATCGACGGTGACCGGTGGGCTCGCGGAGAACCTGTCGTTCGGCGCCGATTATTTTGGCCGCAACATTCGCGAGCCGGTGCGCTTCGCCAGCGCAGCCGCGGCGATGGCGGCGGATGGCTTCTCGGTTTTTGTCGAACTGTCGCCGCATCCGGTGCTGGGCCATGAGTTGACGGCCTGCCTCGCGGGACAGGATTTTGCGCCCACAGTTCTGGCGTCGCTGCGACGCGGTCGGGCGGAGCGCGAGACGATGCTGCAGGCCTGTGCCGGCCTGTATACCGCGGGGTGCGACCTTGCCTGGCCGGCGGTGCATCCGACGGCAGGCGCCATCACGACACTGCCGCCGTATCCCTGGCAGCGTCGGCGCCATTGGATCAGGACGCGCCCTGCCAACGCGGTCACGCGATTCGGTGCGACCGATGGACATCCCCTGCTGGGGCTGCGTGTCCAGGTGGCCGGGACTGACGCGCAGATCTATCAGGGTGCGTCGGACAGCGCGATGGCGTGGCTGGCCGACCACCGCATATTCGGTACGTTGGTGATGCCCGCGGCCGCGGTCATGGAGATGCTGTCAGCGGCAGCCAGCAGGGCATTGGGGCGTGTGCATCCGCGGGTGACCGACTTTGCGATGCTGCGGCCGGTGGTGCTGCCGGAGCCGGGCGAGGGCCAGTCGCAGTGGCAGGTCGTGGTCAAGCCCTTGCCGGATGGCCGCGCGGAATTGACCTGGCATGAGGCTGTTGCGGGCGCGGACGGCGATATGGCCGAGTGGCGGCTTGTGGCCAGCGCCGTGGCCGTGCCTGCCATGGCGGAATGGCCTGCCACCGCGGAATGGAATGCACCGCCGCGCGCCGCGATCACCCGACCGGTGGCGGCCGAGGCCATCTATGATCGCTTCAGCCTGCTGGGTGTGGCGTTCGGGCCGGCTTTCCGCTGCCTGAGTGCGATCGAACTGGCCGACGGCATGGCGCAGGCGCGGGTCGTTCTGCCGCAGGAATGTGGGCACGGGGCCCACCAGCATATCCTGCACCCTGTCTTGCTCGATGCCGCTCTGCAACTGGGCCTGCTGGCTGCTTCCACCGCCACGGCGGATGGCGTGCCCGCGGAGATCTTCCTGCCGATTGGCTGCGACTGGATCGAAATCCGCCAATGGCAGGGCGAGCAGTTGTTGGCGCGGGCTCGGGTATCGCAGGCGCGCGCAGCAACAACGATAACCGCCGATGTCGTGCTGGAGACCGAGCAGGGCGAAGCGGTAGCGATGATCCAGGGTATGCGGTTCGCACGTGCCGACAGGGCCGCGTTCGCGGCAGCGGATCGGTCCTGCAGCGATTTGTACGACGTAGGCTGGAAGCGCGCTCCGGCGTTGCCGAAGCGTCGCGAAGGGACGGCGCCCCACTCGTGTCTGCTGTTCGCCGATGCGGGCGAGATCGCCGATGCGATTGCCTTCGACATCCAGGCGGCCGGCGGCAACTGCTGGACCGTGCGCGCGGGCAAGGCATATGCGCGCACGGGCGAACGGAGTTGGGTCATCGATCCGACCGATCCCGATCACTATCGCAGGCTGTGGGATGAGGCTGGGTGGAGCGGTGCCAAACGGTTGCTCACAGTGCTGCACTTCTGGTCGCTCGACGTGCCGACGCCGGACGGAATTGATGCGCCGGATCCGAACGACGGGGATGCGCTCGGGGTGGGGTCGATCCTTCACCTGGTGCAACACCTTGCGAAGGCGGAACCGACAGGTGCATGCCGGCTGCAGCTTGTCACGTGTGGCGCACAGTCGGTCACTGACTCGGAGATGCTGCGACCGCGCGGCGCCGGCGTATGGGGACTTGCCGGCGTTGTCGCACTTGAACACCCGGAGCTGCATGTCCGGGTGATCGACCTCGACCCGTCGGCTGTGCAGCCGAGTGACCGCCTCTGGTCGGAATTGCTTGACGGGCGGAACACGCGCGTAGCCCTGCGCGGAGCGCAGCGATGGCTGCCGCGGCTGCGGCACTATCATCGCCCGTCGCAGGATCAGGTCGCAGCCCGCGACGATCGCCCGCACCGGGTGGAACTTGTGCGGCCGGGCAGTTTCGATGGTCTTGAATTGCGACCGGCAGCACGGACCAATGTCGGGCCGGGAGAAGTCCGGCTGCGCGTGGTGGCGGCGGGCATCAACTTCCGCGACGTGTTGACGGTGCTGCAGATGTATCCCGGCGAAGCGCCGCCGCTCGGCGCGGAGTGCGCCGGGGTAGTCATCGAAGCTGGCGATGCGGTCGAAGGTCTGGTTGTCGGGGACCGGGTGTTCGGCTTCGCACCCGCGAGCCTTGGAACAGAAGCGATTGTGCCCGCAGCATTTCTAACGCGCATCCCACCGGGTATGCCGGCCGAGGACGCCGCCGGCATCGCGATTGCCTTTGCAACGGCGTATTATGGCCTGCATTCGCTCGCCGGGCTGCGTGCTGGTGAGCGGGTATTGATCCATGCCGCCGCGGGTGGCGTCGGCCTGGCAGCGGTGCAACTGGCACAACGCTGCGGGGCAGAAATATTCGCGACCGCGGGCTCGCCGGCAAAGCGCGACATGCTGCGCGGCCTTGGCATCGCGGTGGTGATGGATTCCAGGTCGGTGTCATTCTCTGACGACGTAATTGCTGCGACCGGCGGTGCCGGTGTCGACGTGGTCCTGAACTCACTGGCCGGCGACTTCATCCCGGCGGGCATTCGCGCACTCGCCCGCGGCGGGCGTTTCCTGGAACTTGGCAAGCGAGGAATCTGGTCGGCGGAGGCGGTGGCCAAGATTCGGCCGGACGTCCGCTATCACGTCTATGATCTCGGGGCCGAGGCACAGGCCGATCCAGGATTATTACGCCCTATCTACGACACGATCCTGTCGGGGATGGCGGACAGAACTCTGCGGCCGTTGCCGGTCGAGGCGTTCGCGCTGGAGCATGTCGGCGACGCGATGCGCCATATGGCGCAGGCAAGGCACATCGGCAAAGTGGTCGTGCGTATGTCGCCTGACACGCAGGCGCGCAGCGTGTCTGCTGGTCCGCGGTTCTCGGCCGCGGCAACCTATTGGATCACCGGTGGTCTCGGTGGGCTTGGTTTGGCGACCGCCGACTGGCTCGCGCAGGCCGGTGTGTGTCATCTGGTGCTGAGCGGCCGGCGCCCGCCAGAGGACGCGGCGCGGCAACGCATCCGCGACCTGGAGAGACGCGGGGTCGTTGTCCACGTGTTTGCCGTGGACGTCGCCGACGAAGACGCGATGGCATCGATCGCCGATCAAATCCAGCACACCATGCCGCCGCTGCGTGGGGTGGTGCATGCCGCGGGCGTGGTCCACGACGCGGTGCTGTTACACCTGAACTGGAACGAAAGCCGCGAAGTGCTGCGTGGCAAGGCGCACGGGGCCTGGCTGCTGCATCGGCTGACCCGCGATCTGCCGTTGGATTTCTTTGTGCTGTATTCGGCGGGTGCGGTGGTGCTTGGTGCGCCGGGACAGGGACTGTATCCCGCTGCGAATGCCGAATTGGATGCGCTGGCGAAGTTTCGTCGCCGGCAGGGTCTGCCGGCATTGAGCGTGGCATGGGGGCTGTGGTCCGGCATCGGAATGGCCGCCGACCTGGTGCAGGGCAAGCACAACCAGTGGCAGGCGCGAGGGCTTCGCGCGATCGATCCGACCGCTGGCGATCTGACCGCGGGCGACCCGACCGCGGGCTTCGCCCAACTGTCGCAGCTGCTGGCCGACGCCGCGGCGTATGGCGCGGTGATTCCGATCGATTGGCGACAGTTCCTCAGCCGGTTGCCTGAAGGCGGTGATGCGGACTTCTTCAGCGACCTGATGGCCACGGTGCGCGCAGACAAGCCGACGCCCGAAGGCCGGGAGGTTTCTCTTGAGCAACGGCTTCGCCGGCTGCCATCAGGATCGCGCCGGCAGAAACTGATTTCTCATGTGATCGGTCGAACCCGACTTGTACTTGGACTGGATGACGCGGTACCGATCGAGACAGGAGTTTCACTGCGGGATATGGGATTGGATTCATTGATGGCGGTTGAATTGCGCAACGCGCTGGTACGTTCGACCGGAGCCGCGCTGCCGGCGACGCTATTGTTTGATTATCCCACCATTGAGGCACTTGCGGGTTACCTCGGTCCGTTATTGGGCCTTGAGGCCGATACGGCGTTAGCCGCTCCCGCTGCGGTGACGAAGCACGCGACGGCCGAAGCCATGACGATCGCGGCGCTGTCAGACGCGGACGCCGAGGCGCTGCTGCTGCAAGAGCTGGCATCGAGCGATTCGGAGCGAGCAGCATGACGGACGCGCACATGCCTGACAGCGAATCAATGACCCCCGTAAAGCGCGCCTTGCTGGAAATCCGCGATCTTCGCGCGCGGCTTGCGGCTGCGGAGGCGGCACGGGTGGAGCCGATCGCGATCGTCGGGATGGGTCTACGGTTTCCCGGTGGCGCAAACGACGCGGCAAGCTTCGCGCGGCTACTTTGGGACGGTGTTGATACGATCGCCGAGATACCCGGCGAGCGCTGGTCGCTCGATGCGTTGTACGCCGCGGACGCCGATGAACCCGGCAAGATGATCACTCGCCGGGGTGCCTTCATTGATCATGTCGATCAGTTCGACGCCGACTTCTTCGGCATCTCGCCGCGTGAAGCAGCAAGCATGGATCCGCAGCAGCGGATCCTGCTGGAGGTGGCGTGGGAGGCGCTTGAGGATGCGGGTCTTGCGCCCAGCAGGCTCACTGGTTCGAACGGCGGTGTCTATCTCGGCATCTGCAACAGCGACTACGGCCGCGCGCTGTTCGCCCGGCCGGATATGCTTGACGTCTATGCCAGCACGGGAAACGCATACAGCGTCGCCGCGGGCCGGTTGTCCTACTTCCTCGGATGGCATGGACCGAGCATGGCGGTCGATACCGCCTGCTCCTCATCGCTCGTAGCGCTGCATCTGGCCTGCCAGGCTCTGCGCTTGCGCGAATGCAATCTGGCGCTGGCGGGTGGCATCAATCTCGTTCTGACACCTGACATGAACATCTGCTTTTCCAAGGCGCGCATGATGGCGCCGGATGGCCGCTGCAAGACCTTCGATGCGGCGGCCGACGGCTACGTCCGCGGCGAAGGTTGCGCGATCGTGGCGTTGCGGCGGCTTTCGGATGCGCTCGCCGACGATGACCGGATCCTGGCGGTGGTGCGTGGCAGCGCTGTCAACCAGGATGGTCGCAGCGGCGGCCTGACGGCCCCCAACGGACCGGCGCAGGAGGCTGTGATCCGCGCCGCCCTCGCGGCCGCCAATCTTCCGCCGGCGGCGATTGGCTACGTCGAGACGCACGGAACCGGGACGCCTCTAGGCGACCCGATCGAAGTCGGTGCGCTGGGCGCCGTGTTCAGCGCAGAGCGCGATCCCGGTCGGCCGCTCATGATCGGCTCGGTCAAGACCAACATCGGTCATCTCGAGGCGGCAGCCGGTATTGCCGGGGTGATAAAGGTCGTTCTCGCGCTGCAGCGCGGGGAGATCCCTCCGCATCTACATCTCGAGAGCGGCAATCCGCTTATCGACTGGGCGCACCTGCCGATCACAGTGCCGGTGACAAAGGTACCCTGGTCATCCGATAACGGGCGCCTGGTGGCCGGCGTCAGCTCGTTCGGGTTCAGCGGCTGCAATGCTCATGCGATCTTGGAGCAGGCGGCGGGCCGCGACCAGCCGGTGTCCACGGGTGATGACCGGCCGATGCATTTGCTGGCGCTATCCGCTCGCAATGCGAAGTCCCTGGGCGAACTCGCGCAGCGTTATCAGGCAACGCTAACGGAGGGCGCCGACGCTGCCGATATCTGCTACACGGCGAATGCCGGTCGTTCGCATTTTGGTACCCGGCTGTCGGTGGCCGGGGCGACAAAGGCTGAATTGCAACGCGGGTTGCAGGCGTTTGTCGATGCGACGCCGCACGAGAGTGTGGCAACGGGTTGGCACGACGGCGCCATGCGGCCGCAGGTCGCGTTCCTGTTCACCGGCCAGGGCGCGCAATACGCACAAATGGGCCTCAGGCTGCGCGCAACGTCGCCGACGTTCCGCGCAGCGCTGGACCAATGCGCCGCTGGTCTCGCGCCTTACATGGATCGCGGGCTGCTGGAGCTGCTGCACGAGGCCCGCGAGGCGACGCCGGTCGACCGCACGCTGTATGCACAGCCCGCCACGTTTGCCATCGAATACGCGCTGGCGGCGCTGTGGCGCTCGTGGGGCATCGAGCCCGCTGCCGTTATCGGTCACAGCCTCGGCGAATACGCCGCCGCCTGCGTCGCCGGCATCATCCCGCTCGGCGATGCGTTGCGCCTTGTCGCGGAGCGCGGACGCCTGACCGAAACGTTGGCGCGGGACGGCACCATGGCAGCCGTGTTTGCGAAACAGG
The DNA here is from genome assembly GCA_035511435.1 of Acetobacteraceae bacterium. Taxonomy (GTDB): domain Bacteria; phylum Pseudomonadota; class Alphaproteobacteria; order Acetobacterales; family Acetobacteraceae; genus JAMXLO01. The sequence goes on along the minus strand of DATKFJ010000438.1, from coordinate 14,526 downwards.
CCATCGTCGAGGCGGAGGTCCGCTGCAGCGACGGCGCACTGACCGTCGCGGCCTATAATGGTCCGGAGCACTTTGTGGTCAGCGGCACGCGCGATGCGGTGTCGGCGATGGTCGCGCGGATGAGTGCCGCGGGAATTCGCGTCAGGCCGTTGCGCGTGTCCTATGCCGCGCATTCGCGCTTGATCGATCCCGTAGCCCCGGCGTTTCGGCAAATCCTCGAGACGGTGCGTTTCCAGCCGAACCGCATCGCGCTGATATCGAACGTGACGGGCGCGCTTGCAGGGGCGGAGGAGATCGGTAACGCCGACTACTGGATTACGCACATGCGCGAACCGGTCCGCTTCGCCGAATCAATCGCCACGCTTGCCGCGCAGGGCATCACACACTGCATCGAAGTCGGTCCGCATCCGGTCCTGTTGGGCATGGCTGCCGAATGCCTGCCCGGCAGCGACATGGAGTGGCTGCCTTCGCTGCGGCGGGACCGGCCGGAGTGGCCGGACCTCATCGAGAGCCTGCAGCGGCTTTACGTCGGAGGTGCCGAGATCGACTGGAACGGATTTGACCGTGGCTATCTGCGCCGCAGAGTGGCACTCCCCAGCTATCCGTTCCACCGACGTCGGCACTGGATCGACATTGCCGGCGACACCCAGCGTCCGATCGCGACGGCGCAGACGCGCTGGGCGCTGATCAATGCGGCACTGTCTCGCCAGGCAGACCAGGGTCCGCTCGACCTCAACGCGTCGACCTACCCTGCCAAGTGGGCCTGCCTGGAGCGTCTTACACTGGGGCACGCGATACGGACGCTGCGTGATGTCGGCCTGTTCCGTCATCCAGGCGAGTCACGCACGTTGCAGCAGGTGCTCCAAGAAGCCGAAATCGGCGATGTTTATCGACGCCTCGTCCAGCGCTGGCTCGATGGGCTCGTGGTGTCAGGCGTACTTCGCAAGGACGCCGAGGTCTATGTCGCCGACACCCCACTTCCCGACCCAGGCCTGTCGGCATTGTGGTCCGAGACCGAACACGCGCTGGCGGACAATCAGCCACTCCTCGCGTATCTGCGCCAGTGCGGCGAGCTGCTGAGCGATGTGCTGTGCGGCAGGGAGAGTCCGCTGGAGACACTGTTTCCGCAGGCGTCTTTCGAACTGGCCGAGGATCTCTACCAGCGTTCAACCGCGATGCGTTACATGAACGGACTGGTCGCGGCCGCGTTGGGTTCACTGGCAGAGACGGTTCCCGCCGGCCGCCCCTTGCGTGTGCTCGAAGTCGGCGCGGGTACCGGCGGCACGAGCTCTGCTGCCCTGGCGGTGTTGCCGGCGGATCGTACGCGCTATGTGTTCTCGGACGTTTCGGACGTCTTCCTCGACCGGGCGCGCGAACGATTCGGTCAGTATGCGTTCGTCAGCTACATGCGCTTCGACATGGACCGTGACACAGCCGAGCAAGGGTTCTCGCCGGCAAGCTTCGATGTCGTGGTTTCGGCTAACGCGGTCCACGCGAGCGCGGATCTTCCGAAGGCGCTGGATCGGCTGCGCGATCTACTGGCGCCGGGTGGGCTGCTGATCCTGCTTGAATCGACCACGCATCTCGCCTGGTTCGACATGACAACCGGCCTGATGGACGGCTGGCAGCACTTCACCGATGATTTGCGTGGCGACCATCCGCTGCTGGCAGCCACACGCTGGATCGAGGTGCTGCGTGATGTCGGCTTCGTGGCGGCGGAGGCATGGCCACGGGCAGATTCGGCGGCCACGCATCTGGGACAGCACGTGGTGATCGCGCGAGCGCCGGGTGATCTTTCGAACAAGGCCGGTGAAGCGGAAATCCCGGGCTATACGGACAGCCGGATCCAGCCACTTGTGGCGCACGATACCGAAGCGACGGATCGGCTCCGGACCAGCATTATCGAGGCACTCCCAACCGAGCGTCACGACCTGATTTGCGATTTCGTGCGCGACCAGGTGATGCGCATTCTCCGGCGCGACGAGAACGAGCCGCCGGCGCGCAATGATCGACTGATGGATCTGGGGCTTGATTCGCTGATGGCGGTGCGCCTGCGCGACCAGCTTGGCAAACGTCTCGGACTTGGGTCGCATCTGTCTGCCACGCTGATGTTCGATCATCCGACGATCGACGCGCTGGCCAGCTATCTTTGCGAGCGGCTGGCGCCGGCAGACGAGATTGGTTCCGCCACGCCGACCGCAGAGGTGCACGAGAATTGGACGCCAATCGACGTAGCCACCGTCAGCGGGATGAGCGACGCCGAGATCGAAGCTCGTTTGGCGCAACGCCTTGGATGATTTCAGCAGACCGAACGGAATCATGTCGAAAACCGACAGAATTGCCGATCTGACCCCATTGCAGCGCGCTTTTCTTGCGTTGGAGAACGCTGAAGCACGCCTTGCGGCCGTTTCGCGGGCAGCACACGAACCGATTGCCGTCATCGGTCTTGGTTGCCGCGTGCCTGGCGGTGGTCACGACGCGGCAAGCTTCTGGCAACTCATGCATGATGGGATCGACGCGATTACTCCGATTCCCGCCGAGAGGTGGGATCAGGCGGCATTGTATGACCCGGATCCCGCGGTACCTGGTCGTATTGCCGCGGGTGCGGGCGGGTTCCTGCGCAACGTCGATGAATTCGACCCAGGGTTCTTCGGCATTGCGCCGCGCGAGGCGGAAGGCATGGACCCGCAGCAGCGGCTGTTGCTGGAGGTCAGTTGGGAGGCACTGGAAAATGCCGGGCAGGCGCCCGACCGGCTGCAGGATTCCGCGACCGGCGTGTACATGGCGGCGTGCAGCAGCGACTATGCGTATCTGCAACTGAAATCTGGCGATACCGGCCTGCTCGACGCGCACTTCACGTCGGGCATCGCGCATAGCGTGTTCAGTGGCCGCCTGTCGTTCCTGCTCGGGCTACGCGGACCGAGCCTGACCATCGATACCGCGTGTTCGTCCTCCCTGGTCGCAATTCATCTCGCCTGTCAGGCGCTGCGCAACACTGAGTGCTCGATGGCGCTGGCGGGAGGCGTCAATCTCATCCTGGCGCCGGATCTCTTCGTGGCAATGTCCCATTCACGAATGTTGGCCCCTGACGGCCGGTGCAAGACGTTCGCCGCCGCGGCCGACGGTTTTGCTCGCGGCGAGGGTTGTGGTGTCGTGGTGCTCAAGCGCCTGAGCGCCGCGCAAACCGACGGTGACCGGGTCCTTGCGGTGATCAGCGGGAGTGCCATCAATCAGGATGGGCCCAGCAGCAGCCTGACAGCGCCTAACGGGCCGGCGCAGGAAGCGGTGATTCGTGCGGCGCTGGCATTCGCCAACATTGCGCCAGGTCAGGTCGGCTTCATCGAGGCGCACGGTACAGGAACCCAGCTGGGAGACCCTCTGGAGGTTCAGGCGCTCGGCGCAGTGTTCGGCAAGGATCGTCCAACCGATCGCCCTCTGCTGATCGGATCGGTCAAGACCAACGTTGGACATCTTGAGGCCGCGGCCGGGGTGACCGGACTTATCAAGATCGTCCTTGCGCTGCAGAACCGGACCATTCCGCCTCACCTGCATTTCGACGCACCCAGCCCGCATATCGCCTGGCACGACCTGCCCCTCCAGGTGGCGGTTCAGCCGGTTCGCTGGGAACCGATCGGCGGGCGGCGCATTGCCGGTGTCAGCTCCTTCGGCTTCAGCGGCACGAACGCCCACGTGATCCTTGAAGAGCCGCCGGCACGGGCAGCTCCGTCGGCATCGTCAACGCGGCGGGCGCATCTGCTCGCGGTTTCCGCGCGTGATCGCAAGGCGCTGGGCGAACTGGCCGAGCAATACGCGGACTCGTTGGCCGAGATGACCGGTGTCGAACTCGCAGACGTCTGTCACACGGCGAATTCCGGCCGGGCGCATTTCGAGCATCGCGCGACCATCGTCGCGTCCACCATGGATGAAACGTTGGCCGGGCTCCGTTCCCTCGGCCGCGGTGAGCCGTCACGCGCGGTAAAGACCGCGTCCATCGCGCGGCGCGATCCGCTGCGTATCGCTTTCCTGTTCACCGGACAGGGCGCGCAATACCCCGGAATGGCGAAAGGGCTTTATGACGCCTCAGAGGTGTTCCGACAGGCATTGGACCGGTGTGCAGCGATCCTCGCTCCGCAGCTCGATCGGCCATTGCTCGACGTGCTGTTTCCGGCGGATCCGAAATTCGCGCTGATTGACGAGACGCAGTACACGCAGCCGGCGCTGTTTTCCGTCGAGTATGCGCTAACCGAACTGTGGCGCGCCTGGGGCGTGATGCCGAACATTCTGATCGGCCATTCGGTCGGTGAGTACGTCGCGGCGTGCGTCGCCGGGGTGTTCAGCCTGGAGGACGGTCTGCGCCTTGTCGCATTGCGTGGCCGACTGATGCAGTCGCTGCCATCGGGCGGCTCGATGGCCGCGCTCCTTGCCGGCGAGGCGGAGGTGGCGGGTGCCGTTGCGCCGTACGCAGGCCAGGTTTCGATCGCCGCCATCAACGGGCCACGCCAGACCGTGGTCTCGGGCAGCGCCACGGAGGTTGCGCAGATCTGCCGGACGCTGGGAGAACGCGGTATCCAGCACAGGCTGTTGCCGGTGTCGCATGCGTTTCATTCTCCGCTGGTCGCACCGGTCCTCGACCAATTCGAAACAGCAGTAGGCACCGTCAACCTCGCGCCGCCGCGCCTGCGCCTGGTATCGAACCTCACGGGCGGGCCAGTGGTTGCGGATGAAATCACCCGGCCCGAGTATTGGCGGCGACACATGCGCGAAGCAGTCCGCTTCGGCGATGGTCTTCGGGCACTCGAGGCCGCGCGTGTCGATTGTTGTATCGAGATCGGTCCTGCTCCGGCGTTGCTTCCCCTGGTCAGCTCTGCGCTTGCACTGGCTCCATCGCGTCTGGTTCCGTCCTTGCGCAAAGGCCGGCCCGACTGGGAGCAGATGCTGGACAGCCTGTCCGCGGTGTATCTGGCGGGCCACCAGGTGGATTGGCGTGCGCTGAGCGATGGTGCGCGACGCATCGTTGATTTGCCAACCTATCCATTCCAGCGCCAACGTCACTGGTTCAGGGCGAAACCCAACACTTCGGTGCCAGCTCCGCCGACGTCTCAAGGCAGACACACGCTGCTGGGTTCGCGTCTGCGTTCCGCGGTGCCTGGCACAATCTTCGAATCGCGAATCTCCGCCGATGTTCCGGCCTTCGTTCGCCAGCACCGGGTGCTGGACCATGTGATCCTGCCGGCAACCGCTTATCTCGACATGCTTGTCGCGGGCGCATCGGACGTGCTGGGCGTCGGCGTTGTCTGCATCGAGGACGTTGCGATCAGCGCGGCAATGCTGCTCGACGACGATGGCGGTGCGCGCATTGTTCAGACGATTTTCGAGCCTGTCAGCGAGGGGACTGCGTCGGTCTCGGTCAACAGCCTGAGTGAGACTGATTCGGACGCCGCGCCGTGGATTCGCCACGTCGCGGCCCGTATCCGCTCCGGTGGTCCAGCGACGTTGGCCTCCGATACATTCACATCCGATACATTGACATCCGATACATTGGCGGATCTGCGCAAGCGGTGCGACGTGCCGGTCGACGTGTCGGAGTTCTACCGCGATTTCGAAGCATGTGGCCTGCAATTCGGCGATGATTTCCACAGCGTGCAGCTGATCTGGCGCGACGCTGGACAGGCGCTTGGCGAAATTGCGCTGTCGCCCGCATTGGCCGAACAGGCGTCGCGCTGTCGGCTGCATCCTGTCCTGCTCGACGGCTGCCTGCAGATCATCGCGGCGGCACTGCCTGGCGCGGACAACACGAGCGTGCTGCATTTGCCGATCGCTATCGGCAGCTTCACGTTGCATCGCGACGCAGGCGATCGGTGCTGGAGCCATGTGGTGGTGCAGCCCGCTTCCGGCGGTCTTCGGGCGCAGGTGCGGGTGTTCGACGGCGAGGGAGCGCTGGTCGCCGAAATGCGCGACGTGCGGCTGGCGCGTGTCACGCGCGACGCGCTCGGTCGGGCAGACGAGCGTTGGCTTGACGCGTGCCTGTATGAGACGCGCTGGCGGCTGGCGTCGGATGTCCATAAGTCCGGTGCCGAGCGGCCGTCCGACACCGATGCAGTTCGCTCCCGGTCACGCGAGTGGCTGATCTTTGCCGACCGCACCGGGGTCGCGGAAACGCTCGCAGTGCGTGTGCAGGCAGCGGGGGATCGTTGCACGTTGGTCCATCCCGGCCAGTTCGCGATCGGTGCGGAGGTGTGCAGCATCGATCCCGCCAAGCCCGAGGATTACCGCCGGCTGCTCGCGGCGCTGCGTTCCGCTGGGAGCGCCGTCGACGGCGTCATCCACGCATGGTCGCTCGACAACGTGGGGTGGGACGGCATGACTGCGGCCGACCTCGCCGAAGCACAGACGCGGAGTGCCACGAGCCCGATGCTGCTGGCGCAGTCGCTGGTTGCCGAAGCGTTGCCGCCACAGCTGTGGCTCGTGACACGCGGAGGTCAGCAGGCCGACGCAAACGAGCGCAGCGTGTCGCCGATACAGGCGGCTGCGTGGGGTCTGGGAAAGTCGATTGCAATCGAGCATCCAGAGTTGCGTTGCGTTTGCGTGGACCTCGACCCCAGTCCCCAGGTCGCGGAGTGTGATGCGCTGGCTGCCGAACTGGCCGAAGCCGGATCGGAAGGCCAGGTTGCGTTGCGCTCCGATGGGCGCCGGCTTGCGCGTCTGGTTCATGTGCCGCGTGGCGGCGAAGCTGATACCGCGGAAGCATTGTCCGCGGCTTGGCGGCTGGTGCCAACGTTGCCCGGAACATTGGAACGGTTCGAATTCGAACCGGCTGAGCGGCGCGCGCCTGGTCCAGGCGAGGTCGAAATTGCCGTTGAGGCTGCCGGCATCAACTTCAAGGATGTACTCAAACTGCTCGGAATGGGCGTGGGTGGCGGCGATCTGGCGGGCGGTGAGTGCGCCGGGCGTGTGACGGCTGTCGGCCCCGGCGTAACGCATCTGGCGCCGGGCGATTCCGTGATGGCAATCGCAACGGGATGCTTCGCGTCGTTCGTCATTGCCAACGCAAATCTGGTGCAGCCGCTTCCGCCTGGGATGAGTGCGCAGGAGGGCGCCGCGTTTCCCATCGCGTTTCTGACAGCCGAATTCTGTCTGTCGCATATGGCGGGCATGCGCGCAGGCGATCGCGTGCTAATCCATGCGGGAGCGGGCGGCGTCGGCATGGCGTCAATCCGTCTGGCGCAGCGGGCCGGGGCCGAGGTGTTCGCCACGGCAGGTTCGGCGTGGAAGCGCGAACTGCTGCGTTCGATGGGTGTGCCGCACGTACTGGACTCGCGCAGCACCAGCTTTGCCGATGAGATCATGGCGCTCACCGACGGTCGTGGCGTGGATCTGGTACTCAATTCGCTAACCGGGCCCTTGATGGACGCAAGCTTTCGCGTGCTCGCGCGGGGCGGACGGTTCGTCGAGATCGGCAAGCGCGACCTCCGCTCACCCGAATCGGTAACCGCACTTGGGCGCGATCTGCACTACATGATTGTCGATTGGAGTGAGGATGCAGCGACGGATCCTGCTCTCATCGGCGGCATGCTGGCGCGACTGGTCGATGCGTTACGCCGAGGCCTTATCACGTCGCTGCCCCGCCAGGTGTTCGCGATGGAGGACGCGCCGCGTGCTTTCCGGCTGATGGCCCAGGCGCGGCACGTGGGCAAGATCGTGCTGAGCCAAGGCGGCCCGACCCCAGCGCAGATCCGCCGCGACGGCACGTATCTTGTCACCGGCGGCCTGTCCGGACTTGGGCTGCAGGTTGCTCGGTTTCTGGCCGAGAGAGGAGCGGGTCGTATTGCATTGATCGGCCGGCGCGGCATAACGCCCGAAGCCGTCGCCGTTGTTGACCAGATTCGGACCACCGGTACGGGTGTCCTGACGGAGGCGGTGGATGTTACCGACGATGCGAGGCTCAGTGATCTTCTGATCCGACTTCGTCGGGATGGACCGCCGCTGCGAGGCGTCGTGCATTGTGCGGCGGTGCTTGACGACGGTGGCTTGCAGCAGCAGGACCCACATCGTCTGGCGCGGGTGCTCGGTCCAAAGGTCCACGGCGCATGGTTGCTGGACAAGTTGACGCGCGCCGATCCGCTCGATTGGTTCGTCATGTTCTCCTCCGCGGCGGCGGTACTCGGTTCCCCGGGCCAGACCAACTATGCTGCTGCAAATGCGGTCCTTGATCTGCTTGCGCATGAGCGGCGGAACCGGGGGCTTTGCGCACTCAGCATCAACTGGGGAGCGTGGGCCGAGATCGGTGTCGCGGGCGCTCGTGATATCGGCGACCGCCTGGCGGCGCATGGTCTGACAGGATTGACGCCAGCCCAAGGAATTGCAGCGCTGGAACGTGTCCTGTCCTGGCCGGGCGCCCAAATCAGCGTGCTGCCGATCGACTGGGGGCGTTACACTGCGCACGTCGGCAGCGGCGATGCACCGCGGTTTCTGGCAGAGGTGGCCGGCGCGGCCACGGTCGGGCGGCCGATGGCAACGACTGGTGTCGCGGCGTCGGTCATCGACTTGTGCAAGCAGTTGGTCGATGCGCCGGCGACGCGCAGGCGGTCGATGGTCGCAGAGTTCGTGAGTGATAGCGCGCTGCGGATCCTCGGTATCGACCCGGCAAGGGCGGTGGATCCGCTGACACCACTCGGCGAGATCGGCCTTGATTCTCTGCTCGCGGTCGAGCTACGAAACAGTCTCGCTGCCGCACTGAGCCGGCCGTTGCCGGCAACACTGTTGTTCGACTATCCGACGATCGACGCGCTCACCAATTACATATTCGACGACGTTCTGCAGCTCGCTGCCCGAAGCGGGCAGATCGATTCAGAAGCCGCTGTGGTTGCCGAGTTTGATCTGGTTGGTTCGGTTGAACGCCTCTCCGACGACGAGGTGGACCAGATGCTTGCGACACGCAGGCGGAAGGATATTTGAAATGAGCGACCTGTTCGATCGCCTCAGCAAGCTATCGCAGAAGCAACTGCTGTTGCTTGCGCTCGATCAGCAGGAACAGATCGAGATGGCGAAACGCCGCGAGCGTGAGCCTATCGCGATCATTGGCATCGGCTGTCGGTTTCCTGGTGGCGCGGACAGTCCGCAGGCGTTCTGGGAGCTGTTGCGGGACGGACGTGACGCGATCCGCGAGGTGCCCAGCGACCGATGGGATATTGACACGCTGTTCGACCCAGATCCGGATGGATCTGCACGCATGGCCGTCCGCGCTGGCGGATTTCTCGATGATGTGAGCGGCTTCGATGCAGCATTCTTCGGCATAGCACCACGTGAGGCGCTGACGATGGACCCGCAGCAGCGACTGCTGCTGGAGGTCACGTGGGAGGCGTTGGAAAATGCGGGACTTGCCGCAGACCGGTTGGTGGGATCTCCGACCGGTGTGTTCATCGGCCTTTGCAACAGCGACTATTTTCATCGTCTGATGCGACGAGGCAACGAAACGATTGATGCCTATCTGGCGTCGGGGAATGCGCCAAGTGTAGCGGCCGGCCGGATTTCGTACGCGCTTGGGCTTCGCGGGCCTTCTCTTGTGGTGGATACGTCCTGTTCGTCTTCACTGGTCGCGGTTCATCTGGCGTGTCGAAGCCTGCGCTCCGGTGAAACCCGTGTGGCGCTGGCAGGAGCCGCGAATGTGATCTGCGCGCCCGAGACCATGATCGCCTTGTCCAAGGCGCGCATGTTGGCGCCGGACGGCCGATGCAAGACGTTCGACGCAAGTGCCGACGGCTTTTCGCGCGGTGAAGGCTGCGGCGTTGTCGTCTTGAAGCGACTGGGCGACGCCGTCGCGGACGGAGACAATATTCTGGCGGTGATCCGCGGTACGGCGATCAACCAGGACGGTCGCAGCGGTGGTCTGACGGTCCCGAATGGGCCGGCGCAAGAGGACGTCATCCGTGCCGCTCTGCTCGATGCCGGCGCGAGCGCGGATGAGATCGACTACGTGGAGGCGCATGGCACAGGAACGTCACTCGGCGATCCGATCGAGGTTCGCGCTCTCGGCTCCGCATTGTGTGCGGGGAGGATGCGGGACGCTCCATTGTTGATTGGCTCGGTAAAGACGAATCTCGGCCATCTTGAGTCGGCAGCGGGTGTGGCCGGCATGATCAAAGTCGTTCTGGCATTGCAGAACGAGCGGATTCCGCCGCATCTGCATTTTCACCAACCAAGCCCGCACATTCCTTGGGCGGAATATAGCGTTTCGGTAGCGGCGACGGGCGCCGCGTGGCGGCGGGCCGCGCGCGCGCGGATGGCTGGTGTGAGCTCATTCGGGTTCAGCGGAACGAATGCGCATGTGGTGTTGGAGGAGGCGCCGCCGGCCAGGCCGAACGCCGGAGCCGAGGAGCGATCATTCTACTGTGTGCCGCTTTCGGCGCGTAGCGATGCCGCGCTTTCGACCATCGCGGCGCGTTATGCGCAGGTAATCGCGTCGCGGCCCGAGTTGGCGCTGGCGAATCTCGTCTGCACGGTGGGTGCGGGCAGGTCGCACTTCCCGCATCGTTTGGCAGTTGTCGCGGACAGCATGGAGACCGCAGCGAACGCGATGCGGGCCTTTGCGGACGGTAAACCGCATCCCGCGCTGCATGCGGGCATCGTCGTTCCGGGCCAGGCTCGCGAGGTGGTCTTCCTGTTCGCCGGCGAATGTTCTCAATCTTCCGGAATGGGTGGTCGCCTGCTCTACGATATGTCGAGCGTCTACCGGGCCGCCATCGATCAGTGCGACCACTTTCTCGGGCCCGATGCTGCCGGCAGAACCCTCAATTCGGTCTTGTGGTCGTCAAGTGGTGAGATCGCTTCGCTGGACGATCCCGCGTGGCGGCAACCGGCGCTGTTCGCAGTCCAATATGCAACAACCCGGCTTTGGCAGTCGTTCGGTGTCGAACCAGCGGCGGTCATCGGCTCTGCGGATGGCGAGATCGTTGCGGCCTGCGTAGCGGGCGTTCTCTCGCTCGAAGATGGCCTGCAGCTAATCACGCAGCGAGCAGGTCGCGCACAAAACGCCGATGCGACGCAGGAGTGCGCGAGCGCTGTCACGATGAGCAGGCCGCGAGTTCCGGTGGCGTGGACTGCCACGGGATCGCATGCTCTGAACCTGGGGGACGTGCCCGATACAAGCTACTGGCAGGCAGGTTCGTGCAAGCCGGATCGCTTCGAGGACGGCATCACGCTCCTGCATCAGGCGGGCTATCGTATCTTTCTGGACGTAGCCCCGGAGCCGACCCTGATCGCACTGGCGAGGCGCAGTCTGCCCGATGGGAAAAGTCTCTTTCTGACATCCCTGCGCCGTGGTGCAGACGATTGGAGCGTGATCGCCGAGAGTCTCGCCCAACTCTATGTCTACGGGATGCCGATCAGCTGGGCGGACGTGAGCAAGGGAGCCTGCAGGATCCCGCTGCCGACATATCCGTTCGAGCACCGCAGTTATTGGTACTCGCCTGCGCAACTCGAGAACCAAGGTCGGATACTGACGCCTGGCGGTGTTGTTCCGTCAGACGCGCGCGATGGCGTGACCACGCCGACGGATGACGGTCTGTTCTATCAGGTGCAGTGGGAGTCGGCGCCGTTGCCGACACGGGCAGCACCCTTGCTGCTCGGACCTGAGCAGTTTGGCGCTGCATTGCGCGAGCGTTTCGCGACACTTGCCGACCACCATGAACTTTCAGTGTACGACCAGCTGCTGCCGAAGCTCGATCAATTGTCAGTCGAATATGTCGCCAAGGCACTACGTCAACTCGGCTTCGATACGACGGTGGGACGGGTTTTCGTGCCCGATCAGGAGGCGGCTCGATTGGGCGTAGCGCCGCGCCACTTCCGGCTGTTCAGACGACTGCTGGACATGCTGGCCGAGGATGGCGTGGTCCGTTGTGCTGGGTCGGCGCTGGAGATCGTCGGTCCATTGCCTGCGGCCGATCCGGAGCAGCATTTGCGCGATACGCTGGACATGTTCCGCCACGTGGACGGTGAAGTGGGCATGCTTCAGCGCAGCGGCAATGAGCTGAGTCGCGTGCTCACCGGCGAGCAGGATCCGTTGCAGCTGCTGTTCCCAGGTGGCTCGTTCATCCAGGCGCGCAAACTCTACGTCGAATCACCGTTTGCGCGTACCTACAATTCCGCGCTGGGTGAGGCACTGACATCGGCAATTGCTAATCTCACACCAGGTACCACTCTGCGTGTGCTGGAGATCGGCGCGGGTACTGGCGGCACTACCAGCTATGTGCTGCCACTCCTGCCGTCACACGGAGTGAGCTACACCTTCACCGACGTCTCGCCGCTGTTCCTGGAACGCGCGGCCACGCAGTTCGCCGCGTATCCGTTCATGCTCACGGCGTTGCTGGACATCGAAAAAGACCCGTTCGAACAGGGCTTTCTGCCTGGCCAGTTCGACGTGATCATTTCCGCCAATGCGCTGCATGCGACGAAGGATCTGACGGAGACCGTGCGGCATGTGCGTGGCCTGCTGGCACCTCGCGGGCTGTTGTTTCTGCTTGAGGGGGTCAGGACCCAGCGCTGGACCAGCATCACGTTCGGCTTGATCGAAGGCTGGTGGCGTTTCCAGGACACTGCGCTGCGTGCCAATGACCCGTTGGTCGGAGCCGGCACATGGCGCGGTCTCCTGGAAGACCAGGGGTTCGACGATTTCGTGGCGATCCCGGGCGATGCGTCGGGCCCGATCAGCGAACGGGAACAGGTGCTGTTGGTTGCCCGCGCCGCGGCGGCGGTGCGGCGCTGGGTCGTGGTGGGAGACTGCGACGGGGTGGGCGCCGCCTTGGCATGGCACCTGAGGGCACGTGGCGACGCAGTGGTCCTGCTGAACGCCGACGCGACTGAGCCGACGGTCCAGGACGGCGACCACCTGGTCTATCTTGGTGCGCTGGAACTGACGTCGCGTGCAGATGAGGAGTTCGACGCGGCACAGGCCTGCATGGCCCTTGCGGCTGAACTGCCGATCCGGTGGCTCGGCGGGTTTGGTCGGGGAACCCAAGGCGGCCGCGCCTGGCTCGTCACGCGTGGTGCCCAGGCCGTGCGTGGCCGGTCGTCGCCAGGCGGCCGGTGGCAGGCGCCGCTGTGGGGCATTGGTCGTGCATTCGCACTCGAGCAGCCCGAGCATTGGGGCGGACTGGTGGATTTGCCGCCTGAGGGCTCGGCCGCAATGTTGGCGGAGACCCTCGTAGCGGCGATCGTCGCCGGCGATGGTGAAGACCAGACCGCGTACCGCGATGGCGAGCGACACGTGGCGCGACTGCTGCCCGCGTCCGCGCCCGGTGCAGCGATTGCGCAATTCCGACCCGACGCGACCTATCTTATCACCGGTGGCTTCGGTGGGCTGGGTCTTCTGGTCGCGCACTGGATGGCGGAGCACGGCGCGCGGCACATCGCATTGCTGGGGCGCCATCCGGACCCGAATTCGGACGCCGTCCAGGCCCTTGAGTGCATGGGCACGCGCATTTTTGCGCTGGCGGGCGATGTCGCCGACGAAGCGGGGATGGGCGCGCTGCTGACCCAACTTGCTGTGGAGGCGCCGCCATTGCGCGGCATCATTCATGCCGCCGTTGACGTGAGCGCCGGGCGAATCGAGCAACTGACCAGCGCGCAGGTCAGCAGCATGCTGGGATCGAAGATCGCCGGTACGGTCGTCCTGGAGCGCCTGACGCGCAGCATGGAACTCGACTTTGTTGTACTATTCTCGTCCACGGCCGCGCTGTTGGGATACGCCGAGCTAGCTCATTACGCTGCGGCGAACATGTTCCTTGATGCAACCGCGTATGAGGCGAATCGTCCTGGCCGAAGGGTCCTGGCAATCAATTGGGGTGCCTGGGAGGACATCCGCATGGCGTCGGCGGAGGCCCAGCGCTCGTTTCGTCAGGCGGGTCTGCTGCCCATGTCGGCCGACGAGGCACTCGATGCACTGGGACGCCTGCTCATCGGGTCCGCGCCGCAAGGTATTGTAGCCCGTATCGACTGGTCCCGGTACAAGCCGCTGTTCGAAGCGCGGCGAGCGAGGCCGTTCCTTTCATATCTGGGCGTCGTCTCGCCGCGCGTGGCCGCGATCAGGCCCCAGGCGATGCTCAAGAGCGAGCCGCGCAGTCGTCCCGACCGCTTCGGCGAATCATCCGGCGCCGGACGACAGAAGCTGCTGGAGGACTTCATTGGCGGCGCGGTGGCTGCCGTACTTGGCGCGCAGGAGAGCGCCATCCTGCCGGCACAGGACCTGTTCGAAATGGGCATGGACTCGCTGATGGCCCTGGAGCTGAAGCGCCGGCTGGAGGAAGGGATCAACGGATCGCTGCCGGCAAATCTGCTGTTCAATTACCCGACCGTCGCGGCGTTGGCGACGCTCCTGTCAGGTTTGCTCGAGCCGTCTGCGGAGCACGAGCTGGAGACGGCTGAGCTGCCGTCACTGATACGAGAGGCGCCGGGGCATTCGTCCGGGACTCCAGCACGCATCTATCCGCTATCGTACAGCCAGCAGGCGCTTTGGTTTCTGCATCAACAGGC